>NZ_CP193666.1:1441845-1751056 GCF_051106275.1 Streptococcus sp. KHUD_014 | reverse complement strand
TGCTAAGCGTCTCTCAGCCTTGCAAGAAGAAGTCAAAGACCGTGTCTTTATGGTCATGCGTGTCTATACTGCTAAACCACGTACAAATGGTGACGGTTATAAGGGCTTGATTCATCAGCCGAATGCTAAAGAAGCGCCCAGCCTCATCAATGGGATCAAGGCCGTTCGTCATCTGCATTATCGCGTTATTTCTGAAACAGGGATGACGACAGCAGATGAGATGCTATATCCAGAAAATCTTCCGCTTGTAGATGATTTAATTTCCTACATGGCAGTTGGGGCTCGTTCTGTCGAAGACCAGCAACACCGTTTTGTAGCTAGTGGAGCAGATTTTTCAACTGGCTTTAAAAAT
Organism: Streptococcus sp. KHUD_014; assembly: GCF_051106275.1. GTDB lineage: Bacteria > Bacillota > Bacilli > Lactobacillales > Streptococcaceae > Streptococcus. Next base: position 1,750,704 of record NZ_CP193666.1, on the reverse strand, counting down.
CCAACATCTGGCAATCTCAATGTCATGTTTAATGGGATTTATGCGGCACAAAATAAGCAGAGCTTCCTTTTCTTGGGGAAAGAAGTAGAGACGACTGGAAATCCACTCTCTCATGCTATTCTTCGTGGAGCCCTCAATGAATACGGGAAAAATATTCCTAACTATTATTACGATAATCTAGTGGACACCATTGCCCAATATGAAGAGATGGGGCTTGAAAATCCATTTATCATCATCGATACCAACCATGATAATTCAGGAAAACAATACATGGAACAGATCCGTATTGTTCGCCAAACCTTGATTAACCGCGACTGGAATGAAAAGATAAAAAAATATGTTCGTGGATTTATGATTGAATCCTATCTAGAGGATGGACGTCAAAATGAGCCGGAAGTCTTTGGTAAATCCATCACGGATCCATGTCTAGGATGGGAAAATACGGAAGCTTTGGTTCGAGAAATCTATCAAAGACTAGGAGAATAAAATGGCATTTATTGAAAAGGGTCAAGAAATCGATATTGAAGCGATAAAAGCAGAAACACAATTATCTGCAGAGGCTTTGAGTCGTAAGGAAAGTCGTGATCGTGAATTAGCAGAGATCATCTCTGGTAAGGATGAGCGTATCCTGCTAGTCATAGGGCCATGTTCTTCTGACAATGAAGAAGCAGTCCTTGAGTATGCTCGTCGCTTGTCGGACTTACAGAAAAAAGTGGCCGATAAGATTTTTATGGTCATGCGCGTTTATACAGCTAAACCACGTACCAATGGAGATGGCTATAAGGGCTTGGTGCACCAACCAGATACTTCAAAAGCGCCGAGCTTGATTAATGGTTTGCAGGCTGTTCGCCAGCTACATTATCGGGTCATTACTGAAACAGGATTGACAACAGCAGATGAGATGCTCTACCCATCTAATCTCGTTTTGGTTGATGATTTGGTCAGCTACCATGCGGTGGGGGCGCGTTCTGTGGAGGACCAGGAGCACCGCTTTGTGGCTTCAGGGATTGATGCGCCGGTTGGGATGAAAAATCCAACTTCTGGTAATTTGTCGGTCATGTTCAATGCCATCTATGCGGCGCAAAACAAGCAAACCTTCCTTTACCATGGACAAGAAGTTGAGACATCTGGCAATCCCTTGGCCCACGCCATCCTTCGTGGGGCCTTAAATGAGTATGGGAAAAATGAACCCAACTTTTACTATGAAACCCTGTTAAATTCAATCGAAGGTTATGAGAAAATGGGCTTGGAAAATCCCTTTATTGTCATTGATACCAACCATGATAATTCAGGCAAGCAGTATCTAGAGCAAATTCGCATCGTGCGCCAGACTTTACTCAATCGTGATTGGAATGAGAAAATCAAGAAAACGGTTCGTGGGTTCATGATTGAGTCTTATCTAGCAGATGGTCGTCAAAATCAGCCAGAAATATTTGGCTGTTCGATTACAGATCCATGTCTAGGTTGGGAACATACAGAAGCCTTGGTAGAAGAAATTTACGCTACCTTAACAAAATAAGTGAAAAGGATGGAGTTGGGGGTATCTCAACTTCTTTTGATGAAAAATGATAGTTGGACATGGTATTGATATCGAAGAATTAGCGTCGATACAAGAGGCGGTTGAAAGAAAAGACAGTTTTGCCCAGCGTGTTTTGACGGTCAAGGAACTGGAGCGCTTTACTGGACTTAAAGGACGCAGAAAAATAGAATATCTAGCAGGGCGTTGGTCTGCTAAAGAAGCTTTTGCTAAGGCTATGGGAACAGGAATAGGCAAGTTTAGTTTTCAGGATTTAGAGATTTTGAATGACGAGAAGGGCGCCCCTTATTTTAGCCAAGCTCCTTTTCATGGTAAGATTTGGCTATCGATCAGCCACACTGAACAATATGCAACTGCAAGTGTAATTTTGGAGGAATCTCATGAAAACAAGTCCACATAGACCAACCAAGGCTCTTATTGATCTAGGAGCGATCCGCTATAACATCCAGCAAATGGGAACTCATATTCCAAAAGGGACTCTCAAATGGGCGGTTGTAAAGGCTAATGCATATGGTCATGGGGCGGTCGCTGTTGCGACGGCTATCCAGTCAGATGTTGACGGATTTTGCGTTTCAAATATCGATGAAGCACTGGAACTTCGTCAGGCAGGTATTGCTAAGAAGATTCTCATTTTAGGTGTATCTGAGGTCGAGTCAATTCCACTAGCCCAAGAATTTGATATTACCTTGACGGTGGCTGGTCTAGAGTGGGTGCAAGCCTTATTGGCTACCCATTCAGACCTATCTGGGCTAACAGTTCACCTTAAAATCGACTCAGGTATGGGACGGATTGGTTTTAGAGATGCTAGAGAAGCTCAAGAGGTCCAAGTTTTGCTTCAGGAACATGGAGCTTATGTTGAAGGGGTTTTTACTCACTTTGCGACAGCAGATGAGAAGTCAGAGGTCTACTTTGAACAACAATTGCAGCATTTCAAAGCGATTCTAGCAGAATTTAAAGATTTGCCAGAACTGGTTCATGCAAGCAACTCGGCTACAACCCTTTGGCATGCGGAAACGATTTTCAAAGCGGTTCGTATGGGGGATGCTATGTACGGACTCAATCCTAGTGGACAGGTCTTGGAATTACCCTATGACCTCAAACCAGCCTTATCCTTGGAATCTGCCTTGGTTCATGTCAAGACAGTTTCAGCAGGTGCTTATGTAGGCTATGGAGCTACTTATGAATCTGATTCCGAACAAGTTATCGCTACTCTACCAATCGGCTATGCTGATGGTTGGACGCGAGATATGCAAAACTTTTCAGTCCTGGTGGATGGGCAAGCTTGTCCAATTGTTGGCCGAGTTTCTATGGACCAAATCACCATTCGTTTGCCTAAGGTCTATCCACTAGGGACCAAAGTAACCTTGATTGGAACAAATGGCGATAAGGAAATTACTACAACAGAGGTAGCAACCTATCGTGGAACTATCAACTATGAAGTGGTTTGCCTTCTTAGTGACCGTATCCCGAGAGAATATTATTAAGAAACAGATGGAAAGGAGAGTAGCATGAATTTACATCAACCCTTGCATGTCTTGCCTGGCGTGGGACCTAAATCAGCAGAGAAATATGCTAAACTAGGAATTGAAAACTTGCAAGATCTCTTGCTCTACTTTCCTTTCCGTTATGAAGATTTCAAGACCAAGCAGGTACTAGAGCTAGAAGATGGCGAAAAGGCTGTTCTGTCTGGTCAGGTGGTAACGCCAGCTAGTGTTCAGTATTATGGATTTAAGCGTAATCGTCTGCGCTTTAGCATCAAGCAGGGAGAGGTTGTTTTTGCGGTCAATTTCTTTAATCAACCTTATCTAGCAGATAAGATTGAACTGGGTGCGACTCTTGCTGTATTTGGTAAGTGGGATCGTGCCAAGGCTAGTCTGACAGGGATGAAGGTCTTGGCCCAAGTGGATGATGAACTTCAACCTGTCTATCGCTTAGCTCAAGGAATTAGTCAAACAGCCTTGGTTAAGGTGATTAAGACTGCCTTTGATCAAGGATTGGATCTTTTGATTGAGGAAAATCTCCCCCAAACCTTGCTAGACAAATATAAGCTCATGTCACGTTGCCAAGCTGTTCGTGCTATGCACTTTCCTAAGGATTTGGCAGAATACAAACAAGCCCTTCGTCGAATCAAGTTTGAGGAACTCTTTTATTTTCAAATGCAATTGCAAAGCCTCAAATCTGAAAACATGGTCCAAGGAAGTGGTCTGGTCTTGAACTGGTCGCAAGAAAAACTAACTGCGGTTAAAGAGGAATTGCCTTTTGCTTTGACCCAAGCCCAAGAAAAGAGTCTGCAAGAAATCTTGACCGATATGAGTTCTGACCGCCATATGAATCGCCTTTTACAAGGGGATGTAGGCAGCGGGAAGACAGTTGTTGCAGGACTAGCTATGTATGCTGCTGTAACGGCGGGTTACCAGGCTGCCCTCATGGTACCGACAGAAATCCTTGCAGAGCAACATTTTGAAAGTCTAGAGAGTCTCTTTCCAGATTTAAGACTAGCTCTTTTGACAGGTTCTTTAAAAGTTGGAGAAAAGCGCCAAGTTTTAGAAAAGATTGCCAAGGGGGAAGCCGATGTGATTATTGGAACCCATGCTCTTATACAGGATGGAGTAGACTATGCTCGACTCGGCTTGATTATCATCGATGAGCAACACCGTTTTGGTGTGGGACAAAGACGTATCCTACGTGAAAAAGGAGAAAATCCAGATGTCCTTATGATGACGGCAACTCCCATACCACGGACCTTGGCCATTACAGCCTTTGGGGATATGGATGTATCTATTATTGACCAGATGCCAGCGGGACGAAAACCGATCGTAACTCGCTGGATCAAGCACGAGCAATTACCACAGGTCTTGACTTGGTTGGAGGGTGAGATTCAGAAGGGTTCACAAGCCTATGTTATTTCTCCCTTGATTGAAGAATCAGAAGCTCTGGATTTGAAAAATGCTATTGCTTTATCGGAAGAATTGACTGCTCATTTTTCTGGAAAAGCAAAAGTTGCCCTCTTACACGGTAAGATGAAGAGTGATGAAAAAGACCAGATTATGCAGGAGTTCAAAGATAGAAAGACTGATATTCTGGTTTCGACAACAGTTATCGAGGTTGGGGTTAATGTTCCAAATGCGACAGTCATGATTATCATGGATGCTGATCGTTTTGGGCTTAGTCAACTCCATCAGCTTCGGGGTCGTGTAGGTCGTGGAGACAAGCAGTCCTATGCGGTACTTGTGGCCAATCCCAAAACTGACTCTGGAAAGGATCGTATGCGCATCATGACGGAAACGACTAATGGATTTGTCCTTGCAGAAGAAGATTTGAAAATGCGTGGTTCTGGTGAAATCTTTGGAACCAGACAGTCAGGTCTACCAGAGTTTCAAGTGGCTGATATTATCGAGGACTTCCCAATACTTGAGGAAGCACGTAAGGTGGCTAGCTATATCAGCTCCCTTCCTAACTGGCAGGGGGACCCAGAGTGGCATATGATTGCCCTAAATCTAGAAAAGAAAGAACATTTAGATTAAGCTTTCTCTAAGAAAATCTTAAGTTTGCTTTTAGGGTTATTGCCTATACTAGAGTCATCAAAAAGAAACGAGGACTCTCACATGACGATTAAAGTAAATTACCAAAAAACGTTTCAACAGGAGCAAGCACCTTCTCCTAAATACTAAGTAAAAGAGCGATAACGCTCTTTTTGTGTGGGGATTCGCAGCTAAGGGATTTAGAAAAATGCTTATATTAATTTTATTTACTGAATGCATAAACTTAAACACCACTTCAAACGAGGTCTTAGTCTATCTGGTAAACTGAATGCAGTGCTTTGAGAAAGCTGTGACTAGCTTTCTAGTTTTCTCTTTCGTTTTCATTGAGTCACAAGTTACTTTTAGTTTTTTCTAAGGAAAATATAAGCTATGTTTTAGGAAGGGATTTTATACTAGGTTCATCAAAAAGAAACGAGGACTCTCACATGACAATGACGATTAAAGTAAATTATCAAAAAACCTTTCAAGAAGTAGTAGAGGCAGACAAGCTTGCTACAAAATAGTATTTAAAAAGGGCGATAAAGCCCTTTTTAAATACTTGCTTTAGGTGAAATATGGTAGACTTTTAGTATAAAGAATCAGTAGAATCACGCTATACCAATTTTTACTCTTGACAAGTAAAAGAAACAAGTATATACTGTTTTTGCTGATTCTATAAAATAAGAATTAGACTATACCAATTTTAAGGAGAAAGCACAGCTAGCCTGTGTCGTATATACTATGTGTGGAATTGTTGGTGTTGTTGGAAACACAAATGCAACTGATATTTTGATTCAAGGGCTTGAAAAGCTCGAATACCGTGGCTATGATTCTGCGGGAATTTTTGTCCTAGGTGGTGCTGAAAACCATTTGGTTAAGGCTGTTGGTCGCATTGCAGAATTGTCTGCTAAAACGGCTGGTGTTGAGGGAACAACTGGTATCGGACATACTCGTTGGGCGACTCACGGGAAACCAACAGAGGACAATGCTCACCCACACCGCTCTGAGACAGGACGTTTTGTCTTGGTGCACAACGGGGTGATTGAAAACTACCTTGAAATCAAGGAAGAATACCTTGCAGGTCACCACTTCAAGGGACAAACAGATACAGAAATCGCTGTACACTTGATTGGAAAATTTGTTGAAGAAGACGGCATGTCAGTACTTGAAGCCTTCAAAAAAGCTCTTCACATCATCCGTGGTTCTTATGCCTTTGCCTTGGTTGACTCACAAGATCCTGAAGTCATCTATGTGGCCAAGAACAAATCACCACTGTTGATTGGTCTTGGAGATGGTTACAATATGGTCTGCTCAGATGCTATGGCTATGATTCGTGAAACTAACCAATACATGGAGATCCATGACCAAGAGTTGGTTATCGTGAAAGCTGATAGCGTTGAAGTGCAAGACTATGATGGCAACAGTCGTGAGCGTGCTAGCTACACTGCAGAGCTCGACTTGTCAGATATCGGTAAGGGAACTTACCCTTACTACATGCTCAAGGAAATCGATGAGCAACCAACGGTGATGCGTAAGTTGATCCAAGCCTATACAGATGAAGCTGGTCAAGTAGTGGTTGATCCAGCTATCATCAAGGCTGTTCAAGAGGCAGACCGCCTCTACATTCTAGCAGCTGGGACTTCTTACCACGCAGGATTTGCTTCTAAGAAAATGTTAGAAGAATTGACAGATACGCCAGTTGAACTTGGTATTTCATCTGAGTGGGGCTACGGTATGCCACTTCTCAGCAAGAAACCACTCTTCATCTTTATCAGCCAATCTGGTGAAACAGCTGATAGCCGTCAAGTTTTGGTTAAGGCCAATGAAATGGGAATTCCAAGCTTGACAGTGACAAACGTGCCAGGATCAACTTTGTCACGTGAAGCTAACCATACCATGCTTCTTCACGCAGGTCCTGAAATTGCCGTTGCTTCAACCAAGGCATATACTGCGCAAATCGCAGCTCTTGCCTTCCTTGCAAAAGCAGTTGGTGAAGCAAATGGCAACGAAAAAGCTCAAGACTTTGACTTGGTTCACGAGTTGTCTATCGTGGCTCAGTCTATCGAATCAACTCTCTCAGAAAAAGAATTGATTGATAGCAAGGTGCGTGATCTTCTTGAAACAACACGTAATGCCTTTTACATCGGACGTGGTCAAGATTACTATGTAGCCATGGAAGCTAGTCTCAAGCTCAAAGAGATTTCTTATATCCAGTGTGAAGGTTTTGCGGCTGGAGAACTCAAGCATGGAACTATTGCTTTGATTGAAGAAGGAACGCCTGTATTGGCCCTCTTGTCAGACCCAGTTCTTGCCAACCACACTCGCGGAAATATCCAAGAAGTGGCAGCACGTGGCGCTAAGGTCCTTACTATTGCAGAAGAAAATGTTGCTAAAGATACCGATGATATTGTCCTTACGACCGTACACCCTTACCTCTCACCAATCTCAATGGTCGTACCAACACAATTGGTCGCTTACTTTGCAACCCTACACCGTGGACTTGATGTGGACAAGCCACGTAACCTTGCTAAATCAGTAACGGTAGAATAAGCTAATACTCATCGAAAATCTCTTCAAACCACGTCAGCTTCCATCTGCAACCTCAAAACTGTATTTTGAGCGGACTTCGTCAGTTCTATCCACAACCTCAAAACACTGTTTTGAGCAACCTGCGGCTAGCTTCCTAGTTTGCTCTTTGATTTTCATTGAGTATAAGAGTTTAAATCATAACAAAAAGTGAACAAAATAGTTTTCTGAAAATCAGAATCCTGCTTTGTTCATTTTTTATGTATATTTAAGGTGAAACAAGGAGTAAATTAGGAGGCTTAGGTAGATAATTAAAATTCAATAATTAAATTAAAAGCCTTTAAAAAAAAATTCGACTTGATCACCATAAAAAAACTCTAAGAGCTGGACGATGAGGATCCAACTCTTAGAGGAGTGAGTGTCGTATTTTACTTGCGATACAAACGATCGTATTGGTAGTAAGGATCAAAGGTTACATTGATTCCTAGTTTGCGAAGAACATTTTTGTCTTCGTCTGTTAGGATAATCGTAGAGTGAGCTTCGCTTCCTTTGAGGTTTCCGAGTTCTTTCATGGCACGATCTGCATCAGGATTCTGCATAGCTGTGATTGCAAGTGCGATAAGGATTTCATTTGAGTGGAGTCGAGGGTTACGGCTACCCAAGTGATTGATTTTCAAACCTTGAATTGGTTTCACCACTTCTGGTTCAATTAATTTTGTTTCAGCATCGATGTTAGCTGATTTCTTGATTGCATTGATCAAAGCAGCGGCTGTTGGACCAAAGAGTTCTGAGTTCTTACCAGTAACGATTTCACCAGAAGGTAATTCAAGAGCTAGAGCTGGTCCGCCTGTTTCTTCTGCTTTTTGACGTGCGGCAACAGCAACCTTTCTATCAGCTGGTGTGATGCCAAGGTCGTTCATGAGCAGTTGGATTTTTTTAACGGCAGTTTCACCGACTTTTTCAGCCTTGAAATCAAGCACTGTTTGGTAGTAGCGACGGATGATTTCTTGTTTGGATGCTTCAATCGCTGCATCGTTGTCAATAATGGCAAAGCCAACCATGTTGACGCCCATATCAGTCGGAGATGCATAAGGAGATTTACCTAGGATACGTTCTAACATACGTTTCAGAACAGGGAAAATCTCGATATCGCGGTTGTAGTTGACTGTGGTTTCTCCATAAGTTTGGAGATGAAATGGGTCAATCATGTTGACATCATCTAGGTCTGCTGTAGCAGCTTCATAAGCCAAATTTACTGGATGATGAAGTGGGAGATTCCAAACTGGGAAGGTTTCAAATTTAGCATAGCCAGACTTGATACCGTTGATTTGGTCGTGGTACATGTTAGACATACAAGTTGCCAACTTACCTGAACCAGGCCCAGGAGCAGTCACGACAATCAAGTTACGACTAGTTTTGATATAGTCGTTTTTCCCCATACCTTCAGGAGAAATGATGTGATCCATATCTGTCGGATACCCCTTGATAGGGTAGTGGAGATAAGAGTCGATACCATTTTTCTCTAATTGATTACGGAAGGCATCAGCTGCCGGTTGGCCTGCATATTGAGTAATGACAACTGAACCAACAAAGATACCGAGTTCATTGAATTTATCGATCAAACGAAGCACTTCTTGGTCATAAGAAATGCCCAAGTCTCCACGAGCTTTTGAGTGCTCGATATTGCTAGCGTTGATGGCAATTACAACCTCGACCTGTTCCTTCAACTCTTGCAAGAGTTTGATTTTATTGTCAGGCTCATAACCGGGAAGAACACGAGCAGCGTGGAAGTCTTCCAACATCTTGCCCCCAAACTCCAAGTAGAGCTTACCGTCAAATTGATGAATACGCTCCAAGATATGGTCGCGTTGCAGATTCAAATATTGTTCAGAACTAAAAGCTTGTTTTTTCATTTTTTTACCTCTGACCTCTATTATATAAAAAAAATAGAAGATAAGAAACCGCGGAGGTTCGAAATAAGGAAAAAGATTCAAGCAAACGCTTGCATAAATGGTTGAAAAAGACTATGATGGTCTATAGATGAAATAGCAAAAGAGGTAAGAATATGCAAGAAAAATGGTGGCACAATGCAGTTGTTTATCAAGTCTATCCTAAGAGTTTTAAGGATAGCAATGGGGACGGGATTGGTGATTTACCTGGGATTACCAGTAAGCTAGACTATCTAGCTAAGTTAGGGATCACAGCGATCTGGCTTTCTCCAGTCTATGATAGCCCCATGGATGACAATGGTTATGATATTGCCAATTATCAAGATATCGCGGCTATCTTTGGAACCATGGAAGATATGGATGAGCTCATTGCTGAAGCTAAAAAACGAGATATCCGAATCATTATGGATTTGGTGGTCAATCATACATCAGATGAGCATGCTTGGTTTGTTGAGGCCTGTGAGAATCCTGACAGCCCTGAACGTGACTACTATATCTGGCGAGATGAGCCCAATGATTTGAAGTCTATCTTTAGTGGGTCTGCTTGGGAATACGACGAAAAGGCTGGTCAATATTACCTGCACTTTTTCAGTAAGAAACAACCAGACCTTAACTGGGAAAATGAAGAACTACGCCAAAAAATCTATGAAATGATGAATTTTTGGATTGATAAAGGGATCGGTGGATTTCGTATGGACGTTATTGACATGATTGGGAAAATTCCTGATCAGAAGATTGTCAACAATGGTCCTATGCTCCATCCCTATCTCAAGGAAATGAATCAGGCTACTTTCGGCGGCAAAGAGCTCTTGACAGTAGGGGAGACATGGGGAGCGACACCAGAAATCGCAAAACTATATTCAGATCCAAAAGGACAAGAACTGTCTATGGTCTTCCAGTTTGAACATATCTGTCTTCAGTATCAGGAAGGACAACCTAAGTGGCAGTACCAAAAAGAGCTAAATGTTGGGGAATTAAAAGAGATTTTCAACAAATGGCAGACAGAATTAGGAGTTGAGGATGGGTGGAATTCCCTCTTCTGGAACAACCATGACCTCCCTCGAATCGTCTCTATCTGGGGAAATGACCAAGAATACCGTGAGAAATCAGCCAAGGCTTTTGCGATTTTACTTCATTTGATGAGAGGAACACCCTATATCTATCAAGGTGAGGAGATTGGGATGACCAATTTCCCATTTGAAAAGCTAGATCAAGTAGAGGATATTGAATCCCTCAACTATGCCAAAGAAGCGCTAGAACAAGGTGTACCGCTAGAGCAAATTATGGATAGTATTCGTGTGATTGGGCGTGACAATGCGCGTACCCCAATGCAGTGGGATACTACAGACTACGCTGGCTTTTCAAGCTCGAAACCATGGTTAGGAGTCAATCCAAACTATGCGAAGATTAATGTAGAAGAGGCTTTAGCAAATCCAGATTCCATCTACTATACTTATCAAAAATTAGTTCAGATTCGCAAAGAAAATAGCTGGCTAATTCAAGCTGACTTTGAATTATTAGAAACGGCTGAAAAAGTCTTTGCTTATATCCGTAAGGACGGGAATCGCCGATTCTTAGTGGTAGTTAACCTCTCAAGTCAAGAACAAGAGTTTCACTTGGATGCAGTCCTTAAGTCAGTCTTGATTGCAAATACAGATGTCAAAGCTACCTTAGAACAACTAACATTAGCTCCCTGGGATGCCTTCTGTGTCGAATTAGCCAAATAAACCTAAAGGAGGCTGGGACAAAAGTGCCAGCCTCTCAATTGTCTTTGGATTACCGAGCAAGACGCAGTGGTTGAGTGGGCTCTACTACGCTGATTTCATCAGCTTTTACAGCCCTACTCAACTGTGCGGAGGTGGGACAACGAAATCGAATTCTAACGAATTACCGATTTCTGTCCCACTCTCTTTACTAAAATAAGTGTAGAAATTTCTTTAATAAATATTTGTTTGAATTTTCTAAAAAATACCTTATAAACCCTTGCTTTTATGGGAAAATAGGGTATAATGGTGAAAATAGTATTTTAAAGGAGAATACCAATGAAATCGAAAAAGTGGCTCGCAGTAGCAGGGATTACGATGAGTGCAGCTCTTCTTTTGGCAGCTTGTGGTAAGACTGAGAAAAAAGCTGACGCTCCGACATCATTCTCATATGTATATGCTATCGATCCATCATCTTTGGACTATAGTGTTACTAGTAAAAGTTCGACATCAGACGTTATCGCAAACGTTGTAGATGGACTCTTGGAAAATGACAAGTATGGGAATTTGATTCCATCTCTAGCTGAGGATTGGTCAGTTTCACAGGACGGTTTGACTTACACTTATAAGCTTCGTAAAGGTGTGAAATGGTATACTTCTGAAGGTGAAGAATATGCAGAAGTCAAGGCTCAAGACTTTGTGACTGGATTGAAACATGCGGCAGATGGCAAGTCGGATGGTCTAACTCTTATCCAAGATTCTATTAAAGGATTGGCAGAATATGTTAGCGGTGAGAGCAATGACTTTTCAACGGTAGGGATCAAGGCAGTCGACGATTATACTGTTCAATACACCTTGAACCAACCTGAAAGCTTCTGGAATTCTAAGGTGACAACAGCACCGATGCTTCCAGTTAATGAGGAATTCCTAAATTCTCAAGGTAAAGATTATGGAACACCAACACCGTCATCTATTCTCTACAACGGCCCATATATCTTGAAGAATCTAACTTCAAAATCAGTTATCGAGTACGAAAAGAATCCAAACTATTGGGATAAAGATAATGTTAAGATTGATCACATCAAGCTTACTTTCTATGATGGATCTGACCAAGAGTCATTGATTCGTAGCTTTGCATCAGGGTCATTCACAACAGCTCGTCTCTTCCCGACTTCTTCAAACTTTGAATCAACCAAGCAAGAATACGGAGATAAGATTGTCTATAGCCCGCAAGAAGCAACTAGCTATTATCTTACATTTAACGTAAACCGTCAATCTTACAATAAGACAGCTAAGACTGATGATGCTCAAAAAACATCAACAAAAGAAGCGCTTCTCAACAAGAACTTCCGTCAAGCCATCAATTTCGCGCTTGACCGTCATTCTTATGCGGCTCAGTTGAATGGTGAAGAAGGTGCAGACAAGATTATCCGTAATAGCCTTGTGCCTTTTGACTATGTCCAAGTAGGTGAAAAGACCTTTGGAGAATTGGCGCAAGAACAACTTGTCACCTATGGTGATCAATGGAAAGATGTTGCTTTGACAGACGGTAAAGATACTCTTTACAACCCAGACAAAGCAAAAGCTGCTTTTGAAAAAGCCAAGTCAGAATTGCAAAGCAAGGGCGTAACCTTCCCAATTCACTTGGATATTCCAGTTGAACAAACAGATGTCATCGCTGTACAGCAGACCAACTCCCTCAAACAATCTGTCGAAGCAGCGCTTGGAACTGAAAATGTTGTCATCGATGTTCTTCAAATGACTGATAATGAAAAGATGAGCATTACTTCTCAAGCTAAAGTTCCTTCTCAAAAGGACTATGACTTGAACGGAACTGGTTGGGGACCTGACTATCAAGACCCAGCGACCTACCTCAATATCCTAGATGCTAAGAAGGGTTCTGCCCTTAAACACTTGGGTATCACAAAAGGAAAAGATCCAGAAGTCATGGCTCAAGTTGGACTTGATGAGTACAAGAAACTCTTGGATGATGCAGCATCTGAAACAACAGACCTCAACAAACGCTATGAAAAATACGCTAAAGCACAAGCTTGGGTTTCAGATAGCGCCCTTCTCATCCCTGTTGCTTCTTCAGGCGGTTCTCCAACCGTAAGTCGCACAGTGCCGTTTACAAAAGCCTACTCTCAAGTTGGTATCAAGGGAGATCCGTTTGTATTCAAAGGTTTAGAGTTGCAAAATGATATTGTAACTACTAAAGAATACGAAGAAGCTCTCAAGAAATGGCAAAAAGAGAAGATTGAAACAAACGCCAAATACCAAAAAGAGCTAGCTAACCACGTTAAATAGCCTTCATAAAATATAGAAACAGAGAATGCCTGTCAAATGCGACGGGGGTTCTCTGTTTTTTATGGTTTGAAAGCTCTAAAAATTAAATAACTTTACTTTTGGTACAAAATTTGTTAAAATATATACATGTTATAAAACCTAACATATAAGGAGAAAGTAAATCATGGGCATGAAAAAACGCTTATTAGGAGCAGGTTTGACTCTTGCTGCAGCTATCTTGCTAACGGCTTGTGGCCAGTCTGCGTCAGATGACAAAACCTATTCTTCAACCTTTGGGGCTGACCCAACAACTTTTAACTACCTTTTGGACTATTCAGGTGACAATACCAATGTTATCACCAACTTGGTAGATGGTCTTTTGGAAAATGACAACTACGGAAATCTTGTTCCTGCCCTTGCAGAAGATTGGAGCGTCTCAAAGGATGGTTTGACCTATACTTACAAACTTCGCCAAGATGCCAAGTGGTTCACAGCTGATGGGGAGGAATATGCACCTATCAAAGCTCAAGACTTTGTGACAGGTGTCAAATACGCTGCTGATAATAAGAGTCAAGCGCTGGATTTGATTCAAAACTCAATCAAAGGCTTGGATGATTATGTGACAGGCGCAAATACTGACTTTTCAAATGTTGGTGTTAAAGCCTTGGATGACTATACTGTCCAATATACCTTGACACGTCCAGAACCTTTCTGGAATTCTAAGACAACAAATAGCATTTTGTTTCCAGTTAACGAAGAATTCTTGACTTCTAAAGATAAAGCATTTGGAGAGTTAAAAGCAGATAGTATTCTCTATAGTGGTCCATACTTGCTAAAAGAATTCACATCTAAATCATCACTTGAGTATATGAAAAACCCTCATTACTATGATCAAGAAAAAGTGACGATTGAAAGAGTTAAGTTGGCCTATGTTGATGGTTCTGACCAAGATATGACGATTCGTAACTTTGAAAGTGGAGCCTACTCATCTGCAGGTGTCTACCCAAATAGTTCAAACTTTGCTAAGACAAAGGAAAAATACAAGGACAATATCGTCTATAGTTTGCAAGGTGCAACTTCTTGGTACTATAACTTTAACGTCAATCGTCAGTCTTATAATTTCACAGCTAAGACCAGCGATGAACAAAAACAAGCTACTCAGGCTGCTGTTTCAAATAAAAACTTCCGTCAAGCTATCAACTTCGCCCTTGATCGTACATCTTACTCAGCTCAGTCTAATGGTGAAGAAGCTGCGAAAAACACTCTTCGTAACACACTTGTGCCACCTACTTTCGTACAAGTAGGAGATAAGACTTTTGGTGAGACAGTTGCATCTAAGTTGGTCAACTATGGTACACAATGGACAAATATGAATCTTGAAGATGCCCAAGATGCTTACTTCAACAAAGAAAAAGCGCAAGCTCAATTAGCAGAAGCTAAAAAAGAACTAGAGGCTCAAGGTGTAACCTTCCCGATTCATTTAGATTTGCCAGTGGATCAGGTCAACAAAACCTTGCTTCCTAAGCTTTATTCACTCAAACAATCTGTGGAATCCACACTTGGAGCTGAAAATGTGGTGATTGATGTAGTTTTAGTTTCAACTGAAGACTATGCCAATGCGACTTTCCAAGCACCGACACCAGCTGATCATGACTATGATTTGAACTTGGATGGATGGTCAGCAGACTACCAAGATCCTTCGACTTACCTCAATCCTTTCAATGCAGAAGATGGTTTCTATCTTAAGATTTTGGGACTTGATCCAAGTAAGGATGCTGACAAGATTACAGGCCTAGGAATGGATCAATACACTCAGAAATTGAAAGCGGCAGATGCAGAAAGCTCAGATGTAGCCAAACGCTATGAAAACTATGCAGATGCGCAAGCTTGGTTGATTGACAGTTCTCTTCTTATCCCTGTGAATTCAGATGGTGGTGGAGCTTCAGTAACACGTGTCACTCCGTTCACACGCGCATACTCACTTGTCGGAATCAAGGGTACTGGAAGTAACTACAAGTACATGAGATTGCAGAAAGATGTGGTTACCATTGCCCAGTTTGACGAAGCTAAAGCCAAATGGGAACAAGAACGTAAAAAAGTAGTCGAACAGAGTCAAAAAGAGCTTGAAAATCACGTCAAATAAGATAAAAAGAGGCCGGGATGACATCCTAGCCTTTTTTGCATGTAATAAGTCTCTAAATTGGCAATTACTAGTTTTTGGGCTTTTTGACCTTTCGAAAGTTATTTTAGCTTTTCTCTAGCTAGAGCATTCAGAAATTCAGAAGATTATTGGGGGATTGCAGGTATGGAACTGTGACAACAAGATCTCGTATACCGATTTCTGTAGCACCAATTTTTTAGATTTGAGTCTTTTTTTGAAAAACTTTGAGGTGTTTAATGATTAAAATATAATATTTTTGCTTTTAAGGTGAAATAAAACGGTTGCATTTCAGGTGTTGATAGCATCCAGTGTTACTTTGTGATATAATAAAAATAAAATGTTTAATAGAGGTGTAAGGTGGGAAGACGTTCAAAAGAAAGTAAAACGAGTAAGTTTCAACAAAGCTTCAATATTACTTTGTTGCTGGTATATGTAGTACTCGCTTGTTTTTTGTTGTTTTTAATATTCAGATATCATATCTTAGCTGTTAGTTATGCCAATCTTCTTCTAGCTGTTGTTATGGCGGTCATTGCACTAGTAGCCTTGTTTTTGATTTTAAATAGAAAAGCTAAGATTTTTACTTTAATTATGCTCGTGCTATCTATCATGACCAGCTCACTAGCCTTGGTTGGAGTTCGACAGTTCATTAGTTTGGCCAATCAATTAAATGCGACATCCAACTATTCTAGTTATTCTATCAGTGTTGCTGTCTTGGCAGATAGTGAAATTGGCAATGTGTCACAACTTTCCAGCGTGACAGCTCCAACTGGGACAGATTCTGAAAACATCCAAAAGTTGCTAGATGATATTAAAGCAACTCAGAGTAAAGACTTGTCTGTTGAAGAGAGCTCTTCATATCTTGCAGCTTATAAGAGTCTCTTGGCGGGAGACTCTAAGGCAATTGTCTTGAATAGTGTTTTTGAAAACCTGATTGAACAAGAATATCCAGACCACGCCAAGAAGATTAAAAAGATCTACACTAAGGAATTAACCAAGACTGTTGAAGCGCCTAAGGTTTCTCAAAACAAGGCCTTTAACCTTTACATTAGTGGGATTGATACTTATGGACCGATCAGCTCAGTTTCACGTTCGGATGTCAATATCATCATGACTGTTAATCAAGAGACTAAGAAAATTCTTTTGACAACGACTCCTCGTGATGCTTATGTGCCCATAGCTGATGGTGGAAATAATCAAAATGATAAATTGACCCATGCAGGTATTTATGGTGTGGATGCATCAATCCATACTTTAGAAAATCTCTATGGTATTGACTTGAATTACTATGCACGACTTAATTTCACCTCCTTCTTGAAATTGATCGATTTACTAGGTGGGGTAGATGTTTATAACGATCAAGAGTTTACATCGCTTCACGGCAAATATCATTTCCCTGTTGGTAATGTTCATCTAGACTCTGAACAAGCTCTGGGATTTGTGCGCGAGCGTTATTCATTAGCAAACGGTGATGGGGATCGTGGCCGTAACCAGCAAAAAGTCATTTCTGCTATAATTCAGAAACTAACCTCAACAGAAGCTTTGAAGAATTTTGATGGCATTATGCAAAGCTTGCAAGATTCAGTGCAAACAAATATGCCAGCTGAAACAATGGTGAGCTTGGTAAATGCTCAACTGGAAAGTGGTGGTAAATATACTGTCATCACTCGAGATTTAAAAGGGACCGGTCGTATGGATCTCCCTTCCTATGCTATGCCGGATAGCAGTCTGTATATGTTAGAAGTGGATTCTAATAGTTTGGAAACTTTAAAAACAGAGATCAAAGATATCATGGAAGGTAGATAAGATGATTGATATCCATTCGCACATAGTTTTTGATGTAGACGATGGGCCTCAAGATTGGGCAGACAGCAAAGCTCTTCTCGAAGAAGCCTACGCTCAAGGAGTTCGCACCATCGTTTCGACATCACACCGTCGAAAGGGGATGTTCGAAACTCCGGAGGATGAAATTGCAAGGAATTTTAAAGTTGTCAAGGAACTAGCTAAGGAGATTGCCCCTGACTTAAGGATTTTGTATGGAGCGGAAATCTATTACACTAGTGACGCTCTTAAGAAACTCGAAAATCAGCAGATTCCACAATTAAACGGCACTCGCTATGCCTTGATCGAATTCAGTATGAATACCCCTTA
This sequence comes from Streptococcus sp. KHUD_014, assembly GCF_051106275.1. Lineage (GTDB taxonomy): Bacteria > Bacillota > Bacilli > Lactobacillales > Streptococcaceae > Streptococcus. The sequence continues at coordinate 1,732,873 of NZ_CP193666.1, read as the reverse complement.
TCGTGAAATCCATAATGCATTAACCAATGTTCTCATGCTAGGAATAACTCCAGTAATAGCTCATATAGAGCGTTACGATGCTTTGGAAAACAACGAAAAAAGGGTTAAAGAGCTTATTAATATGGGCTGCTATACACAAGTTAATAGTTCAAGTATCCTTAAACCAAAACTTTTTGGAGATACCTATAAATTCATGAAAAAACGTGCTCGCTATTTCTTGGAGCGAGACTTGGTTCATATAGTTGCTAGTGATATGCATAATCTGGATAGTCGTCCACCTTATATGAAAGAAGCCTACGAAATCGTAAGTAAAAAGTATGGATTGGATAAAGCTCGGGAACTATTTATGTTAAATCCCGAAAAAATCATTAAAGATCAAATTATTTAGGAGTTATAATGAAAGAACAAGATATTATCGAAATTAATGTAATTCAGTTGTTAAAAGGACTGTGGAAAAAGAAACTGCTCGTTCTTCTTGTGGCTATCTTAGCAGGAACTGCTTCCTTCGCTTATAGTAGTTTCGTGGTGAAGCCTGAGTATAGAAGTACGACTCGTATCTATGTTATCAACCGTCCTCAAGGAGATAAACCTGGGTTGACAAATCAAGATTTACAAGCGGGAGCCTATTTGGTTAAGGACTATCGTGAGATTATCCTTTCACAAGATGTCTTGGAAAAAGTCGTATCAGATCTTAGCTTAACGATTAATGCCAAAACATTGGCTAAAAAGGTTCAGGTGACTGTCCCTGCAGAAACACGTATCGTATCTATTTCTGTCACTGACACTAAACCAGAAGAAGCAAGCCGTATCGCCAATGCTCTTAGAGAAGTTGCGGCTCAAAAGATTATTTCTGTAACCCGTGTTTCTGACGTAACTACCTTGGAGGAAGCCCGTCCAGCTACTGGGCCATCCTCACCAAATATTCGTCGCAATACCTTGATGGGGGTTGGAGCAGGGGCAGGAGTCGTAATTGTCCTCGTTCTACTAGTTGAGTTGCTCGATGATCGTGTCAAACGTCCAGAAGATATCGAAGATGTTATGAAAATCTCACTTCTTGGAGTTATTCCGGATTTGGACAAATTAAAGTAAGGGAGAACATATGGCAAAGTTAGAATTAGCACAACAAAGAATTGATTCTGTAAAAAAAGCAGAAGAATATTACAATGCGTTACGCACAAATATACAGCTTAGTGGAAACAATTTAAAGGTCATCGCAGTTTCATCTGTCAATCCTGGTGAAGGTAAATCAACAACTTCTACCAATATTGCTTGGGCTTTTGCGCGTGCAGGTTACAAGACACTCTTGATTGACGCTGATATCAGAAACTCAGTCATGTCTGGAGTGTTTAAGTCAAGAGAAAGAATTACTGGCTTGACAGATTATTTGGCTGGAACGCAGGATTTATCGCATGGACTCTGCGAGACAAATGTTGAGAATTTATTTGTTATCCAATCAGGAGCAGTTTCTCCAAACCCAACAGCTCTTTTACAAAGTGAAAATTTTGAAAGAATGATTGAAACCTTGCGTAAATATTTTGATTACATCATCGTAGATACTGCGCCAATCGGAGTTGTGATTGATGCTGCGATTATTGTGCAAAAATGTGATGCATCGATTTTAGTCACAGAGGCTGGTGCAGCAAAACGAAGAGAAGTTCAAAAAGCCAAGGGTCAGTTAGAACAAACAGGAACACCATTTTTGGGAGTAATACTGAATAAATTTGATGTTCAACGCGAAAAATATGGCTCTTATGGCTCTTACGGTAAAAGATAAAAAATAAGTTAGGGAGTTCAGTATGGAAGGAAGGGGATTCTACAATGTAACTCTGGCCTGTTTACAGAGTATACTTGTTAGTTTATTAGCATATATTCTGATTGCAATTACAGAAACTGAGATTGTTTTAAATACAGTATTCGTTCTATTTTTCCTTCATTTTGTAGCCTTTTACATCAGTGGCTACGGTAAGGATTTTTTTAAAAGAGGTCAGTATGTTGAGTTAGTAGAAACGGTCAAATACATCCTCTTTTATGCCTTGTTGATTAGTTTTTCAAGTTTCTTCTTAAAGGAAAAATTCGTGATTTCTAGACGAGGAATGATTTACTTACTTTCCTTGTATGGAGTTTTAAATTATTTACTCAGTTTTGTTGTCAAACGTTACTGGGTACACTTTAACCACAACTTGAAAGGTAGTAACAAGATTCTATTGATTACAGCGACATCTCGTACTGAAAAAGTACTGGATCGTTTATTGACCGCAAATGATGTCCAAGGGAAACTGGTTGCTATATGTGTCTTAGACAAGCCGGAGTTTTCTCATGACAAGGTGGTCGTTGTGCCGAGAGAACAGCTACTCTCCTATGCTACGCATGAAGTAGTTGATGAAGTCTTTGTCAATCTTCCAAGTGAGGACTATGATATTGGAGCTGTTATTTCTCAGTTTGAAACAATGGGAATTGATGTAACAGTTAACTTAAATGCTTTCGATAAAAGTTTAGGCCGAGATAAACAAATTCATGAAATGGCTGGTTTGAATGTAGTGACATTTTCTACAAATTTTTACAAGCCAAGTCACATAATTGCCAAACGCATCCTCGACATTTGTGGTGCTATTGTTGGGTTGATCCTTTGTGGAATTGCTAGTCTATTTTTAGTTCCCTTGATTCGTAAAGATGGAGGGCCAGCAATCTTTTCTCAAACTCGTATCGGGAAAAATGGCCGTCATTTTACTTTTTATAAATTCCGCTCGATGCGAGTCGATGCTGAAGCTATTAAAGAACAGTTGATGGATCAAAATACCATGCAAGGTGGGATGTTTAAGATTAATAACGATCCTCGAGTGACTAAGATTGGACACTTTATCCGAAAAACTAGTTTGGATGAATTGCCACAATTTTGGAATGTTTTGATTGGAGACATGAGTCTAGTCGGTACGCGTCCGCCGACTGTAGATGAGTACGAAAAGTACACACCTGAACAAAAACGTCGTCTCAGCTTTAAACCTGGTATTACAGGTTTGTGGCAAATTAGTGGTCGAAGTGAAATTACAAACTTTGATGAAGTCGTGAAACTGGATGTGGCTTATATTGATGATTGGACCATCTGGAAAGATTTTGAAATATTGTTAAAAACTGTAAAAGTTGTGTTGATGAGAGATGGAGCGAAGTAAGTTTGCTTGCTCTCTCTTTCTATAAATTAGGAGTAACATGAAAAAAACTGTCTATATCGTAGGGTCAAAAGGGATTCCTGCTAAGTATGGGGGCTTTGAAACCTTTGTTGAAAAATTAACAGCCTTTCAACAAGATAAGGATATCCAATATTATGTGGCTTGTATGCGTGAAAACTCTGCAAAGTCAGGAATTACTGAGGATGTTTTTAAACATAACGGTGCTATCTGTTATAACGTCGATGTACCTAATATTGGTCCAGCGCGAGCTATAGCGTATGATATCGCTGCAATTAACAGAGCGATTGAGATTGCAAAAGAAAATAAGGATGAAGCTCCTATCTTCTATATTTTAGCTTGTCGCATTGGACCTTTTATCCATGGAATCAAGAAAAAAATTCAAGCAATAGGTGGGACTCTTCTGGTTAATCCAGATGGTCATGAGTGGTTGCGAGCTAAGTGGAGCGCCCCAGTTCGTCGCTACTGGAAAATTTCTGAAAGTCTAATGGTCAAACATGCAGATCTTTTAGTGTGTGATAGTAAGAATATTGAAAAGTATATTCAAGAAGATTATAAACAGTACCAACCTAAGACAACCTATATCGCTTATGGAACAGATACAACACGCTCTACATTAAAAAGTAGTGATGAAAAAGTACGTACTTGGTTCAAAGAGAAGAATGTTTCTGAAAACGAGTATTACCTAGTTGTAGGACGTTTTGTTCCAGAGAATAACTATGAGTCTATGATACGTGGCTTTTTGGCGTCTAACTCTAAGAAGGACTTTGTCTTAATCACAAATGTAGAACAGAATAAATTTTATAATCAGCTATTAGCAAGTACTAGCTTTGATAAAGATTCACGAGTGAAATTTGTTGGAACAGTCTACGATCAAGAACTTCTGAAGTATATTCGAGAAAACGCCTTTGCTTACTTCCATGGACATGAAGTTGGAGGAACCAATCCTTCGTTACTTGAAGCTTTGGAGTCAACAAAGTTGAACCTACTACTTGATGTTGGTTTTAACCGCGAAGTTGGGGAGCAAAGTGCCATCTATTGGAAAAAAGACGAACTATCACAAGTGATTGAGGAAGTTGAACAATTTGATGAAAAGATGATTGATGAGTTAGATAGACAATCAAATCAGAGAATTGCGGATGCTTTCACTTGGGAAAAGATTGTTACAGACTACGAGAATTTATTTAAAATATGAAAATATTACATTATACTTTAGGATTTCACCCCCAGCGAACAGGTGGTTTGGTTAAATATGCTGAGGATTTAATGCTAGAGCAAATTGCTCAAGGTCATCAAGTGACTGTCCTATATCCTGGAAATATTAGGTTGCTTTCAAAAAAAGTAGGAATAAAGAAGGTATCATCAAGAAAGTTTGAGTGTTATGAACTGCTTAATAGCTTACCTCTTGCTTTATTTGGAGGTATATCCAATCCAACTGCTTTCCTGGCATCTTGTGACAAAAATGTTTATCGTACTTTTTTAGAAAAAGTACAACCCGACATTATACATATTCACTCGTTTATGGGATTGCATAAAGAATTCCTCGAAATTGCTAAAAACTTGAATATTAGAGTGGTTTTTACGAGCCATGATTATTATGGATTAGCACCCGTACCTCATTTCTATTTTAATGGGGTGGATTATAGTGATAAAAATACAAACTTAACATGGAATATTATGTCTTCCGATGCTTTAAGTGTGAAAAAACTAAGACTTTTTCAGATTTCATTTTATCCTACTATTCGTAAACTTTTGAAACTATTAGGGAAAAATCCAAAATCTAAAAAGAATTTAGTTATTCGAGATGTTATTGAGGAGCAAGATTTTAGTGAGCTTCGACACTATTATAATGAGATGTTCCATTTGATAGATGGTTATTTGTTTAATAGTAGTTTAGCAAAGAATGTATATGAGCAAAATGAAATTAAACCAACCAAAAGTACAGTATTATCTATAACAAATAGTTCAATTAAACAGCATCAAAGATTGACAACTACAAATGATAAAATTCGAGTCGCTTATATTGGTCCGGATGAAGAATATAAAGGATATTTTGATTTTATTGAGTTTGCTAAAACTTTAGACCTAGAGTTATACGAAGTTGCAACTTATGGTCACTTTCCAAATGAAGAATGTCCTTCATTCATTGAACAAAAAGGATATTTTACCAAGGAAACGATTGATAGTGTCTATGAAAATATTGATATTCTTATTGTTCCAAGTAAGTGGAAGGAGACATTTGGATTGATAACAGTAGAAGCATTATCCTATGGGGTAAATGTTTTTGTGAGTGAAAATGTTGGATCAAAAGACTTACTTCCAGAAACACATGTTTTTAAAAATCAGAATGACTTAGTAGTTAAAGTTATAGAAAATGATATAGAAAATACAAAATTAAAAACTATAGATGAACACTCGAAAGAAGTGATTCAGTATTATGAAAGAGTGATAAATGATAGTTGAGAGCTTAATAAAAAAGATTACTGGAAAAGCAGTAGACATTCACCCTGATGTACCCATGGCGTATATACTACAAAGAGGTATGAACTATGGTTTTGGACTCTTTCGTGGATTTGTACGTGGAATCGGATTTGGTCAAAAGGGGAAGCGTTTATTCATTGGACAAGGAGTTTCTATCTTAGCAAAGCGTAAATTATTTGTTGGGAAAAATGTTCGAATTGGTAAAAAGGTGTCTATAGATGCACTGTCGAAAGAAGGAATCCATTTTGCAGATAATGTGAAGATTGGAGATTATTCTCAAATTATTGGAACAGGATCTATAAAAAATATGGGGATTGGCTTGAAAGTTGGTAAGAACTCATCTTTTTCAGAATATAGTTTATTTGGTTCTGCTGGAGGTATCACAATTGGTGATAATGTTATCGCAGGTCAGAATGTTCGTTTTCATGCTGAAAATCATAATTATAGTGATTTAAATAAACTTATTGTTGAACAAGGTGTATCTCGAAAGGGAATATCAGTAGGACATAATTGTTGGATTGGTGCTGGAGCTGTTTTTTTGGATGGGTCCAGCATTGGTTCAGGTTGTGTTGTTGGAGCGAATGCTGTTGTCACTAAGCAGTTTCCAGATAATGTTATCATAGGTGGAGTACCAGCTAGAATACTGGCCTATAGATAGTGTTTAACTATTTCTGAAAGGAAGAGAATTTATGCCTACATTTAGTGTAGTTGTTCCAGTTTATAATGTAGAGAATTATTTATCTCAATGTTTAAATACTCTTGTAAATCAGTCTTTTAAAGATTTTGAACTTATCTTGGTAAACGATGGTTCTACTGACACATCTGGAAGTCTTTGTGAAGAATGGGGGAAAAAAGATCATCGGATAAAAGTAATACATAAAACCAATGAAGGTCTTGGTTTTGCACGTAACACAGGTATTGAAAATTGTACAGGAGATTATATTGTCTTTGTTGATTCGGATGATTATGTCTCATATGAGATGCTTGAAATTTATGATACATACTTACAACGTTTTAATGCAGACGTGATTTATAGTGAAAATTTTTATCGAGTGGATAATAAAGGAAATATTATAGGACCACTTGATCAGAGCCTAGATTCCATTTTTTATAAAAATGATTCAATTTTCACAGAACTTTTACCAGATGTAATATCTTCACCACCAGAATTTATTGGAGATGGAAAGATAGGTGTTTCAGTGTGGAAAGGGGTATATAAACGTTCTTTGTTTAAGGATAAAGGGCTATTATTTCATTCGGAAAGAGAATTCATTTCAGAAGATGCTATTTTTCAAATTGATTGTTTAAAATTAGCAACATCCGCCCTTGTTATCCCAGATATTTTATACTACTATCGTGAAAACTTTGGTTCTTTAAGTATGAAATATAAAGAAGATCGATTTGAGTTGGATAAAATCTTGTATAACGAGCAATTAAAAAGAGTTAAGGGATTACCTAATCAAGAAATTTTGGAAGAAAGAATCGAGAGAATTTTAATTGCTAATATTCGTTTATGTATTTTTCAGGAATCCTTATATAAAAGTTCTAGAATTCATAAACGCTTGCAAAGAATTAGACAGATTTGTAAGGATCCTATCTCAAAAGCAGTTTTGTATCACTATCCAATCCATCGTTTACCTTTTCCTAAACGTTTGATCTGTGTATTAGCTAAGTATAATATGTCGATGTTGCTTTTAGCTTTAACCTTATTAAAATATCGGAATCGGAGTGTATAGATTTTATGGCGATGAATATAGAAAAATTAAAACTATCTTTAAAAAATGGAACGTTTTTTCCTGTTGTTATTCACGCCTTACGTAACCGTTGGCCCTTGTGGTGGATTCGGAGTAAGGCTATTCGAGAAGTGCAACTTGAAGATAGGGCCTACAGAATACTAAAAAAGAAATACGGTTCTTTAATTTCAAACCCTTTTGATAAATCATACTTATCAGAAAAAGTTCCCAAGCAAATCTGGATTTGCTGGTTTCAAGGTATGGAGAATGCTCCAGATTTGGTGAAATCATGTTATAAGTCTGTTAAAAGAGAATTTCCAGATTATAAAATTACAGTATTAACGGCTCAGACTATTCAACAGCATGTAACAATTCCTGAAGAAATTTTGTATAAGTGGAATAAAGGTATCATAAATAACGCAAATTTTTCAGATGTTTTGCGTGTTGAGATTTTATCTAAATATGGAGGTATTTGGTTAGATGCCACAGTTTATTGCACTGGTAGTACAATTAAGGAATTAATTGAAAAAAATCCATTTTTTATGTATAAGAGTCTATCTTCAATCGAAGAAAATATTTCATCATCAAGCTGGATGATTGCTTCAACAGCAAATCACCCTTTAATACTATCTGTGAAGAAGTTGCTAGTAGAATATTGGTGTAGAGAGAATATTGCAATACATTATTTTGTTTTTCATTTGCTGTTCACGATTGTAGCTGAACATTATTCGGATGTTTGGCAGTCTGTACCCACCTATACGAACGCAGCACCACATATAATGGTTGATGAATTAAATAATGATTTTTCAAAGGAACGTTACCAGCAATTATGTCAAATTTCTGATTTTCATAAATTAAATTATAAAAAAAATTACAATGATAAATCTGAGAGCTTGTACAGTTACTTACTGAATCAGTAGAGGGGAGAATCTTGCCTAGTTTAAAGAAAAACATTGTTTACAATGTCTTATATCAGATCTTAGCTGTAATAGTACCGTTTATTACCTCACCTTACTTAGCGCGTGTGTTAGGTGCAGAGCAAATTGGAGTTTATTCTTTTACCTATTCTATTGCTTTTTACTTTATGATTCTGTCCATGTTGGGGATTTCTAATTATGGGAATCGGACAATAGCACAGGTACGAACAAGTAGAGAAAATTTGAATCAGGAATTTTCGAATATTTACGCGGTTCAGTTAACGTGTTCACTAGTTATGACCGTCTCATATTTGATTTATGCAACAGTATTTGTGAATAGTTTTCAGATTGTAGCCTATATCCAAGTATTACATGTTTTATCGTATGCAACAGATGTTAGTTGGTTTTTTTATGGTCTTGAAGAGTTTCGTATTACAGTTGCTAGGAATTCATTTGTTAAATTATTGACTTTAATATCTATCTTTACATTTGTAAAAAGCCCTAATGATATCTATTTATATACCTTTATAATGGCAGGGAGTACCCTGCTTGGTCAGTTGATTACATGGCCATTTTTGTTAAAACAAGTAAACTTTGTGCGCCCTAGTCTTGGAAAAATAAAGAAACACATGAAACCTATTATTATTTTATTTTTCCCCGTCTTAGCGGTTAGTATTTTTTCGTTTCTAGATAAAATAATGCTTGGAATGTATAGTAGTTTGAAGGAAACTGCTTTTTATGAGAATTCAGATAAGATCATTAGTATTCCAAAAGCTCTGATTCAAGCCTTTGGAGCTGTAATGTTGCCTCGAACAGTACATTTACTGAGTATAGGTGATGAACAAAAAAGTTTAGAATATGTTGATAAAACGATGTGGATCGTTTTAGTGATTACAATGGGCTGTGCTTTCGGTTTAGCAGGAGTTTCTGCAACCTTTGCTCCTGTTTATTGGGGTGAAGAATTTAGGACAAGTAGCCAAATTATTGCAGGAATGACACCGGCTTTAGTATTTTCGGCTTTTGGAAATGTCATCCGAACTCAGTTTTTAATTCCACGAAGTTTTGACAAGGAATATACGGTATCTTTGCTTTATGGAGCCGTTGTTAATATTTTGATTAATATTATTTTGATTCCGAAGATAGGAGCAATGGGAGCTGTTATAGGAACAATTGTTGCAGAGTTAGTTCTATGTTGCTATCAAACGTGGATCGCTAGAAATTATTTACATATCAGAGAATATCTGATAAATGCTGGGATATTATTTCTTATTGGTTCAGTAATGTATATGGTCTTAATTCTTATTTCAAGTATTTTACCTACATCGCTACTTACACTTATTATTGAAATTATAGTCGGAGCTTTTATTTATATTAGTTTATTGATTTTGTACATCTTTTCTTCAAAAAACAGGGTAATTATTGGTTTACGAACAAATTTTTTAGAACGTACTCATTTATTTAAAAGGAAGTAATAGTGAAATTTAAATTTAACCCAATCGCGATATTGTATATATTGTTAGTGTATTTAGAATTAGCTACAGATAGACAACATCTGTATCCTGTAACATACATGACAAAATATTATATTGGTATTTTGATTATTGTATTATTCATTTTATTATTAGTAAGTCTCGGAAAGGTTATTTTTGTTAATAAAAAATTATTATATCTTGCTAAGATATTAGCTATGCCAACAATTGTTCTCTTCTTTTACTCAGTTTTATTACATCTAATGAATCCAGTTCAATTTAGTGGGTATTTTAGTAGATTGTCAAGTATGACTATTTTTGGCTTATTAGCTATCTTTCAAGCTATGGTTGTTTTTCAATTTTTTGGACAAAAAGTAGTAGATTACACTTTTACAGCAATATCACTTAGTTACTTAACTAGTATCATTGTTGCCTATAGTCAAGGAGGACTTAGTCAATTTATTTTGATGTTAACAGATGATAGTTTCAATGGTTCGGTGCTAGAAATGCATGAGGTAGCACCAATTACAGCTCTCTTTATTCTGTACTATCTGTATCAATATTTTATAAAAGAAAATAGTTTTTCTGCAGTATTTCGTAAGATCTTAATAGCTCTTATTATTCTCTTTTTAAGTCTTAAACGAATCGTATTTTTGAGTGTGTTAATTATCATACCAGTATTTTTAGTAATTTATTGGTATTATAAAAAAGTGAGCAAACTAGGGAAAGAACGAAAAATTTTAAGTTTATTAAATGCCTTTTCCTTAGTATTTATAACAGGAATATTCCTTTATGTTTATAGTATTAAATCTGGTTTTATATATACATTTATCCAAGAACATAATATCAATTCGATGGCTAGAACAGATTTATGGAAGGGAATTGAATCAACCTATAGCTTTACACCTATATTTATGGGGAGAGGGGTAGGTTTTGCATCAAAATGGATGGATAATAATTGGATGACTTTAAATATCAATGGTCTTACAGGATCAATGGGGATTCATAATGATATTTTGAAATCTTACATTGAGATAGGATTTGTAGGATTATCTATTTATTTTTATACTCTCCTTTATAGAAATGCTAAACGCATATTTGTAAAAATTGGTCATAAAGAATCATTCATATATTTTGTCTTGACAATGTTTCAGATGCTGATATGGTTTACGGACAATATTTCGATTTATCATAACTTTTTATGGATCCTAAATCTACTGCTCTTTTCTCTAACTAATACGGAAACAGAATTAGAAACTCAGAAACTATAAAATATTTATTTCTTGAATTTACGGTCTTATGCCGTAAATTTGAACCCACTAATGAATAATAGTAATTTATAAAAAAAATATGAAATTTTATATAAAAAATTTATTAAAAAAAGTCTCTACATTACCGTTGAATTTATTACCTATTCAGTCTAATAAAATAGTGTTTGATAATTTTGGTGGTAGAGGTTTGGGAGATAATCCCAAGTATATACTTGAAGAACTTGTCTCTCGAGAAAATAATCTAGATCTTGTATGGATATCAAAAGATAGAGAAATTTCTGTCCCAAAAGGTGTTCGTGTAGTAAAATATGGAAGTTATCGTTCTTTCTACGAATGGTTAACAGCTAGAGTTTGGGTAGATAATATTCGCTGTTCTGATCGACCTTGGAAGCGTAAAGGACAGATTTATCTTCAAACTTGGCATGGCTCAGATGGGGTAAAGTTAATTGAAAAAAGTGTTGCAGGGAGCCTAAAAAAAACTTATCTTAGAATGGCGAAGTATGATGGAAAGATTACAGACGGTATCGTATCAAGTCGGCACTTTCAAACTTTGGGGATGCAAAATAATTTTTGGCTGACAGAGGATGTGGAGTTTCTTGAATTTGGATTACCTCGAAATGATGATTTTTTTAAAAGTGAAAAAATCAAAACTACAAACATAAAATTTAGAAGTTTATTTGATATTGATTTAGACGAACTGGTGGTTTTGTATATGCCGACGTTCAGAGATGATGGATCGTTGGATGCCTATAATTTAGATTACTCGAAACTAATACATGCTTTTCAAAACAAATTTAGAAAAAATGTAAAAATATTAGTTCGTCTTCATCCAATTGTTGATTCTAGTTTTATAAATTTGCAGGATACAAACTGTATAAATGTGTCAACCTATTCAAATCCTCAGGATTTGATGATGAGTGCAGATGTAATGATTACGGATTATTCGTCATCTTCGATTGATTTTATGTTATTAAATCGTCCAGTATTTCTGTATTTACCAGATTATCAAAGATATGTGAACGATAGACCATTGGATAATAATTTTTATAAATTGCCATTTCCAAGAGCGTATCATAACAATGAGTTGATAGAAATTATTAGAGATTTTGAAAGAAGTAATTATGATGAAAAAGTTCGTCTGTATGAATTAGAGGACGTTCGTTTTGATAGAGGAAAAGCCTCGGTACAGTGTGCTAATTGGATTGAAGAAAAAATAAAAAAACAATAGGGTTATTGATTGAAATAATTATATTTTTTGAATGATGAATAAGGAGACCTTTAGATGAAAAGAGTTATAACATATGGTACATTTGATTTATTGCATTATGGTCATATCAATCTGTTGAAACGTGCTAAACAACTAGGTGATTATTTGATTGTAGTTGTTTCAAGTGATGAGTTTAATTTAAAAGAAAAGAATAAAGTATGTTACTTTAACTATGAACACAGAAAAAATTTAGTAGAAGCTATTCGATATGTAGATCTAGTAATCCCTGAAACTAGTTGGGAACAGAAAAAGTCAGATGTCAAAGAATACCATATTGATACTTTTGTAATGGGTGATGATTGGAAAGGTAAATTTGATTATCTTGAAGAAGAAGGTGTTGAAGTAGTTTATTTGCCTAGAACAAAAGAAATATCAACCACAAAGATAAAAGAAGATTTGTCAGAATGAACTATTATTAAAAAATGCTGATATAAGAAATTGTAGCTTTTGTGTCTAGTTTTTGATAGAATAAAGTAACAACACTTTAACCATCGAAGTGAGGTGAGAATAATGGCAGTAATTTTTAAAGATGTACTTACTGAAGAGAAGACTGATGAAGAAAAACAACATATTTTATCTATTTTAAATGGTGAGTATGACTTATCTGATGATGTTAGTCGTAGATTACGACGACTGAATGAGAAAAGTAAACGTTTGAAAGTGTTTAGTAAGGAGACGTACTAATTGCCTGTTTTGGATTCTATTGATGAATTGAAATTAATAAGTACTTCATCATCTATTTTAAATGATGATGATGTTAGATCTTTTGATTGTGGATATCAAGAATTGAATGATGTTTTTTTGGATATTTACAACAAATACGATGAAGAATCAGGCCATGTGTTAGCTATTGTAAATCAAAATTTTGAATTACTAGGTTTTATTTCTTGTAGACTAGTATCATTTTCTTTCATCGCTCAGGGTAAAGAGATGGGAATTAGTATAGACTATCTTGGTGTTCACAAGGATTGCCAGAAAAGAGGGATTGGTTCGCTTTTGGTGACCTTTGCACTTCGATTATCTTTAACTATTGACTGTTGGTTACCAATAAAAGGTGTGAGAGTTCATGCTTTAGAGGATGCTGTAGAATTCTATGAAAAACTGGGTTTCATTGATCCTAGAGGTATGGCGATTTATAATGGAAAACCAGTTACTATGTATTTTAGTATTGAAAAACTAAGAAATGGTGAAATTATGCCTCTTACACAGTTATTTGAGACATCCTTAGGAAATGACTTTTAATTGTATATAAACAAAGTAGAATTCACTTATTTCATTTTATACTAAATGTACTATGAAATAAGTGAATTTTTTATGGATAAAGAAGAAATTTTCTGTAATTTTTAGATAATAATTTGAAAAAATGTGATGATTATTTTCCTTTTAGAGCAGTACACAACTAATAGTAATTGACTCTAAAACAACAAAGAAAGGTACCCTATTATGAAAGGTATTATTCTCGCAGGTGGTTCGGGGACACGTTTATATCCTTTGACTCGAGCTGCATCAAAACAACTTATGCCGGTTTATGATAAACCGATGATTTACTATCCACTTTCAACATTGATGTTGGCTGGGATTAGGGATATTTTGATTATTTCAACTCCACAGGATTTACATCGATTCCAAGAGCTTCTTCAAGACGGATCTGAGTTTGGGGTTCAATTGTCTTATGCAGAGCAACCAAGTCCAGATGGTTTGGCACAAGCCTTTATCATTGGGGAAGAGTTTATTGGTGATGATAGCGTTGCTCTGATATTAGGTGACAATATCTATCATGGTCCTGGCCTTTCGAAGATGCTACAAGAGGCCGCAAGCAAGGAGTCAGGGGCAACTGTTTTTGGCTACCAGGTGAAGGATCCAGAGCGCTTTGGCGTTGTTGAGTTTGATCAGGATATGAACGCTATTTCTATTGAAGAAAAGCCAGAATACCCTCGTTCAAACTATGCAGTTACAGGACTCTATTTTTATGACAATGATGTAGTAGAAATTGCCAAGAGTATTAAACCAAGTCCTCGTGGTGAACTGGAAATTACAGATGTAAACAAGGCTTACCTAGATCGTGGAGATTTATCCGTTGAGGTTATGGGACGAGGCTTTGCTTGGCTGGATACTGGAACTCATGAAAGTTTACTAGAGGCTTCACAGTACATCGAAACAGTTCAACGTATGCAAAATGTTCAGGTAGCAAACTTGGAAGAAATTGCTTACCGCATGGGCTATATCAGTCGCGAGGATGTGTTGGCCTTAGCCCAACCACTTAAGAAAAATGAATACGGGCAGTATCTGCTCCGTTTGATTGGAGAAGCATAGATGACAGATAATTTTTTCGGCAAGACACTTTCAGTACGCAAGATTGATGCAATTCCAGGTATGCTGGAATTCGATATCCCTGTTCATGGAGATAATCGTGGCTGGTTTAAAGAAAATTTTCAAAAGGAAAAAATGCTTCCACTTGGATTTCCAGAGTCTTTCTTTGCAGAAGGAAAATTGCAAAACAATGTATCCTTCTCAAGTAAAAATGTCCTCCGTGGCCTACATGCAGAGCCTTGGGATAAGTACATCTCTGTAGCAGATGGTGGGAAAGTTCTGGGCTCTTGGGTTGATCTACGCGAGGGCGAAACCTTTGGGAATACTTATCAGACGGTTATTGATGCTAGCAAGGGAGTTTTTGTTCCTCGAGGCGTGGCCAATGGCTTTCAAGTCCTATCAGATACAGTTTCTTATAGTTATCTGGTCAATGATTACTGGGCTCTCGAACTCAAACCCAAGTATGCTTTTGTAAACTACGCTGATCCAAGCCTTGGTATTGAATGGGAAAATCTTGCAGAAGCAGAGGTCTCAGAAGCAGATAAGAATCATCCACTACTTAAGGATGTAAAACCTTTGAAAAAGAAGATTTGTAAAAAGGAAAGAATATGACTGAATACAAAAAAATTATCGTGACAGGAGGAGCTGGTTTTATCGGTTCCAACTTTGTCCATTATGTTTATAAGCATTTCCCAGATGTTCACGTGACAGTCTTGGACAAGTTGACTTATGCTGGAAACCGCGCTAATATTGAGGAAATTTTAGGTGATCGTGTCGAGTTGGTTGTTGGTGACATTGCTGATGCAGAGTTGGTAGACAAGTTGGCAGCTCAAGCAGATGCTATCGTTCACTATGCAGCGGAAAGTCATAATGATAATTCACTGAATGATCCATCGCCATTTATCCATACCAATTTCATCGGAACCTATACTCTTTTGGAAGCGGCTCGCAAATACGACATTCGCTTCCACCATGTGTCCACAGACGAAGTTTATGGGGATCTCCCTCTACGCGAAGATTTGCCAGGTCATGGTGAAGGACCAGGTGAGAAATTTACTGCTGATACCAAATACAATCCTAGCTCTCCATACTCATCAACTAAGGCAGCTTCGGACTTGATTGTGAAAGCCTGGGTACGATCATTTGGTGTCAAGGCAACGATTTCTAACTGTTCAAACAACTACGGTCCTTATCAACACATTGAAAAATTTATCCCACGGCAGATTACCAACATCCTAAGTGGAATTAAGCCAAAACTTTATGGTGAAGGTAAGAACGTTCGTGACTGGATTCATACCAATGACCATTCTTCAGGAGTTTGGACAATCTTGACAAAAGGGCAAATCGGAGAAACCTACTTGATTGGGGCTGATGGCGAGAAGAACAACAAGGAAGTGTTGGAACTTATCCTTAAGGAAATGGGACAAGCTCCTGATGCTTATGACCATGTGACTGACCGTGCTGGTCATGATCTTCGCTATGCAATTGATGCAAGTAAATTGCGTGATGAACTAGGTTGGAAACCTGAATTTACCAACTTCGAGCAGGGACTCAAGGAAACCATCCAGTGGTACAAAGATAACCAAGAATGGTGGCAAGGAGAAAAAGAAGCTGTTGAAGCTAACTACGCTAAGACACAAGAGGTTCTTGAAAAATAAAAGGCGGTGGGACAGAAATCGATAGACAAAATCTCGATTTCCTACTCCCAGCCCCGCGAAGATGATTAGGAGTTTTTGGAGTCTAAAAGTCAAACAAAAAGTCCAATCAGCTACCGCGTCAAAGTTTGATTGCTAATAAAAAGTGAGGTAGGGATTTTTTGTCCCAACCTCTATTGCTATACCGAAGAATTGTGAATCAGTTGAAAGGAAGAAAAATGATTTTAATTACAGGGGCAAATGGTCAATTAGGAACGGAACTTCGTTATTTGTTAGATGAGCGTAATGAAGAATACGTTGCTGTTGATGTGGCTGAGATGGATATTACCAATGCAGAGATGGTTGAGAAAGTTTTTGAAGAGGTGAAACCGACTTTAGTATACCACTGTGCGGCTTACACAGCTGTTGATGCAGCAGAGGATGAAGGGAAAGAATTGGACTTTGCCATCAATGTTACGGGGACAGAAAATGTCGCAAAAGCATCCGAAAAGCATGGTGCAACTCTAGTTTATATTTCTACCGACTATGTCTTTGACGGTAAGAAACCAGTTGGACAAGAGTGGGAAGTTGATGACAGACCAGATCCTCAAACTGAATATGGTCGTACTAAGCGTATGGGAGAGGAGCTTGTAGAAAAACACGTTTCGAACTTCTATATTATCCGTACCGCCTGGGTTTTTGGAAATTACGGCAAGAACTTCGTTTTTACCATGCAAAATCTAGCTAAAACTCATAAGACCTTGACAGTTGTAAATGATCAACATGGCCGTCCAACCTGGACGCGTACCTTGGCCGAGTTCATGACTTACCTAGCTGAAAATCGCAAGGAATTTGGTTACTATCATTTGTCAAATGATGCGACAGAAGATACAACATGGTATGATTTTGCAGTTGAAATTTTGAAGGATACAGATGTCGAAGTCAAGCCAGTAGACTCGAGCCAATTCCCTGCTAAGGCGAAACGTCCACTAAACTCAACGATGAGTCTGGCCAAAGCCAAAGCTACAGGATTTGTCATTCCAACTTGGCAAGATGCCTTGAAAGAATTTTATAAACAAGAATTGAGATAAGTAGTAGAATGATTGTCTAGTCTAATAAAAGAGACAGATAATGAACTCCAAAGGAGCATAAGATGTACGATTATCTTGTTGTTGGTGCTGGTCTTTTTGGTGCAGTCTTTGCCCATGAAGCAGCCTTAAAAGGAAAAAAAGTAAAAGTCATTGAAAAACGAAATCATATCGCGGGTAATATTTATACTCGTGAAGAGGAAGGAATTCAAGTTCACCAGTATGGTGCCCATATCTTCCATACTTCTGATAAGGAGATTTGGGATTATGTAAATCAGTTTGCAGAGTTTAACTGTTACATAAATTCTCCTGTTGCAAATTATAAGGGAGAAATTTATAACCTTCCTTTTAATATGAATACCTTCAATAAACTTTTTGGGGGTGGAACTCCAGCAGATGCTCCACATACTCGCATTATTGAACATAAACATTTTGAAAAAGGTACTCAAGAAAAATCGGTTATTACATAAGAAGGTGTGGAAAATGTAGTAAGTTATGTAGAATTAGATAAATTTCCAAGGTTATTTACAAGCCTAGATGATAACAATTATATCCAAGAAAGTTTTGTGACGGATAGAGGATATAGAAGAAAAGATGAGAAGAAGTTATACAGAACCAATGGAGTTATATATAAAACTACTAAAAATTCTATTAAAAAATATAAGTAATTTAACACCTAAAACAAAAGCTTACTTGATGGATAAAGAAAGTTCATATGATATTGATGATAGAAGTGACTTTATAGGAACGATAGGAAGTAGATACTTTAACTATGAACTAAGAGAACAAAGAAATAAGAATTTTTATAAAGAAAAATATAAAGAATTCAAAAATACGGCATTAAAAGAGAATATAATATTTTGTGATTGAAGATTATCATTTGAAGTATGAATATATAAATGATGGATTGCATTATAATGACAAAGGGTTATTAGTACTTAGAAATTATGTGAATGGAAAAAATATTAATTTATTGTAGAGGTCAGAATAACATCAAATTAGTTTTGACTGTTTATTAATATTAAATTATATTATTTATTTTATGAGATTTAATGGAGGGAAGAATAGTATGATAAAATATTTTTTAAAAGCATTAGAATTTAATATGATTAAGAAGAAAAGATTAGATTTAAAAAATTCTGACTTCACGATAATAAGCTCTAACTGTCTTGGAGGTGTAATAAGTCATAAATTAGGGCTTAAATTTATGTCTCCAACAGTGAACTTGTTTATCGAACCCAGCTCATTTGTTAAGTTTTGTAAGAATTTGACTTACTATTTTGAGCAACCACTAGTGGAAAAAGAATGGTTAGGTGATTATCCTATCGCTTTATGTAATGATATAGAGATACATGGTTTACATTATAAAAACTTTTCAGAATTAAAAGATAAATGGAATGAAAGAAAGAGAAGAGTAAATTTGGACAATTTATTTATTTTCATGATAGAGCGGGATGGATGTACATATGAAGATATATTGGAATTTGATAAATTATCCTATAAAAATAAAGTTGTGTTCGTAAGTAAGGAGATGCCAGAAATAAAGTCTGCCATACATATTCCAAAAGCTAATGAAACAATTAATGGTAAAATACAAGTGAAAAGTCTACTAGGATATAGAAATAGACTGGTAGGAAAAAGAGATATTGATCTTTTTGATTATATTAAGTTTTTTAATGAAGGAATAATACAACTAAATAGAAAATAGGGATATTTTTGAAATAAAATATGAAATTTTGATTAATAAAACTCTAAGCAGGCAGAATAGGATGAAAGCTATCATTGCTTGCACCCATAAGATCCTTAGAATCATTTACAAACTATTCTCCACCAAGCAGACTTATCAAACAGAAAAGGCGCTAGGACTGAGGAAACAGTTCTAACGCCCAAAATAAAAAAATTGCAATTCAATTATAGTATAGAACAAGAAGTGATTTTTTGCGCTTTTTTTACTGTCTTTTTCAAATAAAAGGTGGAGGAGCTAAAAACTCAATTTGAAGATGAAATTGAGTAAATCTTTCCGTTATAAAACGCATAGTATCAAGTTTTTTTGAATATCTGATATTATGTGTTTTCTTAATTTTAAGGGGTCTTTTGCCCAGTCGCTTTCTTTTTTTGTTTCATCACCTCTGTAATCGTCGGATAATTATAAAAATTCAAGAAAAAGCTTGGTTAAATGTTAGAAAATCCGAGCACGAATGTATTTTTTGTGTTATAATATTCTGTGAATAGCTATGCCTTCATATAGCTATTAAAAATAGAAGTGTGAAACTTGGAAGATAGAGAGGACGCAGTGTAATGACTAGGAATGGTTTTTTTACAGGCTTAGATATCGGAACTAGCTCTATTAAAGTGTTGGTTGCAGAGCTTGTAAATGGTGAAGTAAATGTAATTGGCGTTAGTAATGCCAAAAGTAAGGGTGTCAAAGATGGGATTATCGTTGACATCGAAGCAGCAGCGACTGCTATTAAGTCTGCAATTTCTCAAGCAGAAGAAAAAGCAGGAATTTCAATTAAGTCTGTAAACGTTGGCTTGCCAGCTAATTTGCTACAAGTGGAGCCAACTCAAGGCATGATTCCAGTGACATCAGATACAAAAGAAATTACGGATCAAGATGTCGAAAATGTTGTCAAATCAGCCTTGACTAAAAGTATGACTCCAGACCGTGAAGTTATCACCTTTATTCCAGAGGAATTTGTCGTAGATGGATTCCAAGGAATTCGTGATCCTCGTGGGATGATGGGAGTGCGCTTGGAAATGCGTGGTCTCTTGTATACTGGTCCATGTACAATTCTCCACAATCTTCGTAAAACTGTTGAGCGTGTAGGAGTTCAAGTTGATAACGTGATTATTTCGCCTCTTGCAATGGTTCACTCTGTCTTGAATGAAGGTGAACGTGAGTTTGGTGCGACTGTTATTGATATGGGTGGTGGGCAAACGACTGTTGCCACTATTCGCAACCAAGAACTTCAATACACAAATGTCAACCAAGAGGGTGGCGATTATGTCACAAAAGACATTTCTAAAGTTCTCAAGACTTCTAAGAAAATTGCAGAAGGTCTAAAACTGAACTACGGGGAAGCTTATCCACCGTTAGCTAGTAAAGAAACCTTCCAAGTTGAAGTGATCGGTGAGGTTGAACCAGTTGAAGTGACTGAGGAATACTTGGCTGAGATTATTTCAGCAAGACTTAAGCACATTTTTGAGCAAATTAAGCAAGAGTTGGAAAGACGTCACCTATTAGACTTGCCAGGAGGTATTGTCTTAATTGGTGGGAATGCCCTTCTTCCAGGTGTCGTTGAATTGGCCCAAGAAGTATTTGGAGTACGTGTTAAATTATTCGTGCCAAATCAAGTTGGGATTCGCAACCCTGCTTTCGCTCATGTCATCAGCTTGTCAGAATTCGCTGGTAGTCTTACTGAAGTGAATGTTTTGGCACAACGAGCAATTCGAGGCGACCAGAGTTTACGCCACCAACCGATTGATTTTAGAAATTCAGCTCAACCAGTTTCACCTGTTTCTCCACGCCCAGTATTTAATACAGTGACAACTCCTGAGCCTGAAACAACTCAATCTGTTGAACCAGTAGCTCCTCTTCAATCAGAAGAAAAGAGCAAGGGTAAATTAACGGATCGTTTCCGTAGCTTGATTGGAAGCATGTTTGACGAATAAAATAGAGGAATATAAATATGACATTTTCATTTGATACAGCAGCTGCACAAGGTGCAGTAATTAAAGTAATCGGTGTCGGTGGTGGTGGTGGAAATGCCATCAACCGTATGGTTGACGAAGGCGTTTCTGGCGTTGAGTTTATCGCAGCCAACACAGATGTACAGGCTTTGAGCAGTACAAAAGCTGAGACAGTTATCCAGCTTGGCCCTAAATTGACTCGTGGACTTGGTGCAGGAGGACAACCTGAGGTTGGTCGTAAAGCTGCAGAAGAAAGCGAAGAAGTGCTGACAGAAGCAATCAGCGGTGCAGACATGGTCTTCATCACTGCTGGTATGGGTGGTGGTTCTGGTACAGGTGCTGCACCAGTTATCGCTCGTATTGCAAAAAGCCTCGGAGCTTTGACAGTAGGTGTTGTCACTCGTCCATTTGGCTTTGAAGGAAGCAAACGTGGACAATTTGCTATCGAAGGGATCAACGAACTTCGTGAGCATGTTGATACACTCTTGATTATCTCAAACAATAACTTGCTAGAAATCGTCGACAAGAAAACTCCACTTCTTGAAGCATTGAGTGAAGCAGACAACGTTCTTCGTCAAGGTGTACAAGGGATTACAGATTTGATCACAAATCCTGGTTTGATCAACTTGGACTTTGCAGACGTTAAGACTGTTATGGCTAACAAAGGAAATGCCCTTATGGGCATTGGTATCGGTAGCGGTGAAGAACGTGTTGTAGAAGCTGCTCGTAAAGCTATCTACTCACCACTTCTTGAAACAACTATCGATGGTGCTGAGGATGTGATTGTTAACGTAACTGGTGGTTTGGACTTAACTTTGATTGAAGCTGAGGAAGCATCAGAAATTGTTAACCAAGCAGCTGGTCATGGTGTTAACATCTGGCTTGGAACATCTATTGATGAGACTATGAAAGACGAAATCCGCGTGACTGTTGTTGCGACAGGAGTACGTCAAGATAAAGTTGAGAAAGTTGTAACTGCTCAACCACGCCAAGCAGCCTACCGTGAACCTGCTAGAACTAGCCATACACATACATATGATCGCAATTTTGATATGGCTGATACAGTAGAGTTACCAACTCCAAGTCATCGTCGCCCAGAAGCTCCAAAGACATCAGCCTTTGGTGACTGGGACTTGAGACGTGATGCCATTGTTCGCCAAGGAGATCCAGTTGTTTCTCCTGTAGAACGTTTTGAGGTTCCAGCCGCAACAGATGAAGATGAGTTGGAAACTCCACCATTCTTTAAAAATCGTTAATGAAGATGAATTTAAAAGAAAATACGAACCTTGTTTTTCAACAGATATCGAATGCAGTTCAGGAAGCCGGTCGTGAAAACGATTCGGTTTCTGTGATTGCGGTGACCAAATATGTAGATGTTGAAACAGCCTCTGCTTTGGTTTCGCAAGGAGTGCAACACATCGGTGAGAACCGTGTTGATAAATTTCTTGACAAGTATCATGCCTTGAGTGATAAAAATCTTACTTGGCATTTGATAGGAACCTTACAGAGACGTAAAGTCAAGGAAGTAATTTCTTATGTGGATTATTTTCATGCTTTAGATTCCTTAAAGCTAGCTCAGGAAATTCAAAAACGAGCGGACCACAAGATTAAGTGCTTTTTGCAAGTAAATATCTCCCAGGAAGAGAGCAAGCATGGTTTTTCAAAAGAAGAACTCTTAGCCCTTTTACCAGAACTCTCAGAATTAGATCAGATTGAGTACGTTGGATTGATGACCATGGCTCCATTTGAAGCTACAAGTCAAGAGTTACAAGAGATATTTAAAGAAACGCAAGAATTGCAAAAAACCATTCAAGAAAAACATCTCCCCAATATGCCGATGACAGAACTCAGTATGGGAATGAGTCGAGACTTTAAAGAAGCGATTCAATTTGGTTCAACTTTTGTTCGAATCGGCACAGCATTTTTTAAGTAGGAAATAACCATGTCATTAAAAGATAAATTTGATAAGTTTATAGATTATTTCACTGAAGATGGAGAAGAGGTGGCACCAAACGTTGCTGAGTTAAAGCCTGAAAAAACGCTAACATCAGTGTCTGCCCCCAAGGAAGAACTTCCACAAGCACAACAGCTACCACAACCATCACAAGTGAATACTAAAGAAAAAAATATTACTCGCCTTCATGCTCGTCAGCAAGAGTTGGCGATGCAGAGCCATCGTAGTACAGAGAAGGTAACCATTGATGTTCGTTATCCTCGTCGTTACGAAGATGCAACAGATATCGTTGATTTACTGGCAGGTAATGAAAGTATTTTAATCGATTTCCAATATATGACTGAAGTACAAGCGCGTCGTTGTCTAGACTATTTAGATGGGGCACGTCACGTATTGGCTGGTGAATTGAGAAAAGTTGCAAATACTATGTACCTTTTGACACCAGTAGGAGTTGTAGTAAATATCGAAGATATTCGCTTGCCTGAGGGAACTCAGAGTGAAGAATTCGACTTTGATATGAAGAGAAATAGAGTGAAATAATGATATTTCTAATTCGCTTCATTCAAAATGCTACAGATATCTATTCTTGGATACTTGTAGCTTTTGCTCTCTTATCCTGGCTTCCAAATGCCTATGAGACAGCAGTAGGTCGCTTGTTGTCTAGTTTAGCTAGACCGATCCTTCAACCCTTGAGTCGTCTGCCTCTAAGATTTGGAGGTTTTGACTTTTCAGTATGGGTGGCTGTCATCTTGGTTCATCTTGTTGGAAACTATCTCATTCGTTTTCTTTATATACTAGCATGAGAAAAGACATCTATCAGCATTTCTCAGTCGAGGATATTCCCTTTATTGATAAAGGCTTGGAGTGGCTAAGGCAGGTAGAAGAGCACTACGCTCCAATCTTAACTCCCTTTATCAATCCCCATCAGGTCTTTATCCTAAAGACATTGGGAAATAATCATGGGATTCAAGTTTTTTCTAGCAATGATTTTGTAGCTACAGAATATAGTCGTGTGCTACTTGCACCAGATTATTTCATACCGACGAGTTTAGCGGATTTTGAAATGGAATTGCTTGAGATTGTCTACTCTAGCAAATTTGAACAATTGACTCACGCTAAGATTTTGGGAACAGTCCTTAATCGACTCGGTATTGATCGCAAGCTCTTTGGTGATATATTGGTAACGGAAAATAGAGCGCAAATCATTGTAGACCAGAAATTCACTCCTCTCTTTCAAGACGGGATTCAAAAGATTGCCAAACTACCTGTTAAACTAGAAGCCAAGTCTTTTGAAGATCTGTTAGAGACTGAAAATGATTATCAAGAGAAGGAAGTTTTGCTTCCAAGTCTGCGCTTGGATGCTTTCTTATCAAATGTTTTGAAATTATCTCGATCACAGACCAGTGATTTATTAGCCAAAAAATATGTTCAGGTAAATTACCATCTGGTTGAAAAATCTGACTATCAAGTCAAGATAGGTGATTTAGTAAGTGTCAGACGTTTTGGAAGGATTAGTATTCTGAGAGAAAATGGTCAAACCAAAAGAGATAAGAAGAAAATAACAGTCCAAGTCCTACGAAGTAAGTGAGAAAAGATATGCCAGTTACCCCCTTGAAATTAGGGATAAGGTTTTTTCAACGAAATTCAGAGGCTATGACAAGGATCAAGTTGATGAATTTTTAGATAAGATTCTTTGGGACTATGAGGAATTGATACGGTACAAGGATGAATCTGAAGACTATATCAAAAAATTAGAAGAGAGTCTTTCGGTTTTTACCAACGATTTTCCTAAGAGACAAGTAACAAATGAGCAAAAACAAGAAACAATGAATGATTCTGTTTTTTATTAAGTAAGTGAGGAAAAATATGCCAATTACGTCATTAGAAATTAAGGATAAAACCTTTAGTACTAAGTTTAGAGGTTTTAATCCAGAAGAGGTTGATGAATTTCTAGACATTGTTGTTCGTGACTATGAAACACTGGTTCGTAGCAACCACGAAAAAGAGCAACATATTAAAAATCTAGAAGAGCGTTTGTCTTATTTTGATGAGATTAAAGATTCTTTGAGTCAGTCAGTATTGATTGCTCAAGATACTGCGGAACGCGTCAAGCAAGCGGCCAATGAACGTTCTCAAAACATCATCAAACAGGCTGAGCAAGATGCGCATCGATTGCTCGACGAAGCTAAGTACAAGGCCAATGAAATTTTGCGTCAAGCAACTGACAATGCCAAGAAAGTTGCAGTTGAGACAGAAGAATTGAAGAACAAGAGTCGCGTCTTCCATCAACGTCTCAAATCTACGATTGAAAGTCAATTGGCCATCGTAGATTCATCTGACTGGGAAGAAATTTTGCGCCCAACAGCTACTTATCTACAAACTAGCGACGAGGCCTTCAAGGAAGTTGTTGCAGAAGTTTTAGGCGAAGATGTGTCTGTCTACCATGAGGAAGAACCAATTGATATGACTCGTCAGTTTTCACCTGAGGAAGTAGCAGAGCTCCAAGCTCGAATCGAAGCTGCGAATCGAGAACTAGTAGAATCTCAGAAAGAAGCTGCTCCAACCAAGTCAACTGATGCAGGTCCAGGGCAAACTGAAGAAGATTCTCAATCAACACCCTTGACAGAATCTATTGATCTTTTATAAGAAATAAAATCTGAGAACAAGATCTTATCAAACATATTTTTAGCGAGTAGGAGATGGTGGAAGTCCTACAATCCCTGTTGATAAGATTATCCTCTCAAGTTATCAAGTCTGAAGTTAGTAGGATTTGACGTTGCCCCACGTTACGGGATAAGAGGGAGAAAGACAAGGTCTTTTTCCGAATAAAGGTGGTACCACGATTTTCGTCCTTTTTAGCGAGTCGTGGTTTTTAATTTGTCTATATAATAAAGGAGATATTATGAAACTAAAAGAAACTTTAAATCTTGGGAAAACAGACTTCCCAATGCGTGCAGGACTTCCAACCAAAGAACCTCTTTGGCAAAAAGACTGGGAAGAAGCTAAACTTTACCAACGTCGTCAAGAGTTGAATGAAGGGAAACCTCACTTCACTCTTCATGATGGACCTCCGTACGCTAACGGAAATATCCACGTTGGACACGCTATGAACAAGATTTCAAAAGATATCATTGTTCGTTCAAAATCAATGTCAGGTTTCTATGCACCTTACATCCCAGGTTGGGATACTCATGGTCTGCCAATCGAGCAAGTTTTGGCAAAACAAGGTATCAAACGCAAAGAAATGGACTTGGTTGAGTACTTGAAACTTTGCCGTGAATACGCTCTTTCTCAAGTAGATAAACAACGTGAAGACTTTAAACGTTTGGGTGTTTCAGGTGACTGGGAAAATCCATATGTAACCTTGACACCTGACTATGAAGCAGCGCAAATCCGTGTCTTCGGTGAAATGGCGAACAAGGGCTACATCTACCGTGGAGCTAAGCCAGTTTACTGGTCATGGTCATCTGAGTCAGCTCTTGCTGAAGCGGAAATCGAATACCATGACTTGGTTTCAACCTCACTTTACTATGCCAACAAGGTCAAAGATGGCAAAGGTATTTTAGACGCTGATACTTACATTGTTGTTTGGACAACGACTCCATTCACCATCACGGCTTCACGTGGTTTGACTGTTGGTGCGGATATTGATTACGTCTTGGTGCAACCAGCTGGCGAATCTCGTAAGTTTGTGGTTGCTGCTGAATTGTTGAACAGCTTGTCTGAGAAATTTGGCTGGACTGATGTTCAAGTTTTAGCAACTTATCGTGGACAAGAACTCAACCACATCGTAACAGAACACCCATGGGATAAAGCTGTAGATGAATTGGTTATTCTTGGTGACCACGTTACAACAGACTCTGGTACAGGTATTGTCCATACAGCCCCTGGTTTTGGTGAGGATGACTACAATGTCGGTATTGCTAATGGTCTTGAGGTTGCTGTGACTGTTAATGAACGCGGTATCATGATGGCTAATGCTGGCGCTGAGTTTGAAGGTCAATTCTACGACAAGGTAGTGCCAACGGTTATTGAAAAATTAGGTAGCCTCCTTCTTGCTCAAGAAGAAATCTCTCACTCATACCCATTTGACTGGCGTACGAAAAAACCAATCATCTGGCGTGCAGTGCCTCAATGGTTTGCTTCTGTATCTAAATTCCGCCAAGAAATCTTGGACGAAATTGAAAAAGTAAAATTCCACTCAGAATGGGGTAAAGTCCGTCTTTACAATATGATTCGTGACCGTGGTGACTGGGTCATCTCTCGTCAACGTGCTTGGGGTGTTCCACTTCCGATCTTCTATGCTGAAGACGGCACACCAATCATGACTGCTGAAACGATTGAGCATGTAGCTCAACTCTTTGAAGAGCATGGTTCCATCATCTGGTGGGAACGTGATGCTAAAGACCTCTTGCCAGAAGGATTTACACATCCAGGTTCACCAAATGGTGAGTTCAAGAAAGAAACAGACATCATGGATGTATGGTTCGACTCAGGTTCATCATGGAATGGTGTCGTGGTTAATCGCCCAGAACTTAAATATCCGGCAGACCTCTACCTAGAAGGTTCTGACCAGTACCGTGGTTGGTTCAACTCTTCACTTATCACATCTGTGGCTAACCATGGCGTAGCACCTTACAAGCAAATCTTATCACAAGGTTTTGCCCTTGATGGTAAAGGTGAGAAGATGTCTAAATCTCTTGGAAATACCATTGCTCCAAGCGATGTTGAAAAACAATTCGGTGCGGAAATCTTGCGTCTCTGGGTAACCAGTGTTGACTCAAGCAACGACGTGCGTATCTCTATGGATATCTTGAGCCAAGTCTCTGAAACTTATCGTAAGATCCGTAACACCCTTCGTTTCTTGATTGCCAATACATCTGACTTTAACCCAGTTGAGGATGCAGTAGCTTACGATGAACTTCGTTCAGTTGATAAGTACATGACTATCCGCTTTAACCAACTTGTTAAGACTATTCGTGACGCTTATGCAAACTTTGAATTCTTGACAATCTATAAAGTCCTAGTGAACTTTATCAATGTTGACTTGTCTGCCTTCTATCTTGACTTTGCCAAAGATGTTGTTTACATCGAAGGTGCCAAATCACTGGAACGCCGTCAAATGCAGACTGTCTTCTATGACATTCTTGTGAAAATTACCAAACTCTTGACACCAATTCTTCCTCACACTGCGGAAGAAATCTGGTCATATCTTGAGTTTGAAGCCGAAGACTTTGTTCAATTATCAGAATTGCCAGAAGCTCAAACATTTGCTAACCAAGAGGAAATCTTGGACACATGGGCAGCCTTCATGGACTTCCGTGGACAAGCTCAAAAAGCCTTGGAAGAAGCTCGTAATGCAAAAGTAATCGGTAAATCACTTGAAGCTTATTTGACTGTTTATCCAAATGAAGTGGTACAAACCCTTCTTGGTGCGGTTAACAGTAATGTTGCTCAACTCTTGATTGTGTCAGACTTGACTATCGCAGAAGGACCAGCTCCAGAAGGTGCAGTAACCTTTGAAGATGTGGCCTTTACAGTTGAACGTGCGGCTGGTGAGGTTTGTGATCGTTGCCGTCGTATCGATCCAAGTACAGCAGAACGTAGCTATAACGCAACCATCTGTAACCACTGTGCAAGCATCGTAGAAGAAAACTTTGCGGATGCAGTTGCAGAAGGTTTTGAAGCCAAATAATACTGTGACTGGTTACTAGAGATACTAATGAAGCTGGTCTCTTCTATCTTCCAATTATGGGCTTGAAAGCTGGCGATAAAGTGACTGCCGTAGCAAAAGATGCATCAGGTAATACATCAACTCCAACAGAGAAAACAGTTGGTAAAGGTGATGCGAAGGGAGTTAAAACACCAGTTGTGAACCCAGTTAAAGCAGGTGATACTGCAATCACAGGTACAGCAGAAGCAGGTTCAACAGTAGAAGTAACTCTTCCAAATGGCTCAAAAGTACCAGCTGTAGCAGATAAAGATGGCAAGTTCAGCATTCCAGTAGCTGGATTGAAGGCAGGCGACAAAGTTTCTGTAACAGCGACAGACGCAGCAGGTAACAAGTCAGGCGCAACAGTAGCGAAAGCAACGCCAACAGCAACAGATGTTAAGGTTAACAATGACGGATCAGTAGTTGTAACCTTTGCGGACGGATCAGTAGCAACAATTGCAGCTAATAAAGTTGTTAAGGAAGCAACTAAAGAGTCATCTGCTCAAGCACCAGCTAAGAAAGCAGGAGCGAAAGAATTGCCAAATACTGGTACAGAACAATCTAACGCTTCACTTGGTTTAGCACTTCTTGCAGCAGTGACAGGAGGACTCCTTATCTCTAAAAAACGTAAGGAAGAAGAGTAAACCATTGCTCTGATAAAGCAAACCTGAAAATTTTGATTCAGTGAATTTGCTAGAAAAACCGTAAGAAGAAATTCTTACGGTTTTTTGTATAGATAAAGTTGCTAATCGAAAGGTGCTAGTACTCTATGACGATAGGTATCTTAGAAATATATGGAGGAACAGTTCCTAAAACGAATTTGTGACTTTCTTAAACCATTTTCCAAATATTGAGGTGATATTCATTTTTTAAATACTGTTCAGTCTTGTGCGAATTTTTTTTGGACTCATTGATAAGAATTGTACAGTAAAAATAAAGATAAAAAGTAAAATATTTTATGAATAATTTTATTCTCAAAATCTTTGACGTTTTTAAATACATATTTTATAATAAAAATGTATGTAGCATATATAATGCTAAAAAATACGAAAAAGGAGACGTAAAATGTATTTTAATCGTAAAAATGCAGAGCAAAAGAACTGGCGTATGATCAAAAAAGGAAAACACTTCCTTTTCGGTTGTTCGCTTGTTTTTGCAATTGGGGCGGCTTTGGTAGCACCATCAGTCAAAGCAGATACAGTAGAAACTAAGCCAGAAGCAGGTTCTACTACGGAAACCACTAAGTCGGTTGCAGCTGAGGAGGATGTAACTTATGCAGCACCTGCTGCAGAAGTTCCAACAACTACAGAAGCTAATGCTAAGGAGAAAGATACAGAGTACTCTGCTGCACCAGTAGTAGCAACTACAAAAGAATCAGATTCTGTCCAAGAACCAAGCTTAACTACAGTAGCTGATGCATCAGCATTAACTGCTGAAGAAATCTCAAACGTCGTTGAAGCGATTAAAGGTGTAAATCCAACAGCAGTTGATGTTCAAGTTAGTAATGATGGATCTGCGGTTATAACATTTGCAGATGGCTCTAGCGCAACATTGTCAGCTTCTCAAACCGTTAAAGTGAAGCCAGAAGCTACTTCTACTTCGGAAGCACCTACACGTTCACGTCGTGCCCTTTCTCCAGCAAATGGCATCAGCACACGTTCATTTGACTCTGAACTTCAAGATGCTGCTCAAAAGACAGCCATCTATAGCCCAGGGGAAAAAGGTCAGAAACAAGGTTACGAAGGAACAGTTTGGCTTTACCGTAATGGAACAGTCAATAACGATAACCAAGAAGATGCAAAACGCCTTGCTAATGTTAATGTTTACCTTCAGTATGTAACTGGGAAAGGTTTCGTTTCTCCAGTTTATAAGACAACAAGTGGACAAGATGGAACTTTTGTATTTGACTTGTCTAAACCAGTAGCAAACCGTCTAGGAGCCACAGGTGAGTTTCAACTTGCAGGAGATCCTAAACTTGCTATCCGTACTTGGGTAGAAAATCCAGATCCAACAAAATACACTGTCATCAAATCAGGTGACCAACGTACAGGTTTCCACGGACGTCTTAGCCGTTTGAATGAAACTTGGGATTTCACGGCTGGTATCAACCGTATTGTTGGTGGTCAAGTAGTTCTCCAAGAAAAACCAGATTCTGAAGACTATCTATTGAAACCAGAAGCAGACCGTCAGACAGGTGACCAAGCAGACGGCCAATTTTCACGTAAAGGCGATTATGGTACAATCCGTGGTAGAGTGTGGTACGAACTTCGTGACCCAAGTGGTTCTGACGCACGTATGTATAAAAAAGACAGCTACGATATTAACGCCACAAACGTTAAAGTAGCGACTTCATACGTAAATGATGAAGTAACTCGTCTTTTTGATAAATGGAAAAAAGAACACCAAAACTACAAACTTGATGATTTCAAAGCTGCTCAAGCTGAAATTATCAAAGAATATGAAGCTAAGAATGGTAAAGGTTCACATATCGCTGAAACTGTTGTAGTACCAGTTGATAAAGACGGTTACTATCGTATTCCATTCCGTGGTCTTTATGGTGTGAGCGCTGATAAGGCTAATAGCGGTCTTAAAATTTCACATACGATTTCTGACCAAGAGTTTGGAACACTTGTTAAAGATGAAGATTTAGACAATGAACATCTTATGAAGTGGAATGGAACTATTGGACAAAAACACCGTCACATTAATACGGATTATGTTTATACCACTGTTCTTGTCAATGACTATGCTATTTGGAGCAATAACTACCAATCAAATATGTTTGAAGGTACGTCAGATGCTGTTCTTCCAGTAGGACCTTCATCACTTGCGGGAGCAAATATTTCAAATACCAACTTTGCTCTAATCGCACCACAACCAATGCACGACATCTTGGTGTATGACAACTCTGATCACTTTGCTAAACCAGGAAATACTGCTGAAAGCACTACTGGTGGGCTTATGCCATCACGCGAATACCAAATCCGTTGGTTCAAAGATGGTAAAGCAATTGGTGAAGCAACAACTGTAATGTCAACAGCAGAAGGAACTGCTAAGTCAGTACCACTCACTGTGCCAAATGATCTTACAGAACCAGCAATCTATACATCAGCTGTATTCCTCCAAGGCGAAGACACAAGTGACCTTCATTCAGCATTGGCACTTGATTCATTCACTGCTGTTCTTGATGAAGAAACAGACAAATACACTCCAAAATATGCTGACACACTTGTAACACCAGGAACCCCTGCTACAGCAACGCCAACTTTCACAGATAAAGGTGGGAAAGATACACCAGCTCCAGAAGGTGCTAAATATAGTATTCCATCTGACTTTGTAGCTCCAGAAGGCTACACTGTATCAATCGACGAAAATACAGGAAAAATCACTGTTGAAGCTAAGCCAGGAACAACAGTTGAAGAAGTTGAAGTACCTGTCAAAGTAACATACAAAGACAACTCAACTGATACAGCCAAGGCTACCTTTAAGTTGGATACTGATGGTGATAAGATCCCAGATGTAACGGATGAAGATGATGATAATGATGGTGTCAAAGATTCAGACGAAACAACAGATGGTACAAACACTAAAGATCCAAACTCAATCGCTTCAAAAATTACTCCAATTGATGATCAAACAGGTGTAGTAGGAAAAGAAATCACACCAGTTACTGTCACAGTAGAGAAAGTTCCTACAGATGGTTCTATCAAGGTTGAAGGACTTCCGGATGGTGTTTCTTACGACCCAGCAACAAAACAAATTACAGGTACACCAACAACTGAAGGTGAATCAGAAGTAACGATCACAGTTCTTGGTAAAAATGGTCAACCAGTAAAAGGTGCTGATGGACAACCTGTAACTGAAACATTTAAATTTACAGTTACAAAACCAGCAACAGACGCTGATAAGAACACTCCAACAGCTAAGGAACAAACAGTAAACAAGGGTGAAACTCCAGATGCTAAGAAATCAATTGGTAATACAGGAGATCTCCCAAGTGGTACAACCTATGCCTTCAAAGATCCAGTAGATACAACTACAACAGGCGATAAGGGAGCAACCGTTGTTGTTACTTACCCAGATGGCTCTAAAGATGAAGTTCCAGTTAAGGTAAAAGTTGTAGAAAACCCAACCCAAGCCGATGAAAATACCCCAACAGCTAAAGATCAAACAGTTAAGAAGGGAGATACTCCAGACGCTAAGAAATCAATTGGTAATGTAGGAGATCTTCCAGAAGGAACTAAATTCGAGTACAAGACACCAGTAGACACTACAACACCAGGCGACAAAGACGCAACAGTTGTAGTAACTTACCCAGATGGCTCTAAAGATGAAGTTCCAGTTAAGGTAAAAGTTGTAGAAAACCCAACCCAAGCCGATGAAAATACCCCAACAGCTAAAGATCAAACAGTTAAGAAGGGAGACACTCCAGACGCTAAGAAATCAATTGGTAATGTAGGAGATCTTCCAGAAGGAACTAAATTCGAGTACAAGACACCAGTAGACACTACAACACCAGGCGACAAAGACGCAACAGTTGTAGTAACTTACCCAGATGGATCTAAAGATGAAGTTCCAGTTAAGGTAAAAGTTGTAGAAAACCCAACCCAAGCCGATGAAAATACCCCAACAGCTAAAGATCAAACAGTTAAGAAGGGAGACACTCCAGACGCTAAGAAATCAATTGGTAATATAGGAGATCTTCCAGAAGGAACTAAATTCGAGTACAAGACACCAGTAGACACTACAACACCAGGCGACAAAGACGCAACAGTTGTAGTAACTTACCCAGATGGATCTAAAGATGAAGTTCCAGTTAAGGTAAAAGTTGTAGAAAACCCAACCCAAGCCGATGAAAATACCCCAACAGCTAAAGATCAAACAGTTAAGAAGGGAGATACTCCAGACGCTAAGAAATCAATTGGTAATGTAGGAGATCTTCCAGAAGGAACTAAATTCGAGTACAAGACACCAGTAGACACTACAACACCAGGCGACAAAGACGCAACAGTTGTAGTAACTTACCCAGATGGATCTAAAGATGAAGTTCCAGTTAAGGTAAAAGTTGTAGAAAACCCAACCCAAGCCGATGAAAATACCCCAACAGCTAAAGATCAAACAGTTAAGAAGGGAGACACTCCAGACGCTAAGAAATCAATTGGTAATGTAGGAGATCTTCCAGAAGGAACTAAATTCGAGTACAAGACACCAGTAGACACTACAACACCAGGCGACAAAGACGCAACAGTTGTAGTAACTTACCCAGATGGATCTAAAGATGAAGTTCCAGTTAAGGTAAAAGTTGTAGAAAACCCAACCCAAGCCGATGAAAATACCCCAACAGCTAAAGATCAAACAGTTAAGAAGGGAGATACTCCAGACGCTAAGAATTCAATTGGTAATGTAGGAGACCTCCCAAGTGGCACAACCTATGCCTTCAAAGATCCAGTAGATACAACTACAACAGGCGATAAGGGAGCAACTGTTGTTGTTACTTACCCAGATGGATCTAAAGATGAAGTTCCAGTTAAGGTAAAAGTTGTAGAAAACCCAACGCAAGCCGATGAAAATACCCCAACAGCTAAAGATCAAACAGTTAAGAAGGGAGACACTCCAGACGCTAAGAAATCAATTGGTAATGTAGGAGATCTTCCAGAAGGAACTAAATTCGAGTACAAGACACCAGTAGACACTACAACACCAGGCGACAAAGACGCAACAGTTGTAGTAACTTACCCAGATGGATCTAAAGATGAAGTTCCAGTTAAGGTAAAAGTTGTAGAAAACCCAACGCAAGCCGATGAAAATACCCCAACAGCTAAAGATCAAACAGTTAAGAAGGGTGACACTCCAGACGCTAAGAAATCAATTGGTAATGTAGGAGATCTTCCAGAAGGAACTAAATTCGAGTACAAGACACCAGTAGACACTACAACACCAGGCGACAAAGACGCAACAGTTGTAGTTACTTACCCAGATGGCTCTAAGGATGAAGTTCCAGTTAAGGTAAAAGTTGTAGAAAACCCAACGCAAGCCGATGAAAACACCCCAGTAGCTAAAGACCAAACAGTTAAGAAGGGTGACACTCCAGACGCTAAGAAATCAATTGGTAATGTAGGAGATCTTCCGAAAGGAACTAAGTTCGAATACAAGACACCAGTAGACACTACAACTCCAGGCGATAAGGGAGCAACCGTTGTTGTTACTTACCCAGATGGCTCTAAGGATGAAGTTCCAGTAACAGTTAAAGTAGTAGATCCAAGCACAGATGCGGACAAGAACACCCCAGTAGCGAAGGGTCAAACAGTAAACAAGGGTGAAACTCCAGACGCTAAGAAATCAATTGGCAATGTAGGAGATCTTCCGAAAGGAACTAAGTTCGAATACAAGACACCAGTAGACACTACAACACCAGGCGATAAGGGGGCAACTGTTGTTGTTACTTACCCAGATGGCTCTAAGGATGAAGTTCCAGTAACAGTTAAAGTAGTAGATCCAAGCACAGATGCGGATAAGAACACCCCAACTGCTAAAGATCAAACAGTTAAGAAGGGTGAAACTCCAGACGCTAAGAAATCAATTGGCAATGTAGGCGATCTTCCAGAAGGAACTAAATTCGAGTACAAGACACCAGTAGATACAACAACACCAGGTGAAAAAGACGCAATTGTTGTAGTAACATATCCAGATGGCTCTAAGGATGAAGTTCCAGTTAAAGTAACTGTTGCAGCTAATGCAGCTCCAGCTTCTGATAACACTCCAGCTAAGAAAGCAGGCGCTAAAGAATTACCAAATACTGGTACAAAACAATCTAGCGCTTCACTTGCTCTAGCACTTCTTGCAGCAGCGACAGGAGGACTCCTTATCTCTAAAAAACGTAAGGAAGAAGAGTAAGCTATTTCTCAAATAAAGCAAATCTAAGAATCTTGATTCTATAAATTTGCTAGAAAAGAGTCTGGGACAATAGTGTCTCGATTCTATCAAAAAAGCAACGGTTTTTGCCGTTGCTTTTTTGCATGGTTGCGATAGTCTTGGTAAAATAGAATTGCTTAATAAACCATTTAGAAAGGCTATCCCAAGACCATCTTGTTTTTACTATTGAAAAAGTGGTGAATACCTTGGAGGATAGTCACTTCCATGCCTTCTATCATGCCTTTGCTCGTCCGTCTTATCACCCTAAAATGCTTGTATCTACTCTTCTATTTGCCTATTCATAAGGGATTTTCTCTGGGCGAAAAATTGAAAAAATGATGATTGAAAAATCTGGCTATGCAATACCTAACAGGGCAGTTGCTTGTCAGCTACCGCACTATCAATCGTTTTCGTATCGCTGAAGGGATGGAAGAACTCATTCGTGATCTTTTCATCGACCTCAATCTTCGTTTAAAAATGGAAGAGTTAATGACCTTAGATTGTTTGTTTATTGACGGGACTAAGATTGAAGCTAATGCCAACAAGTATAGTTTCGTGTGGAAGAAAGCGACAGAGAAATTCTCCGCCAAACTTCAAGAACAGATACAAGTCTATTTTCAAGAAGAAATCACACCCCTTATCCATCAGGCCATTAAGCTGGATGAAGAAGAGCCTATCTCCTCAGAGCAGTTGCTTGCATTCGCTCAAATCCTTGAAGAAGAATTAGAAAAACTGAACCAGGACATTGAGGAGACACCCGTTAAGGGAAAGGATGAACGTAAAACCCAACGTCGGAAACTCAAGAAAGTCTTGCGTAAAGTCAAGGATGATTTTTCAGTACGTGCTGAAAAATATGAGAGCTATCAGGAGACATTTGAAGGGCGTAACAGTTTTTCCAAAACCGATGCAGATGCCACTTTTATGCGCATGAAAGAAGACCATATAAAAAATGGCCAACTCAAGGCTGCTTATAATCTTCAAATCGCTACTGAAAACCAATTTGTGCTTCACTGCGATGTCTTCTCAAATCCGACAGATACCAAGACTCTTCTGCCATTCCTTGAAACTTATCCGCATGACGTAAAGACAGTTGTCGCAGATGCTGGATATGGAAGTGAAGAGAATCTCCTTCGTTTAGATGAAAAGGAGGTGAACCATCTGATTAAATATGCCATGTTTGATAAGGAACAGAAGAGAGGCTATAAACAGTCAGCTAGAAACTTAGGGAATTGGCACTATGATGACAAGGAGGATAGCTACACACATCCTGATGGCTGGTGCTATCGTTTTCACCATATCAAACATCAGAAAACACAGATGGACTTTCAACAGGAAATCAAGGTTTACTACGCTGATGAACCTGAAGTAGCCCCTCAAAAGGGACTGTATATGAACGAACGCTATCAGCACTTAAAAACTAAAGAATGCCAGGCGCTTTTATCTCCCGAAGGAAGACAGATTTTCGCTCAACGCAAGATTGATGTGGAACCTGTCTTTGGGCAGATAAAGGCCTGTTTGGGTTACAAGAGATGTAACCTAAGAGGCAAGCGTCAAGTGAGAATTGACATGGGATTGGTGCTCATGGCTAATAACCTCCTAAAATACAATAAGAGAATGAGTCAAAATTAAAAGCTAGAGTTCCGCAATTGGAAATCTCTAGCTTTTTTGTGACTGAGAGCTATTTTGTCTCAGACACTTTTTGTATAGATAAAGTGACTCTTTGTTAACTGGAAGAACTTTGAATTTAACGTGAAATATGGTAGAATATCAATTATTAAAATTTTAAGGAGACAGTTATGAAGACAAAAACACTAGCACAAACTTCTGGAATTATTGGGACTATCGCAGGATCGCTCTTGGCAATTTTGCCTGTCGTTATATTAATGATTGCATCTATTTTTGAGAATGAAGATTTTGCAGGAGTAATTTTGGCAATTATTTTCATTGTTTTTACGTTAGTAAAAATCGCAACTCTCATTCTTGGAATTCTCTCTCTAATCTACTATAAGGATGATAAGCGTATTTCAATGGCACCATCTATTTTGTTAATCGTAGGTTCTGTAGTAGGATTGATTCCATTTTTAGGTTGGATTGGTGGCATCGTCATTGTCATCGGTGGTGCCCTTTTTTTAACAAGCTTGAAACAATTTCAAGTTCAAGAATAGCTGTTTATTGAGAGAAGGGGCGTTCACCTCTTCTCTTTTTAATCGATTTTGACTAGCTTTTTTGTGAAAAATTGTGTAAAATAGAATAGATAAACGAGGGAACCCTCGGAAAATAAAAGGAGTATCCATCAAATGGTAAAATTGGTTTTTGCTCGCCACGGTGAGTCTGAATGGAACAAAGCTAACCTTTTCACTGGTTGGGCTGATGTTGATTTGTCTGAAAAAGGAACACAACAAGCGATTGACGCTGGTAAATTGATCAAAGAAGCAGGTATCGAATTTGACCAA
The DNA here is from genome assembly GCF_051106275.1 of Streptococcus sp. KHUD_014. Taxonomy (GTDB): domain Bacteria; phylum Bacillota; class Bacilli; order Lactobacillales; family Streptococcaceae; genus Streptococcus. The sequence goes on along the minus strand of NZ_CP193666.1, from coordinate 1,694,799 downwards.
GCTTACACTTCAGTATTGAAACGTGCGATCAAAACAACTAACTTGGCTCTTGAAGCATCTGACCAACTTTGGGTTCCAGTTGAAAAATCATGGCGCTTGAACGAACGTCACTATGGTGGTTTGACTGGTAAAAACAAAGCAGAAGCTGCTGAGCAATTTGGTGATGAGCAAGTTCACATCTGGCGTCGTTCATACGATGTATTGCCTCCAAACATGGATCGTGATGATGAGCACTCAGCACACACTGACCGTCGTTACGCTTCACTTGATGACTCAGTAATTCCAGATGCTGAAAACTTGAAAGTTACTTTGGAACGTGCCCTTCCATTCTGGGAAGATAAAATCGCTCCAGCACTTAAAGATGGTAAAAATGTATTCGTAGGAGCTCACGGTAACTCAATCCGTGCCCTTGTAAAACACATCAAACAATTGTCAGATGACGAAATCATGGACGTGGAAATCCCTAACTTCCCACCATTGGTATTCGAATTCGACGAAAAATTGAACGTAGTTTCTGAATACTACCTTGGAAAATAATTATAAAAGATAAAAGGCGGGATTTATTCCGCCTTTTTTTGAGAAGTGACTCTCGGTTCGTCTCACTTTGTAAGGTGAGATGAACCGAGGAGATAATTAGTTTAGAATTTCGATATACTCCAGTCCCCAACTTTCAATGGCATCTAGGACACCTTGAAATTTTCTACCCATTGCAGTTAGACTGTATTCGACCCGTGGGGGAACTTCAGCATAGACTTTACGCTCCACGATTTTATCATTCTCGAGCTGTCTGAGGTGTCGTGTTAGAATGGTTTGGGTAATGCCAGGAATTAGACGTTGTAGTTCATTAAAACGCTTAGTCCCCGTACTGAGTTGATAGATGATGACTAGAGCCCATTTGCCTGTTAGTACACGCTGCGTCGTGGCAAAAGGACAAATTCCGTATTCACTGACTTTGGTTACCATAATTCCTCCAAATTTTTTAAAATTATTCTCTTATTTGACAATAATAGTATCGTATTTGATACTAGATAACAATAAAGTGCCTACTTGTCTTTTGTTAAGTAAGTGATAAAATTATATCATAAATAAAAGAAACGAGGAGTAACTCATGTCAGTAAATTTAGAAATTTTTAATGCATATAACAATGGTCTTATAACAGGTGATTTTCCAGCTGTTTTTGAGACTATGGCAGATGATATCATCTGGCACCAGCCAGGTCAGCATAGTAATTCCGGTACAGTTGTTGGAAAAGAAGCACTTGGAGCACACTTGGCTCAATTTTCAGAAAAAACAAACGGTACCTTCAAAGTATTGACTAACTGGGTGTCTGAAAATATTGACCTTGTAGCAGCCAATGTGACCTTTGTCGGAACTCGCCCAGACGGCGAGGAACTCAACATGAATGGTATTGATCTTTTTCGCATGGATGATGGAAAGATCAAGGAAGTTTGGCTCTTTTCATCAGATCAAGCAGTAGAAGATGCTTTCTGGGGTTAGACAGTAAATTAATCTAGAATCTGAAATGAAATTTGATTTATGGACCGTGACGATGAGCACTCAGCGCACACTGACCGTCGTTACGCTTCACTTGACGACTCAGTTATCCCAGATGCTGAGAACTTGAAAGTGACTTTGGAACGTGCCCTTCCATTCTGGGAAGATAAAATTGCTCCAGCACTTAAAGATGGTAAAAACGTATTTGTAGGAGCTCACGGTAACTCAATCCGTGCCCTTGTAAAACACATCAAACGCTTGTCAGATGACGAAATCATGGACGTGGAAATCCCTAACTTCCCACCATTGGTATTCGAATTTGACGAAAAATTGAACGTAGTTTCTGAATACTACCTTGGAAAATAAACATCATAAAGCCTAGGATGATTCCTAGGTTTTTGATTTTCGAAACATACAGTCTGAGGTAGAAGAAAACTTGAGCTGAGATTTTGGAAGGCTGAATTCCCAAACTAAGTTTCACCGTTAGTACAAGTAGAAGTTGCTTTGAGAAGTTACCGTTCAAGATTTAAGAATTCAAAAAACAATTAAGCTTGTCAAAGCAGAGGATTCTTGTTATAATAGGTAAGATGGAGGCGTTATGGCACTTAAAAAAGCAAGTCTAGCCTGTGCGGTTTGTGGTTCTAGAAACTATTCGATTAAGATTAGTGGAAATCCAAAACCAACACGCTTAGAAGTAAATAAATTTTGTAAACACTGTGGCAAGTACACCACACACCGAGAAACGAGATAGGAGAAAACGATGCGTTTTATTAAGGACATTTTTAAACTTCTTAAAGAAACAACTTGGCCGACTCGCAAGGAAAGTTGGTTAGATTTTAAATCTATCATGGAATACACTGCTTTCTTTGTAGTGATGATTTATATTTTTGACCAATTGATTGTTAGCGGATTGATTCGTTTTATTAATATTTTTTAAAATAAGCTAAGAAAAAGATCTAGTCGCTGAAATTCTTCAGTTAGGAAAGGAAAAAACATGGATAGTTTTGATAAAGGATGGTTTGTGCTACAAACTTATTCTGGATACGAAAATAAAGTAAAAGAAAACCTATTGCAGCGTGCACAAACATACAATATGCTAGAAAATATTCTGCGTGTTGAGATTCCTACACAAACAGTGCAAGTGGAAAAAAATGGAAAGAAAAAAGAAATCGAAGAAAATCGCTTTCCAGGGTATGTTCTTGTAGAAATGGTTATGACCGACGAAGCATGGTTTGTTGTGCGTAACACACCAAACGTAACAGGATTTGTAGGCTCACACGGAAATAGATCAAAACCAACTCCACTTTTGGAACAAGAAATTCGTGATATTTTAGTTTCTATGGGTCAAACTGTCCAAGAATTTGATATTGATGTCCAAGTTGGTCAAACTGTTCGTATTATTGACGGTGCTTTCGCTGATTACACTGGTAAGATCACAGAAATTGATAACAACAAAGTCAAGATGATTATCTCTATGTTTGGTAATGATACAGTAGCGGAAGTAAATCTTAATCAGATTGCAGAACTTTAATCGGGCATTTCTTGGAAATTTCGTCAATTAAATCTAAAAAGCAAAGACAACTGTGGGGAAAACAGTTGTCTTTTTTCACCCTCACTAGTCAGTATTCACGACTTCCGTAACATCAGAGAGGTAAAAAGAGACAAGATAGAAACTAGGGCCCTTCTTTCCTCCTTTCTCTGCTATACTACAAGCAGAGAAAGGGGGAAAGCAAATGCTTGAGAAATACTACGCAAAGGTAAAAGGTATTGTTCATAAATGCCGAAAAGATTATTATCTCCATCTATGGGAAAAAGAGGATTGGGATCAAGAAGGAATGATCTGTCTTTATGAACTCCTAGAGTCCCATCCAGAACTAGTTGAAGAAGAAAAGAAAATCTACGTCTACTTCAAAACAAAATTCCGCAACCGAATTCTTGATACTGTAAGAAAACAAGAGAGCCAAAAGCGACGTCTAGATCGAATGGCTTATGAAGAAGTAGGAGAGATTAGCCATCGACTACCAGAAGGAGGTCTATGGCTGGATGATTATTATGCTCTTCATGAATTGTTGGATAATTATAGAAGAAAGTTGCCCCAAGATAAGCAAGAAGCCTACGAACGTCTCTGGGCAGATGAACGCTTCAAAGGTCGCAAAGCCATGTTGAAAGAGTTAAAGGAAGTAATTCAGTAGAATTGAAAAAAAGTTAAAAAAGGGTGTTGACAAGTAAGAAAAAGTCGGTATAATAGTAAGAGTTGAAAATAACAACTCCGGTCCGTTGGTCAAGGGGTTAAGACACCGCCTTTTCACGGCGGTAACACGGGTTCGAATCCCGTACGGACTATGGTGTATTGCAGTTGAAACACTGGATGAAAAAAATTAAAAAAAGTTTCAAAAAAGTGTTGACAAGCGAAAGCGGCTGTGATATACTAATATAGTTGTCACTTGAGAGAGATTGAGTGACAAAGACCTTTGAAAACTGAACAAGACGAACCAATGTGCAGGGCACTACAACAATAGGTTGTAGTACTGAACAATGAAAAAAACAATAAATCTGTCAGTGACAGAAATGAGTGAGAACTCAAACTTTTAATGAGAGTTTGATCCTGGCTCAGGACGAACGCTGGCGGCGTGCCTAATACATGCAAGTAGAACGCTGAAGGAGGAGCTTGCTTCTCCGGATGAGTTGCGAACGGGTGAGTAACGCGTAGGTAACCTGCCTGGTAGCGGGGGATAACTATTGGAAACGATAGCTAATACCGCATAACAGTAGATATTGCATGATATCTGCTTGAAAGGTGCAATTGCATCACTACCAGATGGACCTGCGTTGTATTAGCTAGTTGGTGGGGTAACGGCTCACCAAGGCGACGATACATAGCCGACCTGAGAGGGTGATCGGCCACACTGGGACTGAGACACGGCCCAGACTCCTACGGGAGGCAGCAGTAGGGAATCTTCGGCAATGGACGGAAGTCTGACCGAGCAACGCCGCGTGAGTGAAGAAGGTTTTCGGATCGTAAAGCTCTGTTGTAAGAGAAGAACGAGTGTGAGAGTGGAAAGTTCACACTGTGACGGTATCTTACCAGAAAGGGACGGCTAACTACGTGCCAGCAGCCGCGGTAATACGTAGGTCCCGAGCGTTGTCCGGATTTATTGGGCGTAAAGCGAGCGCAGGCGGTTAGATAAGTCTGAAGTTAAAGGCTGTGGCTTAACCATAGTACGCTTTGGAAACTGTTTAACTTGAGTGCAAGAGGGGAGAGTGGAATTCCATGTGTAGCGGTGAAATGCGTAGATATATGGAGGAACACCGGTGGCGAAAGCGGCTCTCTGGCTTGTAACTGACGCTGAGGCTCGAAAGCGTGGGGAGCAAACAGGATTAGATACCCTGGTAGTCCACGCCGTAAACGATGAGTGCTAGGTGTTAGACCCTTTCCGGGGTTTAGTGCCGCAGCTAACGCATTAAGCACTCCGCCTGGGGAGTACGACCGCAAGGTTGAAACTCAAAGGAATTGACGGGGGCCCGCACAAGCGGTGGAGCATGTGGTTTAATTCGAAGCAACGCGAAGAACCTTACCAGGTCTTGACATCCCTCTGATCGCTCTAGAGATAGAGTTTTCCTTCGGGACAGAGGTGACAGGTGGTGCATGGTTGTCGTCAGCTCGTGTCGTGAGATGTTGGGTTAAGTCCCGCAACGAGCGCAACCCCTATTGTTAGTTGCCATCATTTAGTTGGGCACTCTAGCGAGACTGCCGGTAATAAACCGGAGGAAGGTGGGGATGACGTCAAATCATCATGCCCCTTATGACCTGGGCTACACACGTGCTACAATGGCTGGTACAACGAGTCGCAAGTCGGTGACGACAAGCTAATCTCTTAAAGCCAGTCTCAGTTCGGATTGTAGGCTGCAACTCGCCTACATGAAGTCGGAATCGCTAGTAATCGCGGATCAGCACGCCGCGGTGAATACGTTCCCGGGCCTTGTACACACCGCCCGTCACACCACGAGAGTTTGTAACACCCGAAGTCGGTGAGGTAACCTTTTAGGAGCCAGCCGCCTAAGGTGGGATAGATGATTGGGGTGAAGTCGTAACAAGGTAGCCGTATCGGAAGGTGCGGCTGGATCACCTCCTTTCTAAGGATAAGGAATGCACATTGGTCTTGTTTAGTCTTGAGAGGTCTTGTGGGGCCTTAGCTCAGCTGGGAGAGCGCCTGCTTTGCACGCAGGAGGTCAGCGGTTCGATCCCGCTAGGCTCCATTGGTGAGAGATCACCAAGTAATGCACATTGAAAATTGAATATCTATATCAAATAGTAACAAGAAAATAAACCGAAAACGCTGTAGTATTAATAAGAGTTTATGACTGAAAGGTCAGAAAAATAAGGTTAAGTTAATAAGGGCGCACGGTGGATGCCTTGGCACTAGGAGCCGAAGAAGGACGTGACAAACGACGATATGCCTTGGGTAGCTGTAAGTAAGCGATGATCCAGGGATTTCCGAATGGGGGAACCCAACAGGTAATGCCTGTTACCCATATCTGTTAAGGATATGAGGAGGAAGACGCAGTGAACTGAAACATCTAAGTAGCTGCAGGAAGAGAAAGCAAAAGCGATTGCCTTAGTAGCGGCGAGCGAAACGGCAGGAGGGCAAACCGAAGAGTTTACTCTTCGGGGTTGTAGGACTGCAATGTGGACTCAAAGACTATAGAAGAATGGTCTGGGAAGATCAGCCAAAGAGAGTGATAGCCTCGTATTTAAAATAGTCTTTGTACCTAGCAGAATCCTGAGTACGGCGGGACACGCGAAATCCCGTCGGAATCTGGGAGGACCATCTCCCAACCCTAAATACTCCCTAGTGACCGATAGTGAACCAGTACCGTGAGGGAAAGGTGAAAAGCACCCCGGGAGGGGAGTGAAATAGAACCTGAAACCGTGTGCCTACAACAAGTTCGAGCCCGTTAATGGGTGAGAGCGTGCCTTTTGTAGAATGAACCGGCGAGTTACGATATGATGCGAGGTTAAGTTGAAGAGACGGAGCCGCAGGGAAACCGAGTCTGAATAGGGCGCTTTAGTATTATGTCGTAGACCCGAAACCATGTGACCTACCCATGAGCAGGTTGAAGGTGCGGTAAGACGCACTGGAGGACCGAACCAGGGCACGTTGAAAAGTGCTTGGATGACTTGTGGGTAGCGGAGAAATTCCAAACGAACTTGGAGATAGCTGGTTCTCTCCGAAATAGCTTTAGGGCTAGCGTCGACATTAGAGATTCTTGGAGGTAGAGCACTGTTTGGGTGAGGGGTCCATCCCGGATTACCAATCTCAGATAAACTCCGAATGCCAAAGAATTATGGTCGGCAGTCAGACTGCGAGTGCTAAGATCCGTAGTCGAAAGGGAAACAGCCCAGACCACCAGCTAAGGTCCCAAAATAATTGTTAAGTGGAAAAGGATGTGGGGTTGCACAGACAACTAGGATGTTAGCTTAGAAGCAGCTATTCATTCAAAGAGTGCGTAATAGCTCACTAGTCGAGTGACCCTGCGCCGAAAATGTACCGGGGCTAAAACAATTTACCGAAGCTGTGGATACCTTTATAGGTATGGTAGGAGAGCGTTCTATGTGTGAAGAAGGTGTACCGTGAGGAGTGCTGGAACGCATAGAAGTGAGAATGCCGGTATGAGTAGCGAAAGACAGGTGAGAATCCTGTCCACCGTAAGACTAAGGTTTCCAGGGGAAGGCTCGTCCGCCCTGGGTTAGTCGGGACCTAAGGAGAGACCGAAAGGTGTATCCGATGGACAACAGGTTGATATTCCTGTACTAGAGTATGTAGTGATGGAGGGACGCAGTAGGCTAACTAAAGCAGACGATTGGAAGTGTCTGTCTAAGCAGTGAGGTGTGAATTGAGTTAAATGCTTAGTTCTATAACATTGAGCTGTGATGGGGAGCGAAGTTTAGTAGCGAAGTTAGTGACGTCACACTGCCAAGAAAAGCTTCTAGCGTTTAAACATACTCTACCCGTACCGCAAACCGACACAGGTAGTCGAGGCGAGTAGCCTCAGGTGATCGAGAGAACTCTCGTTAAGGAACTCGGCAAAATGACCCCGTAACTTCGGGAGAAGGGGTGCTGACATATGTCAGCCGCAGTGAATAGGCCCAAGCAACTGTTTATCAAAAACACAGCTCTCTGCTAAATCGTAAGATGATGTATAGGGGGTGACGCCTGCCCGGTGCTGGAAGGTTAAGAGGAGTGCTTAGCGTAAGCGAAGGTATGAATTGAAGCCCCAGTAAACGGCGGCCGTAACTATAACGGTCCTAAGGTAGCGAAATTCCTTGTCGGGTAAGTTCCGACCCGCACGAAAGGCGTAATGATTTGGGCACTGTCTCAACGAGAGACTCGGTGAAATTTTAGTACCTGTGAAGATGCAGGTTACCCGCGACAGGACGGAAAGACCCCATGGAGCTTTACTGCAGTTTGATATTGAGTGTCTGTACCACATGTACAGGATAGGTAGGAGTCTAAGAGATCGGGACGCCAGTTTCGAAGGAGACGATGTTGGGATACTACCCTTGTGTTATGGCCACTCTAACCCGGATAGGTGATCCCTATCGGAGACAGTGTCTGACGGGCAGTTTGACTGGGGCGGTCGCCTCCTAAAAGGTAACGGAGGCGCCCAAAGGTTCCCTCAGAATGGTTGGAAATCATTCGCAGAGTGTAAAGGTATAAGGGAGCTTGACTGCGAGAGCTACAACTCGAGCAGGGACGAAAGTCGGGCTTAGTGATCCGGTGGTTCCGTATGGAAGGGCCATCGCTCAACGGATAAAAGCTACCCTGGGGATAACAGGCTTATCTCCCCCAAGAGTTCACATCGACGGGGAGGTTTGGCACCTCGATGTCGGCTCGTCGCATCCTGGGGCTGTAGTCGGTCCCAAGGGTTGGGCTGTTCGCCCATTAAAGCGGCACGCGAGCTGGGTTCAGAACGTCGTGAGACAGTTCGGTCCCTATCCGTCGCGGGCGTAGGAAATTTGAGAGGATCTGCTCCTAGTACGAGAGGACCAGAGTGGACTTACCGCTGGTGTACCAGTTGTCTTGCCAAAGGCATCGCTGGGTAGCTATGTAGGGAAGGGATAAACGCTGAAAGCATCTAAGTGTGAAACCCACCTCAAGATGAGATTTCCCATGATTTTATATCAGTAAGAGCCCTGAGAGAAGATCAGGTAGATAGGTTAGAAGTGGAAGTGTGGCGACACATGTAGCGGACTAATACTAATAGCTCGAGGACTTATCCAAAGTAACTGAGAATACGAAGCGTGATTATTTTAAGTGAAATTTGAAAGATATTCAATTTTGAGTATGTATTACTCAAAGTTAAGTGACGATAGCCTAGGAGATACACCTGTACCCATGCCGAACACAGCAGTTAAGCCCTAGAACGCCGGAAGTAGTTGGGGGTTGCCCCCTGTGAGATAAGGAAGTCGCTTAGCTAAAGGGAGTTTAGCTCAGCTGGGAGAGCATCTGCCTTACAAGCAGAGGGTCAGCGGTTCGATCCCGTTAACTCCCATAGGTCCCGTAGTGTAGCGGTTATCACGTCGCCCTGTCACGGCGAAGATCGCGGGTTCGATTCCCGTCGGGACCGTTTAAGATAACGAAAGTTATTTTAGACTCGTTAGCTCAGTTGGTAGAGCAATTGACTTTTAATCAATGGGTCACTGGTTCGAGCCCAGTACGGGTCATCATTGCGGGTTTGGCGGAATTGGCAGACGCACCAGATTTAGGATCTGGCGCTTAACGGCGTGGGGGTTCAAGTCCCTTAACCCGCATAATAGGAATCAGCCGGCTTAGCTCAGTTGGTAGAGCATCTGATTTGTAATCAGAGGGTCGCGTGTTCAAGTCATGTAGCCGGCATTTTTAAATATAACCAAGAGGTCGATGCGAACGTAGTTCAGTGGTAGAACACCACCTTGCCAAGGTGGGGGTCGCGGGTTCGAATCCCGTCGTTCGCTTAGAGAGGCCGGGGTGGCGGAACTGGCAGACGCACAGGACTTAAAATCCTGCGATTGGTAACGATCGTACCGGTTCGATCCCGGTCCTCGGCATATATTAATGAGCACCCTTAGCTCAACTGGATAGAGTACCTGACTACGAATCAGGCGGTTAGAGGTTCGACTCCTCTAGGGTGCATTTTTTCTATTTAACTCGGGAAGTAGCTCAGCTTGGTAGAGTACTTGGTTTGGGACCAAGGTGTCGCAGGTTCGAATCCTGTCTTCCCGATTGATGGCGGTGTAGCTCAGCTGGCTAGAGCGTCCGGTTCATACCCGGGAGGTCGGGGGTTCGATCCCCTTCGCCGCTATAATGATCTTGTTGGACCTTTAGCTCAGCTGGTTAGAGCTCTCGGCTCATAACCGAGTGGTCGTAGGTTCAAGTCCTACAAGGTCCATAAAATGTTATGGAGGATTACCCAAGTCCGGCTGAAGGGAACGGTCTTGAAAACCGTCAGGCGTGTAAAAGCGTGCGTGGGTTCGAATCCCACATCCTCCTTTTATTCTTAACGCGGGATGGAGCAGCTCGGTAGCTCGTCGGGCTCATAACCCGAAGGTCGTAGGTTCAAATCCTGCTCCCGCAATTTTGGCTCGGTAGCTCAGTTGGTAGAGCAATGGATTGAAGCTCCATGTGTCGGCGGTTCGATTCCGTCTCGCGCCATATCTATTATTAATGCGGGTGTAGTTTAGTGGTAAAACTACAGCCTTCCAAGCTGTTGTCGCGAGTTCGATTCTCGTCACCCGCTTTGAACTTTTAGTTCATCTACCAAGTTTATTAACTTGGGCGCGTAGCTCAGGTGGTTAGAGCGCACGCCTGATAAGCGTGAGGTCGGTGGTTCGAGTCCACTCGTGCCCATTAATAGGAGAATTACTCAAGAGGCTGAAGAGGACGGTTTGCTAAATCGTTAGGTCGGGTAACTGGCGCAAGGGTTCGAATCCCTTATTCTCCGTATTCAAAGAGCTTTTATAGCTCTTTTTTTAATTTCCTTTTTATAATTTTATATTCTTTGAAAATTTAATGTTATACTAGTCTTATATATGATTGTGAAGTATTTTTTGATGTTGATGGGTAATCTAGGAGAATATGATCTATGACTAAAGGTGTAAAGTTTCGTAGTATTTTTTATAGATATGTTTTATTTATAATTGTTTTGTTTTTTCTAGGCTTTAATCAAATTGTTGTTCGAGGATTTCAAACGATAACATTTTTTGATTACGCTTTTAGTTTTGATCAAACACAGTTAGTGTATTTCCTTCTTTTATTGCTTTTACTTGGTATCGGCATAAATTTTCTTTTTCCTTGGAAATTTTATATTACTCAGGATGGGATATACATTAGAAGGTTAGATTTATTTGTTCCTTGGAGTGATATCAGTGGAGTTTCACACGTTTGGATTAACAAAAGGAGTAATTTTAGTAGAGGGCTTATTTTTTATAATCATAAATGTTTAGTTTTATATCGTCACGACTACAAGCCGATTTGTATCTATAATACTTCTTTATTAGCCTTGTTTCTTGTCAAACTCTGTAATCCTAAGATTAAAACGAACATCTTATCAGCTAGTTTTGCTACGGGATTTAATATTCTATTGAATACATCAATTGTCTGTTATCTTTACTTTCTTGATTTAAAAACTCTTAGTTTTAGTTATTTTTTACTTTTTTGCTTACTCTACTTTATAAAAATTTTTATCATTCCTTTATGCTTAGTTTCTAGTCAAAATTCTAAGTATGGTCCTTATCTGGTCCATAGTAGTTTCTTTAAGAGGAATGCTTCAGATGTGATTCATGTTTAATTTTATAAAAATGATGGCTTTCTACTTTTTGTAGGAAGTTTTTATTTTTTTCTATAACAAAATAGCTTATAGATGAAGAATTTCCTTTGATAATGCAATTCACAAAACTACTGGACTTGAACTACGTTTAGTCTGTTATGTGCTCATGCAGGAGCAAGGAAATCATGAAGCTACAGGTCATGCAAAGATAACCAAGGCCTACAAGCTCCCTTACCTCTATGTCGTTCACACGGTGGGTCTCTTATCTATGAAGAGTTGATAGATTTGAAAAGGTAGCAGTTAGCATCGTCCTATGAAGTGTGTTTGACCTTAGCTTATGAACAAGCTCTGTGAAATTGGAATTTTGTTGTATCTCAACAGGAGAATTTCGATTTCCAAATGAAGAGTCAGTCAAGATTGCGATGGAGACGGTTACACAGTTTCAGATAAAACACACTGATATAACAGTTGTATTCAATGTTTTTAAGGATTTTGATTATGAAATTTACTTAGACTTATTAAAAAATTAATATTTCTATATCGAAACAGTTGACAGGTGTAATCAAAAAAGTTACTATATGCTTAAACAGTTCGATATAGAATAAAAAGGAGACATAATGGACAAGATGTTAGGGGGCTACCAAGCTCTACAGATTCGCTTGTTGAATGGGCGTATCTTCCAAAAACTCTTGAGCAAGGAACCAGATGCTCAATACAGAAGTGAACAAGGTAAGATCTTAACAGTGCTTTGGGAAAAAGAGGATGGTTGGGCAACTGCTACGGATATCGCTCTTGCGACGGGTTTAGCCAATAATACATTGACCAGTATGGTTAAGAAATTGGAAGAACAAGGTTTGGTCACGATTCAACCTTGCACGCAGGATAAAAGGAAAAAATATATCTCTTTGACAGATCTCGGTTGGGCACAAAAAGAAATTGGAGACCGTGTCAGTAAAGAATTGGGGGAGATTTTCTACCAAGGATTTTCCAATCAAGAAATCCGAGAATTTGAGGCTTATCAAGAGCGTATTATCACAAATCTAAAAGCTAAAGAAAATGAGATCTAAGGAAAGGAAGTAACAGTTATGATTGGTATTACGGGGGTAACAGGGAAATTAGGTTCTTATGTGGCTGATCTTATCGATAAAAAAGGAATCGCTTCCGTCCATCTAGCACGAAATCCAGAGCGTGCTAAGGTTTACGCGTCTGCGGAAATACGTAGAATGTCGTATACCAATACTCCAGAAGTGGTTGAGGCTTTAAAGGCTATCGATATCTTGTTAATGGTTTCTGCTCGGGAAAATCCAGAGCGTGTCAAGGAACACAAGGACTTTTTAGATGCTGCAAAGCTAGCAGGAGTAGAGCATATCGTCTATACCTCCTTTTATGGGGCAGATGAGAAGGCAACTTTCACCTTGTCTCGAGATCATGCCCAGACGGAAGCCTATATCAAGGAGTTAGGATTCACCTACACTTTTTTGAGAGATAATTTTTACTTGGACTTCCTGATTGATATGGCGCTTGAAAATGGAGAGATTCGTGGTCCGGCCGGCAGTGGTCTTCTGTCAGCTGTTGCCCGTAAGGACACATCTAGGGTTGCAGCAGAGATTCTTTTAAATCCTAAGGAGTGGGAAAATCAAACTTTGAATTTGACAGGGCCAGAGGATCTTTCCATGGAAGAAATCGTAGCGCTTCTCTCAAAAGAGACCGGTAAGGCCATCGCGTATGTGGATGAAACAGTAGAAGAAGCTTATGAGTCACGGAAAAAATGGCCAGCACAAACTTGGGAGTACGATGCCTGGGTCAGCACTTATACAGCTATCAAAGTTGGGGAACAAGCTGGGGTTTCAACAGATATCGAAAAAGTCCTAGGGCATCCGGCAAGTAGCCTATTGGATACTCTTAGAGATAGAAAACTTATAGAGGAAGAACATGATTGAATACAAACATGTAGCCTTGCGCTACACGGATAAGGACATTTTAAAAGATGTCAATCTCCGCATTAAAAATGGAGAATTTATGGTCTTGGTAGGCCCTTCAGGATCTGGAAAAACCACCATGATCAAGATGATTAACCGTCTTTTGGAGCCGACTGATGGCAATATCTATATGGACGGAAAACGGATCAAGGATTATGATGAACGGGAGTTACGTCTCAGTACCGGCTATGTCCTTCAGGCCATTGCTCTCTTTCCAAATCTAACTGTCGCTGAGAATATAGCATTGATTCCTGAGATGAAGGGTTGGAGAAAGGAACAAATCGCCTCTAAAACAGAAGAACTCTTGAACAAGGTTGGTCTACCTGCTACAGATTATGCTCATCGTTTACCAAGCGAGTTATCTGGTGGGGAGCAACAACGGATTGGGATTGTACGGGCCATTATTGGGGAACCAAAAATCTTGCTGATGGATGAGCCCTTCTCAGCTTTGGATGCTATATCTCGCAAGCAGTTGCAAGCTCTCACCAAAGACTTGCACAAGGAGTTCGGTATGACGACCATTTTCGTTACTCATGATACGGATGAGGCTTTAAAATTAGGGGATCGAATTGCTGTTTTACAGGATGGAGAAATTCGCCAGGTCGCAGAACCTGAAACAATTTTACAAGCCCCTGCGACAGACTTTGTAGCGAACTTGTTTGGAGGTAGTCTTCATGTCTAATTTCATTTCAACCTTTCAGGAGCGATTTAGTGAATGGGTAACAGCTCTGGGACAACACTTACAATTATCTCTTTTGACCTTATTGGTCGCTATTTTTCTGACCATCCCACTTGCGGTTTATCTAAATGGTCACAAAAAAGCAGCGACTTGGGTGCTACAAGTTGCGGGTATTTTTCAGACTATTCCTTCAATGGCCTTGTTGGGGCTCTTTATTCCTTTCATGGGGATTGGGACCTTACCAGCCCTCACAGCTCTTGTCATTTACGCTATTTTCCCGATTTTAGAAAATACAATCACAGCCCTGAATGGCATTGATCCTAGTCTTGAGGAGGCAGGGATTGCTTTTGGGATGACCAAGTGGGAGCGACTCAAGAAGTTTGAAATTCCACTTGCCATGCCTGTTATTGTATCGGGAGTTCGAACAGCGACTGTCATGATTATTGGGACGGCGACTCTAGCAGCTCTTGTGGGAGCTGGTGGATTAGGATCCTTTATTCTCTTGGGAATTGATCGTCGGAATACCAGTCTGATTTTAATCGGGGCAATCTCATCAGCCATCTTGGCCATTCTCTTTAATGTCATTCTCAAATGGTTGGAAAAGGCAAAGTTGCGTACGATTATTTCCACCTTTGCTATCATGGTGCTTGGTTTGGGAGCTAGTTATGCTCCAAGCATGATTCCTAACAAAGAGAAAGAGAATCTGGTTATAGCTGGGAAGTTGGGGCCTGAACCTGAGATTCTCATGAATATGTATAAACTTCTCATCGAGGAAAATACGGATATGACGGTGACGGTCAAGCCTAACTTTGGGAAGACAGATTTCCTTTATCAAGCGCTTAAAAAGGGTGATATCGATATCTATCCAGAATTTACAGGTACTATTACAGGCTCTCTCTTGCAGCCAGCTCCTAAAGTGAGCAATGACTCTGAAGAAGTTTATGAAGTAGCGCGTGATGGTATTGCCAAACAGGATCAACTAGCCTTTCTTAAACCCATGGCTTATCAAAATACTTATGCTATAGCAGTTTCCAAAAAAATTGCGCAAGAATATGGGCTTAAGACGATTTCAGACTTGAAAAAAGTAGAAGGACAGCTCAAGGCTGGTTTTACTCTGGAGTTTAATGACCGTGAGGATGGAAACAAGGGCTTGCAGTCTGCTTATGGGTTGAATCTCAATGTGGCAACCATGGAGCCAGCTCTTCGCTACCAAGCCATCCAGTCAGGTGACATTCAAATTACAGATGCTTACTCAACAGATGCTGAAATTGCTCGGTATGATTTAGTGGTTTTGGAGGATGATAAACAACTCTTCCCGCCTTATCAAGGAGCGCCACTGATGAAAGCTGAATTACTGAAAAAACATCCAGAATTGGAAGCTGTTCTCAATAAATTAGCTGGTAAAATTACAGAAAGCCAAATGAGTCAACTCAACTATCAGGTTGGTGTGGAAGGCAAGTCGGCCGAAACAGTAGCGCGTGATTTTCTAGTTCAGGAAGGAATTCTTCAAAAATAAAAGTAGAATGGACTTTATACTAACATAAACCCCATCTTTCTTTTTAGATAAGATGGGGTTTTTGTATTAGAATAAAATTAGTATAAGTGTCAATACTATAGCAAATGTAATTCTGATGATATGGTGAGACTTTTTAAAGGTTCCTTTCTGTTTGTCATTCCAATAGGCTCCGTAGCAAATCAAACCACAGCCAATCAGCCAAATAGATAGTGCGACAATCGGCAAAAAGAAGTAGCAGAAGATAGATAAGGTAGCAAAGAAGTAGAGGAAGATAGATAAGGTAGCAAGGATACTTCCGATAAGGAGAAGCTGATTTCCTAGGGGATTCCTGCCTTTTCTTAATTCTGAAAGGCTAGCCAATAAATGATGAAGAGGAAAAGCAAGAAGTAAGAAGGCTAAAAAAATAGCAAGAATAATAACGAAGTTCATAAGATTTCCTCTCTAGCTAGAATAATGATGATTTATTTTTGTTTGTTTGTCATTTCCATGACGTCTAAGTAAAATCTCACTACTTGATCTTCCTTATAAGATTTTCCTTTTTTTAACCACCAGGTCAGTGTTTCAATAAAATTGCTGACAACAAAATGTTTGAGGTAGGAGGCTGGAATCTTAGGATAGGAAACTTGCAAGTTCTCTGCAACCATGGGATAAACATGGTGTTCCAATTCTTTTTGCAATTGACGAAGGAAGTAGTCATTTTTTGAAAAAAGAAGGCTAGTGACATGGTCTTGATTTTTCTTAAAATGCAAAAAAATATGTGTCAAATATGCTTCGATGCTAATATTCTCCTCGCGATCAAAAAGATGATGAAAGAGATAACGGCAGAGCTCGTCTAGGAGTAATTCCTTACTTTCATAATGACTGTAGAAGGTTGAACGTCCAACGTTGGCTAGGTCGATGATCTCTTGGACCGTGATGGATTCATAATCTTTCTGATTTAGTAATTGTAAAAAAGCAGTATAGATAGCTTTCCGAGTCTTGGTAATACGACGATCTTGAGTACTCATATAGACAATTTGAATCAATTGTTCAGTAACTTACAAACCGAACAGTTTGCTCCTATCCTTTCTTTTTATTTTATTGGATAATAACAATGAAGAGAAGAGATAATAGTCTCATTTCTCAGAATATTTATAGAAATATATGTTTGACGCAGTAGCTGATTGGGATCTTCTTTCGCTATTTAGCTCGAAGAGCATCTAATCAGCATTACGGGCGTGGGACTAGGAAAATTTTATAAAAAAATTTTCCTAGTCCCATTATAACAAAGGAAGGTGGAAAAATGAGTTCAAAACGTGCTATTTGGCTGGCTTTTTTCTTAAATTTGAGTTACGCCATTGTTGAGTTTATTGCAGGCGGAGTATTTGGTTCTAGTGCTGTTCTTGCGGACTCTGTCCATGACTTAGGAGATGCTATTGCAATTGGGCTATCAGCCTTTCTTGAAACAATTTCCAATCGTGAAGAGGATAGTCATTACACCTTGGGTTACAAACGATTTAGCCTTCTAGGAGCTTTGATAACGGCTGTGATTCTCATGACAGGATCTGCTCTAGTCATTTTGGAAAATATAAGGAAACTATTTCATCCACAACCTATCAATGATGAAGGAATCCTCTGGCTTGGAATTATTGCGGTTAGTATAAATGTGCTAGCGAGTTTAGTGGTTCGTAAAGGAAAAACAAAGAATGAGTCTATCCTTAGCCTGCATTTTCTGGAAGATACCCTGGGTTGGATAGCAGTCATCCTGATGGCAATTATTCTACGATTTACGGATTGGTATATCTTAGATCCTCTCTTATCACTTATCATTTCCTTCTTTATCTTGTCAAAAGCCATTCCACGTTTTTGGTCTACACTTAAGATATTTCTCGATGCGGTTCCTGAAGGTATTGATACAGGTAAACTGGAAAAGGAGTTGTTTGCTCTAGAAAATATCAAGAGTATCAATCAACTGAGTATTTGGTCCATGGATGGTCTAGAAAATAATGCAATTGTTCATCTATGCTTAGAGGATTTGACACGAATGGAAGAATGCAAAGAAGCTATTCGCAGTCAATTAAGACAAAGTGGAGTTCACAATATTACTATTGAAGTGGATACTAGTCCAATGAATCATAATCAACACAAGCGCTGCCTTGAAGATATTGGGGGCATAAAAGGTCACGAACACTAGAGAGAAGTTTTGGAAAGGTTGATACTGTGTTTTCCTCTTATATATGCTATTTTTCATTTGCTAGTATACAAATCTTTAAATTGAGTGTAAACTAAAAGTATCAAAAGAAGTAGGGGAAAATATGTTTTACAAAACCTTAAACAACAATATCAAAATGCCACAACTTGGATTTGGAGTATTTCAGACTCCAGTAGATGAAACAAAGCGAGCAGTTCTTGAGGCTATCGAGGTTGGTTATCGTTCCTTTGACACTGCACAAATCTATGGCAATGAAGCAGGTGTTGGGGAAGCTATCTTGGAGTCAGGTCTTCCACGGGAAGAATTCTTTATCACGACCAAGGTTTGGATTTCGAATGCTGGTTATGAAAAGGCCAAGGCTTCTATTGAAGAATCCTTGAAAAAGCTTCAAACAGATTATATTGACCTTTTGTTGGTTCACCAACCTTTCGGTGATTATTATGGAACTTATAGAGCCATGGAAGAAGCTTACAAGGCTGGCAAGATTCGGGCTATTGGTGTCTCTAACTTTTCGCCTAATCGATTCATTGATCTTCAACATTTTGTGGAAATTAAACCGGCTGTCAACCAGATAGAAACCCATGTCTTTCAGCAACAAAAAGAGACCAAAAAGTATTTGGAAAAATACAATTGCCAGATTGAATATTGGGGGCCTTTTGCGGAAGGAAAAAATGACTTCTTTAATACTCCTTTGTTGAAGGCAATTGGAGAAAAGTATGGCAAATCAGTAGCGCAAGTAGCTCTACGTTTCTTACTTCAAAGTGACGTGGTTGTTATTCCTAAGTCTGTTCGTAAAGAACGGATGCAAGAGAACTTTGATATTTTTGACTTTGAGTTAACAGAAGATGAAATGAAGAACATAGAAGGATTGGACCAAGGACGTACACTCTTTCATGATCATCAAGAACCAGAAACAGCTGAAAGATTTATCTCATTTTTAGGCTAAGTAAAGGAGACCAGCTAGTCTGACTATTATATCTATAAGATGATTGAGTTCTTAGGAGTCAATTTTGTTTGGTGGAAACTTTTACTATCATCTTGCATGCTATTTGACTCATAAAAGTGTATACTAAAGGTAAGTAAGCAAAGAAAGTAGGTTGTTCTTATGAAGAAAACAGTCTATACAAAAGCAGGGCAAGTTGGTCTTGTCGAAGTGGAGCGTCCGCAAATTGAGGCGCCGGATGATGTCGTTCTCCGGATTGTCCGTACCTGTGTCTGCGGTTCAGACCTCTGGAGCTACCGTAATCCAGACATTGAAAAGGGGCATCAAAATAGCGGTCACGAAGCTATTGGAATCGTCGAAGAAATCGGAGATGCTATTACAACGGTTAAACCAGGAGATTTTGTCATTGCGCCTTTCACCCATGGCTGTGGCGAGTGTGATGCCTGTCACGCTGGCTATGATGGAACTTGCGATCGCCATATTGGAACCAACTGGTCTGATGGAGTGCAGGCAGAGTACATGCGTTTTGAATATGCAAACTGGGCACTCGTAAAAGTCCTTGGACAACCATCCGATTATACTGAAGCCATGCTCAAATCCTTCTTGACTTTGGCAGATGTTATGCCGACGGGCTACCATGCTGCGCGTGTTGCTCATGTCAAACCAGGTGACAAAGTGGTGGTAATCGGTGATGGGGCAGTTGGACAATGTGCTGTTATTGCAGCCAAAATGCGTGGAGCTTCCCAAATCGTCCTCATGAGCCGTCATGAAGATCGACAAAAGCTGGCTATGGAATTCGGTGCTACAGCGGTAGTTGAAGAACGTGGTCAAGAAGGTATTGCTAAGGTTCGTGAAATCCTTGGTGGCGGAGCGGATGCTGCCCTTGAATGTGTCGGTACTGCAGCAGCTGTTGATCAAGCCCTAGGTGTCCTTCACAATGGAGGGCGCTTAGGATTTGTTGGTGTGCCTCACTACAATAACCGTGCTCTTGGTTCGACCTTTGCCCAAAACATCTCTGTAGCAGGTGGAGCAGCTTCTGTTACCACCTATGACAAACAGTTCTTACTCAAGGCTGTTCTTGATGGAGACATCAATCCAGGTCGTGTGTTCACTCATAGTTATCGCTTAGATGAGATTGATCAAGCCTATAAAGATATGGATGAACGTAAGACCATTAAAGCTATGATTGTGATTGAATAGAAAATAAAATCCTAATAGAGAGTGAACTCTTATTAGGATTTTTCTATTGTAAACAGTTGTATTTAATGCAAGGTGCTTTCTCTTAACGTCAGTTTGGTTCCAAGCATGGTGAGGCTTGGAATTTTACGCCCATGAAGAACTTCTCTGTTTAAAATATCCATTCCTGTACGTCCCATTTCTTCGGTGTAGACTGAGATACTGGAAAGGGGTGGGAACACTTGCTTGGTTAGAATGGTATCATTAAAGGAAATAATGCTCACGCGCTCTGGTATGCTGATGCTGGCTTCTTGAAGGGCGCGAAGGGCACCGATTGCCAAACTATCACTAGCTGCAAAAAAGGCTTGTGGAAGTTTATCTCCTAATTTTTCGATAGCCTCTTTCATCAAGTCATATCCAGATTGGGCAGTAAAAAGTCCTTGGAAAATGAATTTCTCGTTATAAATTCCCTTTTCTTGTGTATAGGATTTAAAGTAACCTAAGCGTTTGTCTGCGATGACTTCTTCTTGGTCAGTAGTAGTTTCAAGACCGGATAAGATACCAATCTTCTTAATCCCGTGGTCTGTAAAGTAATCGACAACCTGTCTAACAGCATTATTAAAATCTGTAATGACACAGGTGTGTCCCAAGGCTATGGTGTCACTATCTAGAAAAACTAGAGGTTTTTGATACTCTTCAAATGATGCAATCTGTGCTTTGCTAAATTTTCCAATACAAAGAATTCCAATGACTTCTTCGCTAAGCGTAAAAGGTTGATCATTGAAATAGCGTAAGATTTCGTAATCTAATTCTTGTGCCCTATTTTCGATTCCTAGTCGAATCTGGTAGTAGTAGAGGTCTTCCAACTCACCTTGTTCGCTGACCCACTGGATAATAGCAATCTTTTGTTTAAGTTTGTGACTTTCGCCTGTTTTAAGATGTTTGGTATAACCTAGTTCTTCAGCGACAGTTAAAATACGATGTCGGGTTTCTTCTGTGACAGATAGACTCTGATCGCGATTGAGGACACGGGATACAGTTGCGATTGAGACAGAGGCTAACTGAGCAATATCTTTGAGTGTAGCCATAATTCCCCTCCTTTTTAGGTTATTATATCATATTTTTCTATCTTTTTACTCATAGTTTAGTAAAATATCGGTAAAAATGTTGACCAAAGCAAAACCCTTGGGTACAATAGAAGAAAACGATTACAAGGTAAACTTTTTTACCTAACAAATTGTCAAAGGAGAATTCATATGACACAACATCTTACTGCTGATGCACTTCGCAAGGATTTTCTTGCGGTTTTTGGTCACGAAGCAGATCAAACCTTCTTTTCACCAGGCCGTATCAACTTGATTGGGGAGCATACTGACTATAATGGTGGCCATGTTTTCCCAGCTGCTATTTCACTAGGAACTTATGGAGCAGCACGCAAGCGTGATGACCAAGTTTTGCGTTTCTACTCCGCAAACTTTGAGGACAAAGGCATTATCGAAGTGCCTCTGGTTGACCTTAAGTTTGAGAAAGAGCACAACTGGACCAACTATCCAAAAGGTGTCCTTCATTTCTTGCAAGAAGCTGGACATGTGATTGATAAAGGGTTTGATTTCTATGTCTATGGGAATATCCCAAATGGTGCCGGTTTGTCTTCATCTGCATCCTTAGAGCTTTTGACAGGTGTCGTGGCAGAATACCTCTTTGACCTAAAATTGGATCGTTTAGATTTAGTAAAAATCGGGAAATTGACAGAGAACAACTTTATTGGGGTTAATTCTGGTATCATGGACCAATTTGCTATCGGTATGGGGGCAGATCAACGTGCTATTTACCTTGATACCAATACTTTAGAATACGACTTGGTTCCCCTTGATTTGAAGGACAATGTTGTTGTTATCATGAACACTAACAAACGCCGTGAACTTGCGGATTCTAAATACAATGAACGTCGTGCTGAATGTGAAAAAGCAGTAGAAGAACTCCAAGTGGCCTTGAATATTCAAACCTTGGGGGAATTGGATGAATGGGCTTTTGATGAATATAGCTACCTGATCAAAGACGAAAATCGCTTGAAACGTGCGCGTCATGCAGTTCTTGAAAACCAACGTACCCTTAAAGCGCAAGCGGCTCTTCAAGCAGGAGATTTAGACAAGTTTGGTCGTTTGATGAATGCTTCTCATGTTTCACTTGAGCACGATTACCAAGTAACTGGCTTGGAATTAGATACCCTTGTTCATACAGCTTGGGCTCAAGAAGGTGTTCTTGGTGCTCGTATGACAGGAGCTGGCTTTGGTGGTTGTGCAATCGCCTTGGTTCAAAAGGATGCTGTTGAGTCCTTTAAGGAAGCTGTAGGCAAGCACTATGAAGAAATCGTTGGCTACGCTCCAAGCTTCTATATCGCTGAAGTGGCAGGTGGAACTCGCGTTCTTGAATAGTCAGAAGGAGGTTATCTAGTGACCTTAGTAGAAAAATTTGTTACCAAAGTCATTGCAGAAAGTAGCTTTGAAGAGTTGGATCGAATTTATCTGACCAATCGTGTTTTAGCACTGGTGGGAGATGGAGTTCTTGAAGTTGAGACTGACCAAGATGATTTGATTGACCTCAAAGATCAGCTTGTCGAGGAAGCCGTTCTATTGGGAACGATTGAAGATAGTCAGGCTGCGCGTGAGATTCTCGGTGCTGACCTCATGGACTTGGTAACCCCTTGTCCAAGTCAGGTTAATCGTGAATTTTGGAATACCTATGCCCAGTCACCAGAGCAGGCAATTGCAGACTTCTACCAACTCAGTCAGAAGAATGACTACATCAAACTGAAGGCTATCGCAAAGAACATTGCTTATCGTGTACCATCTGACTACGGTGAACTAGAGATTACCATCAATCTCTCTAAGCCTGAAAAGGATCCAAAAGAGATTGCGGCAGCTAAGTTGGTTAAGTCGAGTAACTATCCTCAATGTCAGCTCTGTATGGAAAATGAAGGCTACCATGGTCGTGTCAATCATCCCGCTAGAAGCAATCACCGGATTATTCGTTTTGATATTTCTGGGCAGGAGTGGGGCTTCCAGTATTCGCCTTACGCTTACTTTAATGAGCACTGTATTTTCCTAGACAGAAAACATCGTCCTATGGCTATTAGTCGCCAAAGTTTTGAACGTTTGTTAGCGATTGTGGAGCAGTTTCCAGGCTACTTTGCTGGTTCGAATGCAGACTTACCAATCGTGGGTGGTTCCATCCTGACCCATGATCATTATCAAGGTGGTTGTCATGTTTTCCCAATGGAAGTGGCTCCTATTCAGAAAAACTTTACCTTTGAAGGTTTTGAAACTGTCAAAGCAGGAATTGTCCAGTGGCCTATGTCTGTGATTCGATTGACGTCGGATTCAAAAGACGAGCTGACTAACCTTGCGGATAAAATCTTGCTGGCTTGGCGTCAGTATTCTGATCCAAGTGTTCAGGTCTTGGCGGAAAGTAATGGAACACCGCATCACACTATCACACCGATTGCGCGTAAAAGAGATGGGCAGTTTGAGTTGGATTTGGTCTTGCGGGACAATCAAACATCTCCAGAGCATCCAGATGGTATCTATCATCCCCACAAGGATGTCCAACATATCAAGAAAGAAAATATCGGCTTGATAGAGGTTATGGGATTGGCAATCTTGCCACCACGCTTGAAGGAAGAAGTGGAGCAGGTGGCAGCTTACCTAGTCGGAGAGGATGTTTCTATTGCGGATTATCACCAAGAATGGGCAGATGAGTTGAAAGAATCCCATCCTGACTTAAAAGATAAAATTCAAGCTCTTAATATCGTCCAAGAGTCTGTTGGAAAAATATTTGCACGAGTTTTGGAAGATGCAGGAGTTTACAAGCAAACAGAAGAAGGACAAGCAGCCTTTATGCGCTTTGTGGAGCAGGTTGGTATTTTGCCCGAATAAGTGCTTCTCTCTTGCGTAGAGTCTTGAAAAGTAGTATCATAGTGTCGTTTGAAATATCAGGAGGAACGTATGAAAGATTTTCACTTTGACGCTATATCTGCCTTTGAAAATTACGAAATTGAAAAAATGAGAGACGGTCACGTGGTGGTGACAACAAAAGTAGTGGACTCCTCACTCAACTACTATGGGAATGCCCATGGAGGCTATCTCTTTACCCTATGTGACCAAATCAGTGGTCTTGTGGTGATTTCGCTAGGATTAGACGGGGTGACACTCCAGTCTTCCATCAACTATCTGAAAGCTGGAAATCTAGGGGATGTTCTCACTATCAAAGGAGAATGTGTCCATCAAGGACGTACCACTTGTGTCGTCGATGTTGACATCATCAACCAAGATGGCCGAAATGTCTGCAAAGCAACCTTCACCATGTTTGTCACAGGACAACGGTCTGAAGATAGACAGGTGAGGATATAAAAGAAAAAATGAGTAGGAAAAATTATCCTACTCATTTTAAATTGTTAAAGAAGTTCCAGAGAAATATATAAGAGCAGTGAAATACCAAGCTAATGGTTACTTATATGTGGTATAATAATAAGTATGAATATTGAACAAACGAAAAAAGTTATTCTACAACCATTCACTAAATGGACAGGTGGTAAAAGGCAATTATTACCTATCATAAAAGAACTTATGCCTGAAAGGTATAATGATTATTATGAACCTTTTATCGGAGGGGGGGCATTATTTTTTGATTTAGCTCCTGAAAGGGCTGTTATTAATGATTACAATGCTGAGTTAATCAATTGTTATCAACAAATTAGGAATAATCCTCGGGAGTTAATTGACATATTGAAGTATCATCAGGAAAATAATTCAAAAGATTATTACTTACAATTACGCTCAGCTGATCGTGATGATAGAATAAACAACATGTCTGATGTCCAAAGAGCTGCTAGAATTCTATATATGTTAAGAGTTGATTTCAATGGTTTATATCGAGTGAATTCTAAAAATCAATTCAATGTACCATACGGTAGCTATAAAAATCCTAAAATTGTTGATGAAGAGTTAATATTTGCTATTTCAAATTATCTAAATAGCAATCAAATAGAGATTAGAACAGGCGATTTTGAGGATGCACTCTTAGATATTCAAGGGGGTGATTTTATCTATTTCGATCCTCCTTATATTCCATTATCTGAGACAAGCGCTTTTACATCGTATACTCATGAAGGTTTTTCTTATGAGGACCAAGTTAGATTAAGAGATACATTTAGGAGACTAAGTGATGCAGGCGCTTATGTAATGTTGTCAAATTCATCGAGTCATTTAGTAGAGGAATTATATCAAGATTTTAATATCCATCATGTAGAGGCTACACGAACAAATGGTGCTAAGTCTTCCAGTCGAGGAAAAATTTCTGAAATTATAGTCACAAATTATGAAAATTAACGAATATAAGTATGGGGGTGTTTTAATGACAAAACCATACTATAATAAAGACAAAATGATTCTTGTTCATGCAGATACGTTTAAATTATTGTCAAAAATGAAACCAGAGAGTATGGATATGATCTTTGCTGACCCGCCATATTTTTTAAGTAATGGTGGGATATCTAATTCGGGGGGACAAGTTGTTTCCGTTGATAAAGGAGATTGGGACAAGATTTCTTCATTTGAGGAAAAGCATGAATTCAACCGCAAATGGATTCGTTTAGCAAAAGAAGTTTTGAAGCCTAATGGGACTATGTGGATTTCAGGGAGTTTGCATAATATTTACTCAGTTGGAATGGCATTAGAGCAAGAAGGTTTTAAAATTCTAAATAATATTACTTGGCAGAAAACAAACCCTGCACCCAATTTATCCTGTCGTTATTTTACTCATTCTACCGAAACTATTTTATGGGCAAGAAAAAATGACAAAAAAGCTCGTCATTATTACAATTACGATTTGATGAAAGAGCTAAATGATGGTAAGCAAATGAAAGATGTTTGGACAGGAGCCTTGACGAAAAAAGCTGAGAAATGGGCTGGCAAGCATCCAACACAAAAACCAGAATATTTATTGGAACGTATAATTTTGGCTTCTACTAAAGAAGGTGACTATATTTTAGACCCGTTTGTAGGAAGTGGAACAACTGGAGTAGTTGCTAAACGCTTAGGTAGAAGATTTATAGGCATTGATGCTGAAAAAGAATATTTAAAGATAGCAAAGAAGAGGTTGGAATATACACAATGAAAAAGGGTGGCATTGGAGGAGCAAACACTAAAACAGGTTTAGCTTTTGAAATACAAACGGATTTCCCTACATTTTTATCCAAACAACCAGGTTATAGTATTAAAAATATTGACCTTGATACAAAGAGACAGGGGAAGGGTGAAAAGGCAAAAATTATCAAAGGAACGAAAAAACGTTCAAAACCAATGAGATGGAGAATCGATTTTTTAGGAGAAGAAGTTGGACAGATTTTCCAAAAAGACGGCCTATATCGCTATTTTGATGAGATTGATGATTTTGATTATACTAAAATCATATCCGCCAAATTATTGCCTGATGAAGCAATCTTTGTTATTAGTAAGAATACTGTATATATCATAGAGAAAAAAACACAGAGTGGTGGAGGAAGTGTAGATGAAAAGTTGCAAACATGTGATTTTAAATTAAAACAATATAAAAAACTCTTTTCTCCGTTAAATAAAGAAGTTTGCTATTCTTATTTATTGGATAAAGATTGGTTTAAAAATCCTCGTTATAAAGATACTTTAGATTATATTATTAGTGTTGGATGTAAATATTATTTTAATTATATTCCATTAGATGCGATTGGCTTACCATTACCTAAACAAGAGGAAAATTAATTATGAATTTTAAAAATTATTTAATAAAATCCCCACAAGAAAGGTTAACGATTTTCTTAGAATCATTATCAATTACCAATAGAACTCCAGAGTATTATGTGAATTGGAATAAAGTTGACCGTGAGACAAAGAAGTATGAATTAGAATTGAATACTTTGAACTACTTAATTGGTAAAGATGATATTTATTCAGAAGCTTTACGTTTATTCACTAAACAACCTAATTTGTTAAAAGCTATTCCTAGCTTAATCGCAAGTCGTGATAGAGTTTTAGATATTCTTACAATAGACAATGATGATAATATGTCTTTTGAGCAATTGGATTTCAAAACGATAGACACTAGTAGAATAGATGATTACTTGAAATTTATCGAGCAATCTGGTTTATTAAATTTTTTACAACAACATGCTAATCGTTCATTAGTTGATTATGTTTATGGAGTAGAGACTGGATTAGATAGCAATGCACGAAAAAACCGAAGTGGAACAACCATGGAGGGGATTTTAGAGAGACATGTAGCAAAAATTTGTCAGGAACAAAAATTGGAATGGAAATCTCAAGCTACAGCCCAATTTATTAAGGATAAGTGGGGAATTAAAGTACCTGTTGATAAATCTGAGAGAAGATTTGATGTTGCAGTTTATTCCCGAGAAAAACATAAGATTTGGCTGATTGAAACAAATTATTATGGTGGAGGTGGAAGTAAATTAAAAGCGGTGGCTGGAGAATTTACTGAACTTAGTCAATTTGTTGTTACATCAGATGATGACGTAGAGTTTGTTTGGGTTACGGATGGTCAAGGATGGAAAACTGCACACTTACCATTAGCAGAAGCATTTAGTCATATTACTAATGTGTTTAACTTAGAAATGTTGAGAGAAGGATTTTTATCTGAATTGTTTCGACAATAGACTTGTTGAACTTTATAATTAGGTAAGTGACAAAAGAAATAAGAAAAAGAGGCACATGCCTCTTTTTTATATTTCTTTTTCCACTCTAATGCTGTATTATTCTATTCACTAAATCTTAAAAAATAGCCATCTGGGTCTAAAACTGCAAATTCATGGGGGTAGATATATTGTTCACCAACGCGAAATTCTCTTTTAGTCAAAGGACGATGAATAGGATAGTTAGACTCGATTACTTTCTGATAGAGTCTGGGGACATCCTTGATACCAAAGGAGATATTGACACCACGCCCGAAAGGATAAGTCAGTTGGGATAATTCTTCTGCGTTACCTTCTTCTAGCATAAGTTGGCAGTCTTCAAGCGAAAGGAAGAGAAATTTTTCCTCTGGACGCTCGTATTCGACAGAGAATCCCAATAAGTCGCAGTAGAAGGAACGAGACTGTTCTAGATTCGAGACTATAAACTCGGGAATAACTGCATTGTAGTCCATAAAGAAACTCCTTACAATTCAATCTCCAAGACAATTGGTGTATGGTCTTGGCGTGCGCCTGAGTCAATCATGTCTGACTTGGTCACCTTGTCTGCTACACGGTTACTTGTGAGCCAGTAGTCGATTCTCCAGCCTGTATTGTTGATTTTTGAAGTTTTGCTACGTTGTGCCCACCAAGTATAGCGTTCTGGCACATCGCCATGGATATGGCGGAAGGTATCTGTAAATCCTTTGGCTAAAAGGTTTGTAAATCCTTCACGTTCTTCGTCTGTAAATCCTGGTGAACGGCGGTTGCTGGCTGGGTTTGCAAGGTCAATTTCCTTGTGGGCAACATTGTAGTCTCCGGTTGCTAGGACAGGTTTTTGCTTGTCTAGTTGAGCCAAGTACTCTGCATATTTGATATCCCAGACTTGACGTTCTTCCAAGCGTTTGAGGCCATCACCAGCGTTTGGTGTGTAAACTTGAGTCACGAAAAATGTATCAAATTCTAGGGTAATGATGCGTCCTTCCGAGTCCATAGTAGAAGGAGCACCGATTTCTGGAAAGCTGATGCTTGGAGTTAGTTCTTTCTTGTAGAGGAACATGGTTCCAGCATAGCCTTTACGAGCAGGTTCTTGAGAGGAACGCCAAGTATTTTCATATCCAGGGAAGAGTTCTTCTAACACCTCGAGGTGTTTTTTAGTAGGCCCTGTAGCTGAAAGCTTGGTTTCTTGGATAGCGATAATATCGGCATCTTCGGCTACCAAGGTTTGGAGGACATCTTGTGATAATTTCGCACGCGCAGAATCACTCGTGAGTGCAGCGTTTAGGGAATCAATATTCCATGAGATCAGTTTCATAATGTTTACCTTTTCATTCAGATTATAGACAATATTATACCAGAAAAAGGAGTATTTCCCCAGCGTATGGTTTGAAAAATCCAGGTCATTCCTATATAATAAAGAATGATTTATGTAAAGGATTGAAAATAAATGAAATGTTACTCCTTTGAGTATCTTTATCGCTGAATATGACAAAGTTTAAGTTAGTGTCATCACCTATGAATAGGAAAAACCTGAGGCAGTCGCCTCAGGTTTCCATTTGTCATTAGAAAGGAATTTTATGTCCATCATCCAAAAACTCTGGTGGTTTTTTAAATTAGAAAAACGCCGTTACCTAGTTGGAATTGTAGCTTTGGTTTTGGTTTCTGTACTAAACCTCATCCCACCTATGGTCATGGGGCGCGTGATCGATGCCATTACTTCGGGACGATTAACACAAGATGAGCTCTTGCTTCATCTCTTTTATCTCCTGCTGGCAGCTTTCGGGATGTACTACCTGCGTTATGTTTGGCGCATGTATATCCTAGGGACTTCCTACCGACTTGGACAAATCATGCGTTCAAGACTATTTGAGCACTTTACAAGGATGTCTCCCGCTTTTTATCAGAGTTATCGGACTGGGGATTTGATGGCTCATGCAACCAATGATATCAATGCTCTGACTCGTTTAGCAGGTGGTGGTGTCATGATGGCAGTGGATGCCTCTATCACAGCCTTGGTGACTCTCTTGACTATGCTCTTTAGCATTTCTTGGCAGATGACCTTGGTTGCCATTCTGCCCTTGCCATTTATGGCCTATGCGACTAGTCGTCTGGGGAGAAAGACCCATAAGGCTTTCGGAGAATCACAAGCAGCCTTTTCAGAACTCAACAATAAGGTTCAAGAATCTGTATCAGGTATCAAGGTAACCAAGTCCTTTGGCTATCAATCTGATGAGTTGGACTCTTTCCAGGAGGTCAATGATTTGACCTTCCAAAAGAATCTGCAAACCATGAAATATGATAGCCTCTTTGACCCCATGGTTCTACTCTTTGTTGGTTCTTCTTATGCCTTAACTCTCTTAGTCGGTGCCTTTATGGTGCAAGCGGGACAAGTAACCGTCGGGAATCTGGTCACCTTTATCTCTTACTTGGATATGTTGGTCTGGCCCTTGATGGCGATTGGTTTCCTCTTTAATATTACTCAAAGAGGGAAGGTTTCTTATCAACGAATTGAGAGTCTCTTGTCTCAAGAGTCACCTGTCAAAGATCCAGAATCTCCACTTGACGGGATTGAAAATGGGTGCTTAGACTATGCCATTGATCGTTTTGCCTTTGAAGACGAAGAGACGCTGAGAGATATACATTTTAGTCTCGAAAAAGGGCAAACCTTGGGCTTGGTTGGGCAAACTGGTTCAGGGAAAACTGCCTTGATCAAATTGCTCCTACGAGAGTATGACGTTGACCAAGGAGCTATTTATCTAAATGGTCATGACATTCGTGACTATCGACTAGCTGACTTGCGAAGTTTGATGGGATACGTCCCACAGGACCAATTTCTCTTTGCTAGCTCTATCTTAGAGAATATTTGTTTTGGAAATCCTGACCTACCTTTCTCAGCAGTAGAAGAAGCGACTCAGTTGGCTCAAGTCTATCAAGACATTCAAGCCATGCCTGAGGGATTTGATACAGTTATCGGGGAAAAAGGTGTTAGTCTATCTGGTGGACAAAAGCAGCGTCTGGCCATGAGTCGGGCTATGATTCTAAATCCTGATATCTTGATTTTAGATGATTCCTTGTCAGCAGTGGATGCTAAGACAGAGTTCGCAATCATCGATAATCTCAAGGAAACTCGCAAAGATAAAACGACTATCATCACTGCCCATCGTCTCAGTGCAGTTGTTCATGCAGATTTGATTTTGGTCATGCAGGATGGTCGCATCATTGAACGAGGTAGGCATGAAGACTTACTAGCCTTGGATGGTTGGTATGCCCAAACCTACCAGTCTCAACAGTTAGAAATGAAAGGAGAAGAAGATGCGCAATAAACAAGAACAATGGGCTGTATTGAAACGCTTGATGTCCTATCTCAAGCCCTATGGTCTCCTAACCTTTTTAGCGTTAGCCTTTCTCCTTGCTACGACTGTTATCAAGAGTATCATCCCCTTGGTAGCTTCGCACTTTATCGACCAGTATCTACATAATCTCAACCAGCTTGCCGTTACAGTTTTGCTGGCCTACTATGGACTCTACATTCTTCAAACCATTGTCCAATATGTGGGAAATCGCCTCTTTGCGCGTGTGTCCTACAGCATTGTTAGAGATATTCGACGTGATGCCTTTGCCAATATGGAAAAGCTAGGCATGTCTTATTTTGATAAGACACCTGCAGGTTCCATTGTTTCGCGTTTGACCAATGATACTGAGACTATAAGTGATATGTTCTCAGGGATCTTGTCTAGCTTTATCTCAGCAGTCTTTATCTTTGTGACGACTCTTTATACCATGCTCGTTTTGGACTATCGTCTGACAGCTTTAGTATTGCTCTTTCTACCTTTGATTTTCCTTTTGGTCAATCTCTACCGTAAAAAATCTGTCAAGGTCATTGAAAAAACCAGAAGTCTACTGTCAGATATTAACAGTAAGCTGGCCGAAAATATCGAAGGAATTCGTATTATTCAAGCCTTTAACCAAGAAAAACGCCTGCAAGATGAGTTTGATGAGATAA
This sequence comes from Streptococcus sp. KHUD_014, assembly GCF_051106275.1. Classification (GTDB taxonomy): domain Bacteria; phylum Bacillota; class Bacilli; order Lactobacillales; family Streptococcaceae; genus Streptococcus. Next base: position 1,663,293 of record NZ_CP193666.1, on the reverse strand, counting down.
ACCAGGAACACCTAGTCTACGCTAATCGTTCAGTAGCCTTGGATTCTCTCTTTTTACGTCCAGCTATGAGTTTGTTGAAGCTGTTGGGATATGCAGTTTTGATGGCTTACTTTGGCTATCGCGGTCTTTATCTAGGAATAACGGCAGGAACTATGTATGCCTTTATCCAGTACATCAACCGTCTCTTTGATCCTCTCATCGAGGTAACGCAAAACTTTTCTACTCTTCAGACCTCCATGGTGTCAGCAGGACGTGTTTTTGCGCTGATTGATGAGTCAAACTATGAACCGGTCCAAGAAAATGGCCAATCCAAGATTCAAGAAGGAAATATTCGCTTTGAGCATGTGTCCTTCTCTTATGATGGGCAACACCAAATTCTAGATGATATTTCCTTTACCGTCAATAAAGGAGAAACCATTGCTTTTGTCGGTCATACGGGATCGGGAAAATCTTCTATCATCAATGTTCTCATGCGCTTTTATGAATTCCAGTCAGGTCGGGTTCTACTAGATGGTGTGGATATTCGAAAGTATAGTCAAGAGGAGCTGAGAAAAAACATCGGTTTGGTTCTACAGGATCCCTTCCTCTATCATGGGACCATTAAGTCCAATATCGCTATGTACCAAGATATCAGCGATGACCAAGTCAAGGCTGCAGCAGAATTTGTCGATGCAGATTCCTTCATTCAGGATCTTCCTTTAGGTTATGATGCCCCTGTATCTGAGCGTGGTTCGAGTTTTTCAACTGGTCAACGTCAGCTTCTTGCCTTTGCTAGAACTGTTGCCAGTCAACCTAAAATTCTGATTTTGGATGAAGCGACAGCCAATATCGACTCTGAAACAGAAGCTCTGGTCCAAAATTCCCTAGCTAAGATGAGACAAGGTCGGACAACCATTGCCATAGCCCATCGCCTTTCTACCATTCAAGATGCTAATTGTATCTATGTTCTTGATAAGGGACGTATCATCGAAAGTGGAACCCACGAGGAACTCCTAGCATTGGGTGGAACCTATCACAAGATGTATAGTTTGCAGGCAGGGGCTCTTTCCTAAGGAAGAATTCCTTTAAAACATAGATTTCTTGCACTGCCTCTTTCATTTTGTGGTATAATGTAGAATGTTAATAAAGATTATATATAAAAAAACAGAGGAGAATGTGCATGCTGAAATGGGATGAACTACCTCAAGAAATGCAATTGAGCGAGGTAAAACCATACTACCAGCTCGTCTCTGGAAGAAAAGGTTCACTGATTTTCAAGCGTTGTCTAGATTTGTTTCTAGCCGTAGTCTTGTTAATCTTGACCTCCCCCTTATTTCTGATTCTAAGCATCTGGATCAAGCTAGATAGCAAGGGTCCAGTTATTTACAAGCAAGTGCGGGTAACCCAGTACAACCGTCATTTCAAAATTTGGAAATTCCGGACTATGGTGACGGATGCTGATAAAAAAGGAAGTCTAGTAACTTCTGCAAATGACAGTCGCATCACTAAAGTTGGAAATTTCATTCGACGTGTTCGTTTGGATGAATTGCCGCAATTGGTCAATGTCCTCAAAGGAGAGATGTCCTTTGTAGGAACACGCCCAGAAGTACCACGCTACACAGAGAAGTATAGCCCTGAAATGATGGCTACCTTGCTCTTACCTGCGGGGATTACTTCCCTTGCCAGCATTAACTATAAGGATGAGGATGCCATCATCAGTCAAATGACTGCAAAAGGTATGACGGTTGACCAGGCCTATGTAGAAAGAGTCCTTCCAGAGAAAATGCACTTTAACCTAGCCTACCTACGTGATTTTAATTTCTTCGGAGATATCAAAATCATGTTTCAGACTGTAGTTGAAGTTTTAAAATAAAGTAGTCACAAGACTGAATACAGTAAAAGGAGTAAATCAATGACAAAGTATAATATTCCATTTTCACCACCCGATATTACCGAAGCTGAAATTGCTGAAGTAGCTGATACCCTTCGTTCTGGTTGGATTACAACAGGTCCAAAGACAAAAGAATTAGAGCGTTGTCTGTCCGCCTATACTCAAACGCCTATGACAGTCTGCCTCAACTCTGCAACAGCAGCTCTTGAATTGATCTTGCGCGTGCTTGAAGTAGGGCCTGGTGACGAAGTCATCGTTCCAGCTATGACCTATACAGCATCATGTAGCGTCATCACTCACGTAGGTGCGACACCAGTGATGGTTGATATCCAAGAAGATACCTTTGAAATGGACTATGACAAGCTTGAGCAAGCAATTACTGAGAAGACTAAGGTTATCATCCCAGTTGAACTTGCAGGGATTATCTGTGACTATGACCGTTTGTTCCAAGTTGTGGAAAAGAAACGTGACTTGTTTGTTGCTTCAACTAAGTGGCAAAAAGCCTTTAACCGTATTGTGATTGTATCTGATAGTGCTCACGCTTTGGGTTCAACCTACAAGGGACAACCAGCCGGTTCAATCGCTGACTTTACATCATTCTCTTTCCACGCAGTCAAGAATTTTACAACTGCAGAAGGGGGAAGTGCCACTTGGAAAGCCAATCCAGCGATTGATGATGAAGAAATGTATAAGGAATTCCAAGTCCTTTCCCTTCATGGTCAAACAAAAGATGCTCTTGCCAAGATGCAACTGGGTTCATGGGAATACGATATCGTAACTCCTGCCTACAAGTGCAATATGACAGATATCATGGCTTCACTTGGTTTGGTACAGTTGGACCGTTATCCTACTTTACTACAGCGTCGTAAGGACATCGTGGAACGCTATGACCGTGGATTTGCAGGAACTCCTATCCATCCATTGACTCATGAGACAGATACTGTTGAATCTTGTCGTCACCTTTACATTACCCATGTAAAAGGTGCGAGCCTCGAAGAGCGCAATCAAATCATTCAAGAATTGGCTAAGGCAGGAATTGCAAGTAATGTTCATTACAAACCGCTTCCGCTTTTGACAGCCTATAAGAATCTTGGCTTTGACATGGCAGACTATCCGCGAGCTTATGCCTTCTTTGTAAACGAGATTACACTACCACTTCACACGAAATTAACGGATGAAGAAGTAGATTATATCATTGAGACTTTTGTCAGAGTTTCTGAAGAAGTTCTTGCTTCTTCAAAAAACTAATAAAAAAAATTAGTAAAAAATGAATGAAAACGGTTGACAAAGAAAAAGCAATAACATATAATTAACTCAACAAATCAGAAAAGTAATTATTTTAGATCTTCAGGGAGCCTGTGGTTGCTGCAAACAGGTGGTTGAAAATAGTGAAATTGGGCTGATTTGAAAAAATGAATTTGAAACAATGAAAATTCGGTAGGCACACCTTACAGTGCAACTTGTTGATAGACAAGGCAGAGATGTAAAGGGGATATTCTCTTTACAATTGAGGTGGTACCGCGTTACGAACGCCCTCACATGGAAATATATTCCGTGTGTGGGCTTTTTCTATCCGTCATTTTGTTTGTCCTTTATTAGGGCGTTAAGTCGCTTTGATGAACTTATACTCAATGAAAAACAAAGAGCAAACTAGGAAACTAGCCGCAGGCTGTACTTGAGTACGGCAAGGCGACGTTGACGTGGTTTGAATTTGATTTTAGAAGAGTATTGAGTTCTATCTATAGATCCTTGTCTACTACTAAAAGCAAATAAAAAGCCGGATTCATACAGAAGGAGAAAAAATTTATGACAACTAAAGGATATTTTGGACAATTTGGTGGTAGTTTTGTACCAGAACCAATTCAGGTTTTGCTAGATGAATTGGAAGTGACTTTTGAAAAATACAAGGATGATCCAGAGTTTTTAGCTGAGTTTCGTCATTACTTGAAGGATTATTCAGGTCGCGAAACACCACTCTATTTTGCTGAAAGCTTGACAGAGCACCTAGGTGGAGCTAAGATTTATCTCAAGCGCGAAGATCTGAATCACCTTGGTTCTCACAAGCTCAACAACGTTTTAGGACAAATCCTTCTAGCAAAACGCATGGGTAAAAAGCGTGTCATTGCTGAGACAGGAGCTGGCCAGCACGGTGTTGCGACAGCTGCAGCTGCGGCCAAATTTGGTATGGCATGTGATGTCTATATGGGGGCAGAAGATGTGGAGCGTCAACGTCTCAATGTCTTCCGTATGGAGATGATGGGAGCAACTGTTCACGCAGTTGAGACAGGAACACGTACTCTAAAGGATGCGGTTGATGCAGCCTTTGGAGCCTGGATGAATGACCTTGAAGCCTTCTACGTTTTAGGTTCTGCTGTGGGACCTCACCCTTATCCAACTATTGTTCACGAATTCCAAAAAGTCATCAGTGAAGAATCACGTCGTCAAATCTTGGAAAAAGAAGGACGACTGCCAGACTACGTTATTGCCTGTGTAGGTGGTGGTTCTAATGCCATCGGTGCCTTTTCACAGTATGTAGCTGATGAAGAAGTCAAATTGGTTGGGGTAGAAGCTGCTGGTCATGGTTTAGATACTGACAAACACGCAGCAACTATGACCAAGGGTAGTGTCGGAATTGTCGATGGAATGAAGACCTATGCAGTCTTTAAGGAAGATGGAGAGCTCGCGCCAGTTTACTCTATTTCAGCAGGTTTGGACTATCCAGGGGTCGGTCCAGAACATGCCTTCTTTAAAGACTCTGGTCGAGTAGAATATGTAGCAGCGACCGACGAAGAAGCTGTCCAAGCCTTGCTTTTATTAAGCAGAACAGAAGGAATTATCCCTGCAATTGAAAGCTCACATGCTATCGCTGAAGCAGTCAAACGCGCACCAAAACTAAGTAAAGATGAGATTATCATCATCAATGTCTCTGGTCGTGGAGACAAGGACGTAGCTGCCATTGCAGACTACCTTGAAGCTAAAAAATAAAAGATGGAAAATATACAGAGATTTCTCTCACAGAGAGCTTGTGGTTGCTGAAAACAAGCAGAGAAAGCTGTAAGGTTGGGTCCATCTAAAATGAGAGAAGAAAACATAATTCTCAAGGGAGTGCCCTTTATCGCACAACCTGTTACAGGAGCTATCTGAGACAGGAATGAGAGATAGGAGAAATCCTATAATTGAGGTGGCACCGCGAATTTCGTCCTCACGCAAGTTATTTTGCGTGGGGATTTTTTGTAGAATCAACACGGAATTTAAGAAGAACTGAAAGGGAAATCACAATGGAACGAATCATTCATGGAGATGTTTTATCACCAATTTTGGCTTATATGCGTTTGAACGGACAACACAAGGTCATACTTGAAAGTATCCCAAGAGAAAAGGAAAATGCTCGTTTTTCTATCTTGACATATAACCCAGTTTTTGAGATTAAGTTTGAGAATGGAGTTCTTTATCAAAATGGTCAGGTGATTGATCGTGATCCTTTGGATTTCCTCTATGAAGTGACTCATAAGAGCCAGCACCATTCAGACCTACCTTTTGGTGGTGGAGCTATTGGCTTTGTTGGCTACGATATGATTTCTCTCTATGAAGAAATTGGCCAACTCCCTGAGGATACGATTGGGACACCAGACATGCATTTCTTCGTATATGAGAGTTATATAGTTTTTGACCACAAGAAAGAAAAAATTCATGTCATCGAGGATGCTCTCTACAGTAATCGTAGCAATGATGAACTAGAAGCAGCTTTAGATCAGGTTTTAGAAGAGTTGAAAATCTCTGCTCCAAATGAATTTGAAGATTTGGACGTTTCTCCACTTCAGTTTAGACCACATATTGCACCTCAGAAATTTGAAGAAATGGTAGAAACAGCTCGCGACTTAATTCGCAATGGAGATATGTTCCAATGCGTGCTTAGTCAGCGCTTCTCCGCAGAGGTAACTGGAAATCCTTTTGACTTCTACAGAAATCTCCGAGTGACCAATCCATCAAATTACCTCTACTTTTATGATTTTGGAGATTATCAAATCATCGGTGCCAGTCCAGAGAGCTTGGTTTCTGTCAAGAATGGCATCGTGACAACCAATCCAATTGCAGGTACACGACCTAGAGGTGCCAATGACGAGGAAGATGCAGCACTTGCAAGTGATCTACTTTCTGATGAAAAGGAAACGGCAGAACACCGAATGTTGGTGGATTTGGGACGAAATGATATCGGTAGAATTGCTGAAACAGCCAGTGTCCAAGTAACCAAGTATATGGAAGTCGAACTTTTCCGCTATGTCATGCATTTGACCAGCGTGGTTAAAGGGCATTTATTACCAGAATTAACTGCCATGGATGCCTTGAAGGCAACACTTCCGGCAGGAACAGTATCGGGAGCACCAAAGATTCGGGCCATGAAACGCATCTATGAACTAGAAACAGAGAAGCGAGGCATATATGCAGGAGCTATCGGTTACTTATCAGCAACTGGAGATATGGATTTTGCCATTGCTATTCGAACCATGATTCTTAAAAATAAAATAGCCTACGTACAGGCTGGTGCAGGAATTGTTTATGATTCCATCGCTCAGAACGAATACCAAGAAACCATTAACAAAGCTAAATCTATGACTAGAATGGGAGAACTAAGACCATGATTTTATTGATTGATAATTATGATTCATTTACCTATAACTTAGCTCAATACATCGGGAATTTCGCAGAAGTTCAGGTTTTGAGAAATGATGACCCACATCTTTATGAACATGCTGAAAAGGCAGATGGATTGGTCTTTTCTCCTGGTCCAGGTTGGCCAGCTGATGCTGGGAAAATGGAAGAAATGATTCGTGATTTTGCAGGTAAGAAACCTATTCTAGGGATTTGTTTGGGGCACCAAGCCATTGCAGAAGTCTTTGGTGGTAAGTTGGGCTTGGCTCCTAAAGTTATGCACGGTAAACAAAGCCAGATTCGATTTGAGACTCCATCAGTTCTCTATCAAGGAATCGAGGACAATCGTCCAGTCATGCGTTACCACAGTATTTTAATTGAAGAGATGCCAGAAGAGTTTGAAGTGACAGCTCGTTCGACAGATGACCAAGCCATTATGGGAATTCAACACAAAAACTTGCCGATTTATGGCTTGCAGTATCATCCAGAAAGTATTGGAACGCCAGATGGTCTATCTTCTATTCAGAATTTTATCGAGAAAGTTGTAAAGTGAGGAACACAAAATGAAAGAAATTATTGAAAAATTAGCCAACTTTGAAGATTTATCAAGTGTTGAAATGACAGATGTGATCGAACGCATCGTGACAGGGCGAGTGACAGAAGCACAAATCGCTTCACTACTTTTAGCTCTTAAAATGAAGGGAGAAACACCTGAAGAAAGAACAGCCCTCGCTCAAGTTATGAGAGGACATGCTCAACACATTCCAACAAACATTCAAGATGCTATGGATAACTGCGGTACAGGTGGAGACAAGTCATTTAGCTTCAACATTTCTACAACTGCAGCCTTTGTCTTAGCAGGTGGAGGAATCCACATGGCCAAACATGGTAATCGTTCAATTTCCTCTAAATCTGGGTCAGCAGATGTCTTGCAAGCTTTGGGAATCAATATTGATCTCAAACCATCACAATTGGGTAAGGTATTTGACCAAACAGGAATCGTCTTTCTCTTTGCCAAAAACATGCACCCAGCTATGAAATACATTATGCCAGCTCGCTTGGAATTGGGAATTCCAACCATCATGAATTTGACAGGTCCGCTCATCCACCCAATGGTTTTGGAAACACAGCTTCTAGGAATCAGTCGTCCTGAACTTCTGGAAAGTACTGCTCAGGTTTTGAAAAACATGGGTCGCAAGCGTGCTATTGTAGTAGCTGGTCCAGAAGGGTTGGATGAAGCTGGTTTGAATGGAACTACCAGCATTGCCCTTCTTGAAAATGGTGAAATTACTTTATCAACCTTTACTCCAGAAGATTTGGGAATGGAAAGCATTGCTATTGAGGACATTCGTGGGGGAAATGCTCATGAGAATGCAGCCATTCTTGTCAGTGTTCTTAATAACGAACCAAGTCCATTCTTGGAAACAACAGTCTTAAATGCAGGTCTCGGATTCTACGCAAATGGGAAAGCAGATAGTATCAAGGACGGAGTTGAATTGGCACGTCAAGTGATTGCCAGTGGTAAGGCCCTTGAAAAACTCAGACTATTACAGGAGTATCAAAGATGAGTCAGGAATTTTTATCACGTATCCTAGAGCAAAAGGCGCGTGAAGTTGAAACGATGGAACGAGAGGAGCTTCAGCCCCTACGTCAAACTTATCGATTGAGTGAATATTTAAAAAATCACCAAGACCGTTTGCAAATCATTGCTGAGGTCAAAAAGGCAAGCCCAAGTCTAGGTGATATCAATCTTGAAGTGGATATCCTACAACAGGCTCAGACTTACGAAGAAAACGGAGCAGTGATGATTTCTGTTTTGACAGATGAGATTTTCTTTAAAGGGCATTTGGATTATCTAAGGGAGATTTCCAGTCAGGTACAGATTCCGACGCTTAACAAGGACTTTATTATCGATGAAAAGCAAATCATTCGTGCTCGCAATGCAGGTGCAACCGTCATCTTGCTCATCGTCGCGGCCTTATCTGAAAAACGACTGAAGGAGCTTTACGACTACGCGACAGATCTTGGTCTAGAAGTTTTGGTGGAAACTCATAATCTTGCTGAACTGGAAGTGGCTCATAGACTTGGAGCTCAAATTATCGGTGTCAACAATCGCAATTTGACAACCTTTGAAGTTGATTTACAGATTAGCGTAGACTTGACACAATACTTCAAGGACGATTGCTTCTACATTTCCGAATCTGCTATTTTTACAGAGGAGGATGCAAAACGTGTTGCACCATACTTTAACGGAATTTTAGTAGGAACAGCTCTCATGCAGGCAGAAGATGTAGCCCAAAGAATCAAGGAGTTGCAGATTGACAAAGGTTAAGATTTGTGGACTATCGACCAAAGAAGCGGTGGAAACAGCCGTTTCAGCAGGAGCCGACTACATCGGTTTTGTCTTTGCACCTAGTAAAAGACAGGTGACCTTGGATCAGGCTGCTGAGCTGGCAAAGCTTATTTCTGCAGATGTCAAAAAGGTTGGTGTATTTGTTTCACCAAGTCGGGCTCAACTGCTAGAAGTCATTGACAAAGTTGGTTTGGACTTGATTCAAGTTCATGGTCAGGTAAGGGATGATTTATTTGAGAATTTGCCTTGTGCCAGTATTCAGGCAGTACAGGTGGATGGAGAGGGACATGTACCCAATTCTCAGACAGACTATCTACTCTTTGATGCCCCTGTGGCAGGGAGTGGCCAGACCTTTGACTGGGGCCAACTGGATACGACAGAACTAGCTCAGCCGTTTTTCATCGCAGGTGGGCTTAAGGAAGACAATGTAGTAAAAGCAATTCAGCACTTTACTCCCTTTGCAGTAGATGTATCAAGCGGAGTAGAAACAGACGGACAAAAAGATTATAAAAAGATTAGAAGATTTATAGAGAGGGTAAAGAATGGCATATCAAGAACCAAATAAAGATGGATTTTACGGAAAATTCGGTGGACGCTTTGTCCCAGAAACATTGATGACAGCAGTTTTGGAGTTGGAGAAGGCCTACCGTGAAAGTCAGGCAGACCCAAGTTTCCAAGAGGAATTAAACCAGCTCTTACGCCAGTATGTAGGACGTGAAACTCCCCTTTACTACGCAAAAAACTTGACCCAGCATATCGGCGGAGCCAAGATTTACCTTAAACGTGAAGACCTCAACCATACAGGCGCCCACAAGATTAACAATGCCTTAGGACAAGTTTTACTGGCTAAACGTATGGGCAAAAAGAAAATAATCGCTGAAACAGGTGCTGGTCAGCACGGTGTGGCAACTGCAACAGCTGCAGCTCTCTTCAACATGGAATGTACTATCTACATGGGTGAGGAAGATGTCAAACGTCAACCTCTCAATGTTTTTCGCATGGAGCTTTTAGGAGCTAAGGTAGAGGCTGTGACAGATGGTTCTCGCGTGCTCAAGGATGCGGTCAATGCAGCCCTTCGTTCATGGGTAGCAAATATCGATGACACCCACTATATCCTTGGTTCTGCCTTGGGACCTCATCCTTTCCCAGAAATTGTTCGTGATTTCCAAAGTGTTATCGGACGAGAAGCTAAACAACAGTACCGTGAATTGACAGGTGAAAATTTACCAGATGCCCTAGTAGCCTGTGTTGGTGGTGGCTCTAATGCAATCGGACTTTTCCATCCATTTGTGGAAGATAAGTCAGTGGCTATGTATGGAGCTGAAGCAGCAGGACTAGGTGTGGATACAGAGCATCATGCAGCAACCTTGACCAAGGGTCGTCCAGGTGTTCTCCACGGTTCTCTCATGGATGTGCTCCAAGATGCCCATGGTCAAATCTTAGAAGCCTTCTCTATCTCAGCAGGTTTGGACTACCCATGTATCGGTCCAGAACATTCACATTACCACGATATCAAACGCGCGTCCTATGTGCCTGTGACAGATGAAGAGGCCTTGGAAGGATTCCAACTCTTGTCTCGTGTGGAAGGAATTATCCCTGCCTTGGAGTCTAGTCACGCTATCGCTTTCGCAGTTAAATTGGCCAAAGAACTTGGACCAGACAAGTCTATGATTGTCTGTCTATCAGGTCGTGGGGACAAGGATGTAGTTCAAGTTAAAGACCGCTTGGAAGCAGACGCAACAAAGAAGGGAGAAGCTCATGCCTAAGACACTAACAGAAAAATTAAACGCTATAAAAGCAGCTGGAAAAGGAATTTTCGTTCCCTATATCATGGCTGGAGACCACGAGAAAGGTTTGGATGGACTAGCTGAAACAATCCACTTTTTAGAAGATTTGAGTGTGTCTGCCATTGAGATAGGAGTTCCTTTCTCAGACCCTGTTGCAGACGGTCCAGTTATCGAAGAAGCAGGCTTGCGTAGTCTAGCTCGCGGAACCTCTACCCAGGCTTTGGTTAAAACTTTGAAAACCATTGAAACAGAGATTCCGCTTGTTATCATGACCTACTTTAACCCCCTCTTTCAGTACGGTGTGGAGAACTTTATCAAAGATTTGGCAGATACAGCGGTTAAGGGCTTGATTATTCCAGACCTGCCCCATGAGCATGCCAACTTTGTAGAGCCCTTTCTAGTAAATACAGACATTGCTTTGATTCCACTAGTTAGTTTGACGACAGGGATTGAGCGCCAAAAAGAACTCATTGAGGGAGCTGAAGGATTTGTCTATGCCGTTGCCATTAACGGGGTGACAGGGAAATCAGGAAATTACCGAGACGACTTGGACAAGCACTTGGCACAATTGCATCAAGTGGCCGATATTCCAGTCTTGACCGGTTTTGGTGTATCCACCCAGGATGATGTAGAACGTTTTAATGCGGTATCAGATGGCGTCATCGTTGGTTCGAAAATTGTTAAAGCTCTAAACGAAGGACAGGTAGCAGAAATCGCTGACTTTATCCGACAAGCAGTAGCTTACCAAAAATAATCACACAAGCAGCCAGCAAGAGGAAAGGCACGAAAGGAAGTCTTTCCTTTTTCTTTAGTAGGAGAAAGGCTAGAATGCCGGTTGTGGAAGCAACTTGAATTACAATCAGAATTTCGGTTAGACTAAAAACAAGGGCACAAGAAGCCAGAAAGAGAAAATCACCTGCTCCTATGCGGATATCGATAAAATGAGCCAAAATTCCAAGGACAAGGAAGAAGACCATGACCAGATTCCAGCCAGAGCAGGCCATTAGGAGCAGATGAAAGAAAATCCAGACCAGTAAGGGATATTCCTGATGACGAAAGTCGTAGATGCCCAAAGTCAAGCCGGCAGTTATCAAGATGACTTGCCCCAAAGTTAAAAATCCCACAGACTCAGCTAGAAAGAGCAGTCCCAAAGACAACTCAAAGAAAGCATACCAGATTGGATAACGAACATTGCAGTAGCGACAACGAAAGCGATGTACTACTTGAGAGACAATCGGAATCAAATCCAAGGGACGTAAGCGAGTATGACAGGAATCGCAGTGACTAGCAGGAAAGATAATAGACTGCTCAGGAAAGCGGTCAATGACAAGACCTAGAAAGGAAGCAATAATAGCTCCTACAAGAAAAAAGTAAAAATGAATCATACTTATTTATTCGGAAAAAATAAGAGAAAGAGTATAATAGTTGGATATAGGAGAAGTTTTAATAGCAAATATGAAAATTCACTTTGAAAAAGACCTTCGGTTAGAAAATGCTCAATTCGTATGCCAATGGTCCAACTCCCTTGGCAAACCCTTTCAAGAACAATGGATGGGAACAATGATTCCTTTTCCCTTGACAACTCAAGTCTTGCAAGATTTGGAAGGAATCTTTTCAATCTTTGATGGACAAGAGTTTGTGGGGCTTATCCAGAAAATCAGGCTAGAAGACAGAAATCTTCATATCGGGAGATTCTTTATCAACCCCCAGAAACAGGGGCAAGGCTTAGGTAGTCAGGCTTTAAGGAGATTTGTTAGTTTGGTCTTTGAAAATGGAGACATAGATAGTATTTCTCTCAATGTCTACGAGGCAAATCAAAGAGCTCAGAAACTTTACCAAAAAGAAGGATTTGAAATCGTTCAAATAGTTGAAGAGCCTGTACGAAAATATAGGATGATAAAATCTAGATAAGAACTAGATTATACTAGAATCTGTCCCCGTACAATTTTTGGTTTTCAAACTTGTTGCAGAGAAATTTTCTTGATAAAATAGATACATGACTAGATATAAAGCAATCATTTCCTATGATGGCTACGCTTTTGCTGGTTTTCAGCGGCAACCACACGCGCGTAGTGTCCAAGAGGAAATTGAAAAAACTTTAACCAAATTAAATAAAGGGCAGGCCATTACCATCCATGGTGCAGGGCGAACGGATAGTGGTGTTCATGCATTAGGTCAGGTTATCCACTTTGACCTTCCCTATCAGATGAATGAGGAAAAGCTTCGCTTCGCTCTCGATACTCAAAGTCCTGAAGACATCGATGTGATTTCGATTGAGATTGTGGCTGATGATTTTCATTGCCGTTATGCCAAGCACAGCAAGACCTATGAGTTTATCGTGGATAGAGGGCGTCCTAAAAATCCTATGAGACGTCATTATGCCACCCACTATCCCTACCCACTGGATGTGGAACGCATGCAAAAGGCTGTGAAGAAATTAGAAGGAACCCATGATTTTACTGGTTTTACTGCTGCCGGGACCAGTGTGGAGGACAAGGTAAGAACGATCACGGAAGCCAGTCTTAGGGTTGACGAGACCGGTCAATTTTTGACCTTTACTTTCTCTGGCAATGGCTTCCTCTATAAGCAGATTCGAAATATGGTCGGGACCTTGCTGAAAATTGGTAATAACAGAATGCCGATAGAGCAGATTGACCTGATTTTGGAGAAAAAAGACAGACAGTTGGCAGGTCCAACTGCAGCACCTAATGGTTTGTATTTGAAGGAGATTCGTTATGAAGAATAATCGTATTTTAGCACTTTCAGGAAATGATATTTTTAGTGGTGGTGGACTAGCCGCTGACCTTGCTACCTATACTTTAAATGGTCTTCATGGTTTTGTGGCTATGACCTGCTTGACTGCCTTAACGGAAAATGGATTTGAGGTCTTTCCGACAGATGAGACTATTTTCCAACAACAGCTAGATAGTCTCAAGAGCGTAGACTTTGGAGGGATTAAGATTGGCCTCTTACCGACTGTCGGTGTTGCTGAGAAAGCTCTCAACTTTATCAAGGAGCGTGCAGGAGTTCCAGTGGTCTTAGACCCAGTTCTCGTTTGTAAGGAAACGCACGACGTTGCTGTCAGTGAGCTCTGTCAAGAGTTGATTCGCTTTTTCCCTTATGTGACTGTCATTACTCCTAACCTTCCTGAGGCAGAATTGCTTGCAGATCAAAAGATTGAAAGTCTGGAGGATATGAAAGCTGCAGCTCAGAAATTACATGACTTAGGAGCGCCAGCAGTCATTATCAAGGGAGGAAATCGCCTCAGTCAGGATAAGGCTGTGGATGTCTTTTATGATGGAGAGAATTTCACTGTTCTTGAAAACCCAGTTATCCAAGGACAAAATGCAGGTGCAGGATGTACCTTTGCATCAAGCATTGCTAGCCAGCTAGTCAAGGGAGAAGAACTCTTACCAGCAGTAGAAAGTTCTAAAGCCTTTGTTTACCGTGCCATTGCACAAGCAGATCAATATGGAGTCAGACAATATGAAGCAAACCAAAACAACTAAAATCGCCCTATTATCTATACTTACTGCTCTATCAGTAGTTTTAGGTTATATTGTAAAAATCCCAACTCAAACAGGAATCTTAACTCTTTTAGATGCTGGTATCTTCTTCACCGCTTTTTATTATGGTCGCCGGGAAGGAGCCGTTGTCGGAGGGCTAGGAGGTTTCATTATTGACTTGATTTCAGGTTATCCTCATTGGATGTTCTTCAGCTTGCTTTTCCATGGCTTGCAGGGTTACTTTGCAGGTTTTAAAGGGAAATGGCAATGGCTTGGATTAGTTTTGGCAACTTTTATCATGGTAGCCGGTTATGCATGTGCGACTTCTTGGATGAAAGGTTGGGGTGTAGCTCTGACAGATATTCCTCACAATTTGTTGCAGAATTTTGTTGGAATGATTGTTGGGTATCTTCTCCATCAGAGTATTAAGAAAATTAGTAAGCAGTAAAAAGGGAATCTTCCTCTGAACTATTGAAAAAACTCTGATTTTTTGCTAGAATGAAAGCTATGAAAACACTCTACGATGTGCAACAATTTCTCAAACAGTTTGGTATTGTTGTCTATATGGGCAAACGTCTTTATGACATTGAACTAATGAAGATAGAACTTTCTCGTATCTATGATGCAGGCTTGATGGATAAGCTGGATTATCTTGAAGCAGAATCTGTTTTGCGTAGAGAGCACAAACTAGAATTAGATTATTTAGAAAAAAATGGAGATTAGGTATTATGGTAACTTGGGTATTATGGGGACTTATTGTAGCGATGTTGGCTTGGATGGGATACAACTATCTTCGTATTCATCGTGCTGCAAAAATTGTTGACAATGCAGAGTTTGAGTCTCTGATTCGTACCGGTCAGTTGATTGACTTGCGTGATCCAGCAGAGTTCCACAAAAAACACATCCTCGGAGCTCGTAATATTCCTTCAAATCAATTGAAGACAAGTCTTGCAGCTCTTCGAAAGGATAAACCTGTCCTTCTCTATGAAAACCAACGTGCGCAACGTGTGACAAATGCAGCCCTTTTCTTGAAAAAACAAGGTTTCTCAGAAATTTATATCCTTTCTTACGGATTGGATTCTTGGACAGGGAAAGTAAAAGTTGAAAAATAAGAAATGGCGGTGGGACAGAAATCGATAGATAAAGTCTCGATTTCGTAGTCCCAGCCCCGCGAGGATGATTAGGAGCTTTTTGGAGTCTAAAAGACGAACAAAAAGTTCAATCAGCAACCGCGTCAAAGTTTGATTGCTAATAAAAAGTGAGGTCGGGATCTTTTGTCCCAACCTCATTTTTTAACCACTTTTTCTAAGAAAGTCACGAATAATTGCCAATTCTTGTGAGTTTAGATGTCGATAGTCACCTTCTTGAAGATTGTCATCAAGACTCCAAGGGCCAAAATGGTTGCGTTTTAGGGCAGTGACCTTGACACCAACAGAGAGGAACATTTTTTTAACCTGATGGAACTTGCCCTCCGAGATAGTGATGGTGGCTTTGCTGACGGCTGGACTTGAAGACAGAATCTCAAGTTGAGCGGGTTTACAAACAGTTCCATCAAGAAAGATAATCCCATCTCTAAACTGCTGGATGTGGTCAGATGTGAGTGGTCCATTGACCTCAACTTGGTAAGTTTTATCCACATGATATTGAGGGTGGAGGAGCTGAAAACCTAGAGGACCATTATCTGTTAAAAGGAGGAGTCCTGTCGTATCTCGATCCAGACGACCGATGGCGTAGAGTTGCTCTGACTGGTGATGTTTAGGCAGTAGATCCATGACAGTAGTTAGTAACTTATCCTTGCTTGCAGTCACGACTCCATTTGGTTTGTGGAGCATGAGGTAGGTGTGTTCATACCCTTGAATTCTTTTGCCTTGGAAAATCAGTTCTTGCAGTCCTGTATCAACATTCTGTGAAAGGGAAGAAGCTACTTGTCCATCTACTAAGATTTCTTTTTTCAAGAGAGCTTGTTTCATGCCCTTACGGCTGATTTTTTCTTGGGCTAATAATCTATCTAAACGCATACCAGCCTATCTTATCATAAGTTGATTCTTTTGAAAAGAAAAGGTAAGCAAAGAAAATTTTTTTGAAAACATTTACACTTGCTTGAGTTAAGTCATTTGCCTAAAATTGTGGTATAATCGTTCAGTTAGAAAATAAATTTTTGAATATAACAGAGGAAAACATGACAAAATTAAGAGAAGATATCCGTAACGTAGCCATTATTGCCCACGTTGACCACGGAAAAACAACCCTTGTTGATGAATTGTTGAAACAATCTTCAACTCTTGATGCTCGTACAGAACTAGCTGAACGTGCTATGGACTCAAACGATATCGAAAAAGAGCGTGGAATTACCATCCTTGCTAAGAATACAGCGGTTGCTTATAACGGCACGCGCATCAACATCATGGACACACCAGGACACGCGGACTTCGGTGGAGAAGTTGAACGTATCATGAAAATGGTTGACGGTGTTGTCTTGGTAGTGGATTCTTATGAAGGAACAATGCCCCAAACTCGTTTCGTATTGAAAAAAGCTTTGGAACAAGACCTTGTCCCAATCGTTGTTATCAACAAAATTGACAAACCATCAGCTCGTCCAGCAGAAGTTGTAGATGAAGTTTTGGAACTCTTTATCGAGCTTGGTGCAGATGATGACCAACTTGATTTCCCAGTAGTGTATGCTTCAGCTATCAACGGAACATCTTCCTTGTCAGATGATCCAGCTGACCAGGAAGCAACAATGGCGCCAATCTTTGATACCATCATCGAACACATTCCTGCGCCAGTTGATAACTCTGATGAGCCCCTTCAATTCCAAGTGTCACTTTTGGACTATAATGACTTCGTAGGACGTATCGGTATCGGACGTATCTTCCGTGGTACAGTTAAGGTTGGTGACCAAGTTACCCTTTCTAAACTTGACGGTACAACTAAAAACTTCCGAGTTACAAAACTCTTTGGTTTCTTTGGTTTGGAACGTCGTGAAATCCAAGAAGCTAAGGCTGGTGACTTGATTGCCGTATCAGGTATGGAAGACATCTTCGTTGGGGAAACAATCACTCCAACAGATGCAGTTGAAGCTCTTCCAGTTCTTCACATCGACGAACCTACTCTTCAAATGACCTTCTTGGTTAATAACTCACCATTTGCTGGTCGTGAAGGTAAATGGGTCACTTCCCGTAAGGTTGAAGAGCGCCTTCAAGCTGAGTTGCAAACAGACGTATCTCTTCGTGTTGAACCAACAGACTCACCAGATAAATGGACTGTTTCAGGACGTGGAGAATTGCACTTGTCAATTCTTATCGAAACCATGCGTCGTGAGGGTTATGAACTTCAAGTATCTCGTCCAGAAGTTATCGTAAAAGAAATCGACGGTGTTAAATGTGAACCATTTGAACGTGTTCAAATCGACACTCCAGAAGAATACCAAGGATCTGTTATCCAAAGTCTTTCTGAGCGTAAGGGTGAAATGTTGGATATGATCTCAACCGGAAACGGTCAAACTCGTTTGGTCTTCCTTGTTCCTGCACGTGGTTTGATTGGTTACTCAACTGAGTTCTTGTCAATGACTCGTGGTTATGGTATCATGAACCACACCTTTGACCAATACTTGCCTTTGATTCCAGGTGAAATTGGTGGTCGTCACCGTGGTGCCCTTGTTTCTATCGATGCTGGTAAGGCTACAACTTACTCAATCATGTCTATCGAAGAACGTGGTACTATCTTTGTCAACCCAGGTACTGAGGTTTACGAAGGAATGATCATCGGTGAAAACTCTCGTGAAAATGACTTGACAGTTAATATCACTAAAGCGAAACAAATGACCAACGTTCGTTCAGCTACCAAGGACCAAACAGCAGTTATTAAGACACCTCGTATCTTGACTCTTGAAGAATCACTTGAGTTCTTGAACGACGACGAGTACATGGAAGTAACGCCTGAGTCTATCCGTTTGCGTAAACAAATCCTTAACAAGGCAGAGCGTGAGAAAGCAAACAAAAAGAAAAAGTCAGCTGAATAAAAGCTAGAAAGAGCAGAAAATGGTCTATTTAATCATAGGGATTTTATTACTCTTACTCTATGTATTTGCGACACCTCAAAGTATCAAGGGAACAGTCAACATTGTTATTCTAGTATTTGCTTTTGTTGCCCTATTGATTCTATTGATGTTGTCAATCTTACAAATCTTCCAACTGCCAACAGAATTCTTTATTACAGTAGCTATGCTTGCTCTTACTTACTTTAGTTTGAGAGATATATCCTTAATGTCGGTGAAAAAGAGATAGGCAAATAGCTTTGGAGTTCTGCTTGAATTCAGTAAAGCTATTTATAAAACATACCACAAGTGAAGTCAGAAAAACTGATTTCACTTGTGGTTTTTTTACTCTGTAACAAAGAATTTTTGAAAAATTCATCGATTTGTACCAGTGTTATCTTTTCCTTCAGTGGTAGGATATTGGAAGAATATTTGAAAAATCAAGCTCGAACTTCGAATCTTTGCAAAGGATAAGGATGGATTTCTTTAAAATTGGATAAAGGAGTTAGATATAGGAATTTTATTATTCAAATCTTTTGTAGGTGTTTACTATTTTTGATATACTGTGAGAAGGAATAGATACGAAATTGGAGTTTGTCATGAAAGAACATCATGTTAAAGAAAAACAACGCTTTTCTTTGAGAAAGTATGCAGTAGGAACTTGTTCCGTCTTATTAGGAACGAGTTTATTTTTTGTAAGCACAAGTGGAAATACTGTGCTTGCAGAGGAAAGGATTCCTCAGCTAGTGTCACACTATGTAGAAGATAAAGACTTGCCTGAATCTTTGAAGGCTGAACTACGTTGGTTTGAAGAGAATGCTATCCAAGTGGAGGAAGGTAAGGATTATTACTTCGTCTACCGTAAATCTACTGCGAAGTTACCGGATACTGGCTTGTTTTCAAATGCTATCCTGCCTGTGCTAGGTACAGGAATCTTGTTAGTTTCGCTCACTCTCATTAAAAAGAGAAAGGGAGCCTCTCTCTTTCTAGTGACAGTTTTGGCTGTGGGTGGGACTGCTCTATCGGTTTCTGCCTTGGAGAACTTAGTGGAGCTTCGTCCAGCTCTTGTCAAAACAGTTGTAGGAGAATTTTTGCCTAGTCCAGAAAGGATTGAGGGTTATGAATTTACAGGTTATTACTTTGTAAGAGAAAATGAGGAAATTTCTAGGACTGAAGATACAAAACCTCATTCCCTACAAGCAGATAAGGTAGACTCTACCTCAATCCCAAGTGAAGGTGCACCAAGCTTGGTCGAGGTGAAACCAGAGCTTGAAATTACGACAGAATCCGTTGCTTATGATACTCTTCATCAGGAAGATCCAGACTTGCTTAAGGGTCAAACTCGTGTTGTTCGAGCAGGGGTAGCAGGTGAGCGTACTATTTTAACCGAAGTCACCAAGGTTGATGGTAAGGAAACCCGTAAAGTAGTTTCTAATGAAGTCACCACCGCCCCTGTATCAGAAATCATCGCAGTAGGCACTAAGGTAGAGTTCACTTCAATTCCAAGCGAAGGTGCTCCAAGTCTTGTTGAAGATAAACCAGAATTGGAAGTTACGACAGAAGCAGTTGCCTATGAAACTATTCATCAGGATGATCCAAACTTGCTTAAGGGTCAAACTCGCCTTATCCAATCAGGCGTAGCAGGCGAGCGTACCATCTTAACCGAGGTCACCAAGGTTGATGGTAAGGAAACTCGTAAAGTAGTTTCCAATGAAGTCACCACCTCCCCTGTATCAGAAATCATCGCAGTAGGCACTAAGGTAGAGTCCACCTCAATTCCAAGTGAAGGTGCTCCAAGCTTGGTCGAGGTGAAGCTAAAACTTGAGGTTACAACAGAAGCCGTTGCCTATGATACTATTCATCAGGAAGATCCAGACTTGCTTAAGGGTCAAACCCGCCTTATCCAATCAGGCCTAGCAGGTGAACGTACTATTTTAACCGAGGTTACGACTGTAGATGGCAAGGAAAATCGCAAACTGGTTTCTAATGAAATAACAACCGCGCCCGTTACCGAAATTATCGCAGTAGGCATTAAGGTAGAATCCACCACAATTCCAAGCGAAGGTGCTCCAAGTCTTATTGAAGATAAACCAGAATTGGA
Organism: Streptococcus sp. KHUD_014; assembly: GCF_051106275.1. Lineage (GTDB taxonomy): Bacteria > Bacillota > Bacilli > Lactobacillales > Streptococcaceae > Streptococcus. The sequence goes on along the minus strand of NZ_CP193666.1, from coordinate 1,642,990 downwards.
AGTAACAAGAGAGTCAGTTCCTTATGAGACTATTCGAAAGGAAGACCCAACTTTATCTGACGGCCAAGTTAGACTTGTTCAAGCTGGAGTCGATGGTGAACGTACCATCTTAACCGAGGTTACGACTGTAGATGGCAAGGAAAGTCGCAAACTGGTTTCTAATGAAATAACAAGAGCTCCGATTCCAGAAATCATCCTTGTAGGAACTAAAAAAGAGCCCCTGCCTTTACCACAACCAAAAATTGAAACCCAAACAATCCCCTACAAAATAATTTATCAAGCAGATGACAGTCAAGAGGTCGGTTCTAGAAAAACGAAAACACATGGGGTCAAGGGACAAGTAGAAACCACTACCCGATATACAAGAGATCAAACAAGTGGCCAGATTACAGAGTCTAGTACATCAAAAACCTTGGTGGAAAAGGTAGATGAGATTATTCTAGTTGGAAGCAAACCAAGTGTGGAAACGAAGGTTATCACCAATAAAACGATATATGAAGCGGACCCTGCGCTTCCTTATCAAACAGAAAAAGTTGCTGTTTCAGGTAAGGAAGGAAGCGAAAAAACGACTACCACCTACCAAGTAGATGCTCAGACAGGTCAGGTTACAGAAAGAGATCACCAAAAAGAAGTAACAGCTCCGATTGATAAGGTAGTGAAAGTTGGAAATGTCCAAACTATCGTGATATCAATTCCAATCAAGGAGGAACGCCGTCAGGATCCAAGACTTGATAAGGATCTTGAAAAAGTAGAAAGCCAGGGCGAGCCTGGCGAGACCACCACTACCAGAGTCTATGAAGTAAATTCTCAAACAGGTGAATTGCTATCACACACGGAAACAAGTGCTGTGACAAAAGCAATGAAGCCAAAGGTCATCTTGGTGGGAACCAAAGAAAACAAACCACATCTTCTTCCAGTGAATACGGAGTTAGAAAATGCTATCGATGTACGGCCTGCTAGCCAAGGAATGAAGGCTGTGGATTTGCTTTCCAATCCTTACGTGACAAATGCCCTCAGACCAAATATTCTGGGACGAGATGTGATTAGTAAGAAGATTGAACTCAAAAAGACAAATCCTACTATTACAGATGAAGAGGTTAAAGAAGTCCTTCGCAAAGAATATCTAGAAAGATTATCTATTAAAGACGCGCTTGAAGAAACGAAAAAGACCCTAGATACAGACCTTAAAAAAGTTGTAGCCCATAGCTTGAGTGTGCTTGGAAACACAGCGGAAAGCAGAGCTAAGGTTCAGGCAGAGCTAGAAGCTAATAAGGAAAAAATTCTCCTAGGTTTAACCTATATCAATCGTTTCTACAATATTGACTTTGGCAAGACCAACATCCGTGATATTCTTGCCTACAATCCAAGTTCCTTTGGTAAAAAGGTGACATCACTAGAGTGGCTAACATCTCTGGGTTCAATGAGCTATGATGAGATGAAGCTGGTCAATAGTCCACGAACATTTGAAAAATACTTTGGAAAGGTAACCGATAAGTCAACTCTATTAGACTTTCTTGACTATAACCGAACTACCTTTACAAGTATGGATGGCGATACTTGGTTGAAGGATGCTACAAAAGCTATCGTTGTAGAGAAGAAATCTAAAGAAAAAACAGACGAAAATGTAAGTCTCTACACGAAATTAACCTCTGACCCTGCCAAGTATGGGGCAGAACCTCAACAGATTGATAATCGCAAACAATATAACCTGGCTACCCTTCTAGGACTAGTGAATATCAAGGAACCAAGTATCTATGCTATTACAAATATGGCAACCGTTTCTTACGGGAATATCGGAACTTATATGGATAGCTCACTGGCTCAGAGCAATCCTACTCAATATAAGGCTGAATTGGAAAAAGTGAAGGCTCTGGTTGAACTGACGGCTGAGCGTCAGGCTGCTTATGTTGATACGCTTTATAGAATCACTAAAAAAGACAATCAATCAAAACTAGTAACCAACCGTTTGATTGTGGATACTATGAAAAAGTATACTAGCAAGCAAAATGCAGGCATCAAGGAAACCTGGTCTAAGGAGTTTGGTCCAGAGGCGGATAAGGGAGTCAAGGATTTCATGTCTCCGCTAGGCATGTATTCTCCTTCTCAATCAGTAGGTGCTGAGGCTAATGGGGCTGGTGTGCGCTACTTTATTGATAGGGTTTTGGACGATCGAGGGTCAGCAACCTATTCTCATGAAATGACTCACTTGTTGGATCGTACAGTTCTCTTTAATAATTATGGTCGACGGGATGGTACAGGAGCAGAATTCTATGCACGTGGAATCTTTGAAAACTCCTACACTCCTGAAACGGATAGCTACTTTAACTTGAACTTTGTTTATGATGAGAGTGACAAAGAAAGTTTTTACAACAAAACACCAGAACGCTTTAAATCAGCCACAGATTTGAAAGAATATATGCATGGTAGTTTCGATGTTCTCTATACTTTGGATTATCTAGAAGCTGAGGCAAGTCGAGGATTGTCAGCAGCGGATAAGGCAGTCTACTTCAAGCAACTCTTGCCGAGTGCGACAAGTGGTTCAAGAACTCCTGTTTCTTATCCAAATCCATCTGTCAAACCAACCCACCAGAGTGAGGAAATCAAGGCCTTGACAGAGGCAGATGCTAGCATGCTAGGCGATGTTCATAGCTTGATTGACAATCACATCGTAGTAAATCGCTATATTATAAAGGGATTCACGGCTACAGGTAAAGTAGATGCCAATGGCTATTATACCGTTGATATGTTTGATACGATTTATGGTGTCAACGAAAATGACAAGGGGATGAGTGGCGATATCAGCTTTAGAAAACAAGCCTTTGAACTCATGGCAGGTCTTGGTTACTACGAAGGCTTCGTTCCTTATGTCTCTAATCAGTATAAGCAAGATGCTGAAAACGAGAATCGTCCCTTGTCAGATCAATATATCTTTGAAAAGATCTTAGCTGGCAAAACCTATGCTCAATTCAAGAAGGAACAAATGGATGAACGGATTGCTAATATCAGCAAGTTAAAACCGATTACGATTGAGTATAAAGGTAGGCAAGAACTGATTTCTAATCCTGAAAGAATGAAGCAATTGATGGAAGAAGCGGTAAAAGAAGAACTTGCCCAGATTAAAGCAGGAAATATCAGCCAAAAACAATACCGTTTCATTGAAACTCCTGTTCAGAAGTTGAAAAAAGCTATATACAAAGCATATCTCAAGGAATCAAATGAGTTTAGAAATTCCATCTATACTTCTTAAGAGCAAGATAATACTCAATGAAAATCAAAAAGCAAACTAGGAAGCGAGCCGCAGGCTGTACTTAAGTACGGCAAGACGAAGCTGACGTGGTTTGAATTTGATTTTTGAAGAGTATAAGTCAATCATTTAAAGTATCATAGAAGTTCAAGTCAATTTTGATATTTTGTGAGAATGATTCACTAGTTAGCTAGGTTTAAGACAGAAAAACACCTTTTGAATGGCAAGTTTTTGCGGTTCAAAAGGTGTTTTGATTATTAAGATAAATCGCTATATTCTTCAGCATAGCGTTTGTAGAAGTCAACTTTCAGTTGGATAAAGTTTTCCAATTCGCGTAGGAGTTGGAGTAAGGTTGCGCGTGTTTCAAATTCTTCTCTTGTTTTTGGGAGTGTGCGATGACGAAAAACTTCAAGATAGCCTTCGATAGCAGCTAGCAAATCATCTGCAGGATTGGTCTGGCTGAGTTGATCGGCAATTTTCGCAAAAAGTTGAGCAAGGATCAGGCTTTCACTTGCGGCTAGATTACAGGTGTTGATTTGCTGGGCCATATTGCGAAGAATACGACTCTGTCTCTGTCTCATTTCAAAATAGTGGATATGGTAATCGGTTTGATGGAAGAGATGGTCAGAGTGATCAAGATAGACCAGTTTGAGAGCTTCTTCGAGGAGCTGATCCAGTTCCTCAACGAGTTGAGCACGGTTGCGGCCATCGCCCTTTCCAAGATAATATTCAAAACGTTGTAGAATGTGTTTGAGTTTTTCCTCTACCTTGAGATGATGGAGATGGATTTCTTCTTGCCGAGAAGGCATGTAGAGATTGACAGTCAAGGCAAATCCCGTACCAATAAGAAATAGGAGGAGCTCATTCACTAGCAGATCTGGTGATGTAGACTCTTGAACCAAGAGATGACTGACCAGGACACTACTAGGGGTAATCCCAATTTCCCAACCGAATTTATAGGCAAGGGGAACATAGAGGGCCAGATAGAGACCAAAACTCCAGATATGGTAGCCAGTCAGTTGAAAGGCCAAGACGCCGATAGACAGAGCTAGCAGGGTTGAGAATAAGCGGTTTTTAGCTAACTTAATCGTGCTTCTACGGGTATCTGATAAGCTCAAAAGGGCGATGATCCCAGCAGAAACAGCTGAAGATAAATCAAGAAAGTAGGCTAGAACACAGGCTAGACAAGTAGCTAAAACAAGTTTAAAAGTACGTTGGGTGATAGACATAGAATACTTTCCGAATGAATAATAGTTATACTACATATTATAAAAGGAATTTCAAATAGGTCAAGCCTTCCGACCTGCAAATTCGGCAACTGCTGTAAAGAGTACATCGGTCGAAGAGTTAAGGGCTGTTTCGCAAGAGTCTTGGATAACACCGATGACAAATCCTACCCCCACAACCTGCATGGCAATATCATTTGAAATACCAAAGAGGCTACAAGCGACAGGGATGAGAAGGAGTGAGCCACCTGCAATACCAGAAGCCCCACAGGCTGAGATAGCTGCAACGATACTGAGCACAAAGGCAGTTGCAAAATCAACAGAGATTCCAAGTGTATTGACTGCTGCGAGAGTTAAGATGTTGATAGTAATAGCAGCGCCAGCCATATTGATGGTTGATCCCAAAGGGATAGAGACAGAGTAAGTATCAGGATTGAGCCCAAGATCTTTACAGAGTTTCATATTGACTGGGATGTTGGCCGCAGAGCTACGTGTGAAAAAGGCAGTGACACCACTGATACGCAAACATTTCCAGACTAGCGGATAAGGATTTTTCTTGATAAAGAGAAAAGCAATCAGAGGATTGATCACTAGGGCAACGAAAACCATAGTGGCAATCAAAAGTCCGAGTAGGATTCCGTAATTTGCTAAACTAGCGATACCTTGGTCTGAGATGGTTTTGAAGACCAAGCCCAGGATACCAAAGGGCGCAAGGTTGATGATCCATTCGACAATTTTTGAAGTCACACTGGCCATTGTTTTGAGTAGCTCCTTGCTATTTTTGCTAGCTTCTCGCATGGCGGTCCCGAAAACCACAGCCCAAGATAGAATCCCGATATAGTTAGCTTGAATAAGCGCATTGACAGGATTGTCTACGATTTTTAGTAGGAGATTGCTAAGGATTTGCCCGATACCATCTGGAGGAGAAACTTCAGTGCTAGCGCTACTTAAGACAATCTGAACAGGAAAGAGAAAGCTGGCCATAACCGCCACAAGAGCCGCAGCAAAAGTTCCAAGTAAATAGAGGAAAATGACCGTTCTCATATTACTATCTTGGCCTTTTTGGTGTTGAGAAAGGGCGTTGGCAACTAGGGCAAAGACCAAAATAGGAGCAATAGCCTTAAGGCCTCCTACAAATAAATCTCCAAGTAAACCGATTCCGGAGACATTGGGAACTAATAGACCGAGGATAGCCCCAATGGTCATTCCGAACCCTATTCTTTTGATAAGATTTGTTTTATTCCAAGCACGAATGATTCTTTTCATAGAGGTCTCCTTACTGTGTATTGTTTATGATTATAGTATAAATATGCTTGAAAAGCAAGTTAGTTGTAAATTTACATAAAACAAATGAATATTTATGAAAATAATAGCTTGATAGATTTGTGGTATAATGAAAAGGAAAGGAGTTTTGTATGCTAGAATTTTTTCAACGATATCTGGATAAATTAGATTTAACAACTGTTTTAGAGAATCTCTTGACCAAGGTGATTTCTCTTTTACTTCTCATTCTTCTATTTTACATAGCTAAAAAGTTCCTCCATGTTGCTGTAGGAAAGATTGTTAAACCCTCACTTAAATTTTCAAATCGAGATGCAGGTAGACAAAAAACCATTTCTCGTTTGCTTGAAAATATTTTCAACTATACACTTTATTTCTTTTTGATTTACTGTATTTTATCCATTCTAGGATTACCTGTCTCTAGCCTGCTTGCAGGTGCAGGGATTGCAGGTGTAGCTATCGGTATGGGAGCACAAGGTTTCCTGTCTGATGTTATCAATGGCTTTTTCATCCTCTTTGAACGTCAACTCGATGTGGGAGATGAGGTTGTTTTGACCAATGGTCCTATTACCGTATCAGGTAAGGTTGTCAGTGTTGGAATTCGGACGACTCAACTGAGAAGTGACGACCAAGCCCTTCACTTTGTTCCTAACCGCAATATTACCGTTGTGAGTAATTTTTCAAGGAAAGAAGAGAACTGAAATTTTACGTGATTTATGGTACAATAGAAAGAGTTTGGTAAAGGAGAAACGATGTTTTTAGATAAGCAGTTAGGGAATGGTTGCACCTGGATTAATCTAGATGTGGAAATCATCAAAAATCTTGAAGATTTGTCTGAAATCTACGGATTGGATAAAGAAACCATCGAATATGCGCTGGATAGAAACGAACGAGCCCACATGGATTATAACCGTGAAAACGGAACAGTAACCTTTATCTACAACGTTCTTGACTTAGAAAGGGACAAGGAATACTATGAAGCCATTCCTATGACCTTTATCGTTGAAAAACAACGAATGATTACCATCAGTAACCATAAGAATGCTTACGTCATTGATCAGATGTTAGCTTATCTCGAAAGCCATGAGTCCCTGTCCATTTACAAATTTCTTTTTGCTAGTCTAGAAATCATTAGTAACGCCTACTATCCAATTATTGAAAAGATGGATAAGAGTAAAGATGAAGTCAACGGTTTGCTTCGTCAGAGAACAACCAAGAAAAATCTCTTTGCCCTCTCCGACTTGGAGACAGGTATGGTTTATCTAACGGCAGCTGCCAAACAAAACCGTATCTTACTTGAGCATATCCAAGGGCATGCCCTCTATCGCCGTTTTGACGAAATTGAAAAAGAGCAGTTTGATGATGCTATGATTGAGGCTCATCAGTTGGTATCTATGACAGACTTGATTTCTCAAGTTCTTCAACAACTATCTGGCTCATACAATAATATCCTAAACAACAACCTGAATGATAACTTGACAACCTTGACCATCATTTCAGTTTTATTGGCCGTGCTTGCGGTTATCACAGGATTTTTCGGGATGAACGTTCCTCTTCCATTTATGGAGGACAAGCATGCTTGGATCTATATCACCTTGGCTAGTGCTGTCTTGTGGCTTGTTCTAGCCCAGTTTCTCAAAAGAATTGCAAGAATAAGTTAAGAAAAGGAGCCAGAATGGCGATTGAAAATTACATGCCAGATTTTGCTGTGGAAGCAGTTTATGATCTGACAGTCCAAAGCCTGCAGGAGCAGGGTATCAAGGCTGTTTTGGTTGATCTGGATAATACCCTGATTGCTTGGAATAATCCAGATGGAACAGCAGAGATGAAGCAATGGTTACATGACCTTCGTGATGCTGGGATTCGTATCATTGTAGTATCCAATAACACACCCAAACGTGTCAAACGAGCAGTTGAAAAATTTGACATTGACTATGTTTACTGGGCACTGAAGCCCTTTACTTTAGGAATTAACCGTGCCATGAAACATTTCCGCTATGAAAAAGACCAAGTGGTCATGGTTGGGGATCAACTCATGACGGATATTCGAGCGGCTCACCGTGCTGGGATTCGTTCGATTTTGGTCAAACCCTTGGTCCAGCATGACTCTATCAAAACACAGATTAACCGCGCTCGTGAGCGCCGTGTCATGAGAAAAATCGCTGAAAAGTACGGCCCTATTACTTATAAAAAAGGAATCTAACTATGGAAGAAATACTCTGTATTGGCTGTGGAGCAACCATTCAGACGACAGATAAGGCTGGTCTAGGCTTTACGCCTCAGTCAGCACTTGAAAAAGGTTTGGAGACAGGTGAAGTCTATTGTCAACGCTGTTTCCGTCTTCGTCATTACAATGAAATCACAGATGTGCAGTTGACGGATGATGATTTCCTAAAACTCTTGCACGAGGTAGGAGATAGTGATGCCTTGGTGGTTAATGTCATTGATATCTTTGACTTTAATGGTTCTGTCATCCCAGGATTGCCACGTTTTGTCTCGGGCAATGATGTCCTCTTGGTCGGAAATAAAAAAGATATCCTGCCTAAGTCGGTTAAACCTGGTAAGATTAGCCAATGGCTCATGGAACGTGCCCATGAAGAAGGACTTCGTCCAGTCGATGTTGTCTTGACTTCAGCGCAAAATAAGCATGCTATCAAGGAAGTCATTGAGAAAATTGAGCACTACCGTAAGGGTCGTGATGTCTATGTAGTTGGGGTTACCAATGTTGGAAAATCAACTCTTATCAACGCCATCATCCAGGAAATTACGGGTGACCAGAACGTCATCACAACTTCGCGTTTCCCAGGGACAACCTTGGACAAGATTGAGATTCCACTTGATGATGGTTCTTATATCTATGATACACCGGGAATTATCCACCGTCACCAGATGGCCCACTACTTGACGGCAAAAAACCTCAAATATGTCAGTCCTAAAAAGGAAATCAAACCTAAAACCTACCAGCTCAATCCAGAGCAAACCCTATTTTTAGGTGGTTTGGGACGATTTGATTTCATTGAAGGAGAAAAGCAAGGATTCACAGCTTTCTTTGACAATGAACTAAAACTGCACCGTACCAAGCTTGAAGGAGCTAGTGCCTTTTACGACAAGCACCTTGGAACCCTTCTTACACCACCAAATAGCAAGGAAAAAGAAGATTTTCCAAAACTAGTCCAGCATGTCTTTAATATTAAGGACAAGACAGATTTAGTCATTTCAGGACTAGGCTGGATCCGTGTAACAGGCACTGCAAAAGTCGCCGTCTGGGCACCAGAAGGCGTCGCCGTCGTCACACGAAAAGCAATTATTTAAACTAAAATCACTGAGCGAACAAAGTGAGCTCATAAAAAGATAGTTATTGCCGTGGTGTGATTGCCAATCTTTAGATTGGCAAGGGGCACAATTGAGACCTAGGCTCAATTGTGAGGTTAGGAAATCCATTTTTCAAAGATGAAATCTTTGGAAAATTAGTTCCGACCGTCCCTCACCACCTAAAATAACTATCAAAAAAGGAAGAAAGATTATGTCATTAACATCGAAACAACGTGCCTTCCTCAACAGCCAGGCACACACCCTCAAACCCATCATCCAAATCGGGAAAAATGGACTCAACGACCAAATCAAAACCAGCGTTCGTCAGGCACTTGATGCCCGTGAATTGATCAAGGTTACACTCTTGCAAAATACAGATGAAAATATCCACGAAGTAGCTGAAATCTTAGAAGAAGAAATCGGTGTGGATACAGTCCAAAAAATCGGTCGTATCTTGATTTTATATAAGCAATCAAGCAAGAAAGAAAATCGTAAGATTTCTAAAAAAGTTAAAGAAATCTAAAAATATACTCCAAAAAACTGTTTTTACAGAAGACTAAAGGAGATTAGCCTATGGCAATCGAACTGTTAACTCCCTTTACAAAAGTGGAGTTAGAGCCAGAAATCAAGGATAAAAAACGCAAACAAGTCGGTATCTTGGGTGGAAATTTTAACCCTGTTCACAATGCCCACCTGATCGTGGCAGACCAAGTGCGCCAGCAGTTGGGATTGGATCAAGTGTTGCTGATGCCTGAATACCAGCCACCTCACGTAGATAAAAAGGAAACCATCCCTGAGCACCACCGTCTCAAAATGCTTGAATTGGCGATTGAGGGAATTGAAGGACTAGCTATTGAGACAATCGAGTTAGAGCGCAAGGGTATTTCCTACACCTACGACACCATGAAACTCTTGACAGAGAAGAATCCAGATACAGATTATTACTTTATCATCGGTGCTGACATGGTAGACTATTTACCTAAGTGGTATCGAATTGATGAACTGGTCGACCTAGTTCAGTTTGTAGGAGTTCAGCGACCACGCTACAAGGCAGGGACTTCTTATCCAGTCATCTGGGTAGATGTGCCCCTGATGGATATCTCATCTAGCATGGTGCGTGATTTCATTGCCCAGGGACGTACACCTAACTTTCTCCTACCAAAACCAGTGCTAGACTATATCGAGAAAGAAGGGCTTTACTGATGGCATACCAAGACTATATCAACTGTTCGCGTGAAGAATTGTTGGAAAAAATGGCAGAGCTCCTACCTGAAAAACGTCTAACCCATTGTCTGGGTGTAGAGCGTGCAGCCATTGAATTGGCTCAGCGCTTTGGTGTGGATGTTGAGAAAGCTGGTTTGGCAGGTCTCCTTCATGACTATGCTAAAAAGCTATCAGATCAAGAATTTTTAGACTTGATAGATCGTTATCAACTTGACTCTGATCTTAAAAACTGGGGCAATAATGTCTGGCATGGCATGGTCGGTATCTACAAGATTCAGGAAGATTTGGATTTGAAAGATCCTGAAATTTTGCGTGCAATAGAAATTCATACAGTTGGAGCCAGTCAGATGACTGACCTAGACAAGGTCATCTACGTCGCAGACTATATCGAACACAATCGTGCCTTTCCAGGAGTGGATCAGGCGCGTGAGATTGCAAGTTTGTCACTCAATAAGGCAGTAGCCTATGAAACAGCTCGTACTGTAGAGCATTTGGCTCACCAAGGATTTCCTATCTATCCCCAAACCCTTGAAACCTATAACGCCTATGTGCACTATTTGAAAGAGGATTAAATGAACGAAAAAGAATTACTAGAACTAGTCGTGAAAGCGGCTGATGAGAAACGTGCTGAGGATATCCTCGCACTTGACGTACAAGAATTGACCAGTGTAACAGACTACTTTGTCATCACTAGCTCTATGAATAGCCGTCAATTGGATGCTATCGCTGAAAATATCCGTGAAAAAGTAGCTGAAGCTGGCTTTAAAGGCAGCCATGTTGAAGGTGATGCAGCTGGAGGCTGGGTCTTGCTAGACCTTGGTGGAGTCGTTGTGCATATCTTTTCAGAAGAAATGCGTGCCCACTATAACCTAGAAAAACTATGGCATGAGGCAGACTCAGTAGATCTCTCAGAAGCCTTAGCATAGGAGATGAACTCAGTTGCAGTCAACTGGGTTTCTTTGCTTAATTTAGAAGAAAATTGTTAGAAAGGCAAGGGTGTCGTGTTTGGTTGATGTTGAAACTGAACACGAGCTAAAAGCTGTGAGAAAAAGAGTAACTTTCTTTGTATCTGATGATACGGCAGAAAGTTTCCTATTTTCTCTTTGCTTTTAACGCTCTTTGTATCTTAGAAAGGATTTGAACCCGTCCTGTAATTCTCGGAAAATAGACAGCCTTCCTTGGAGCTCGGCTCCATCGTCAGACTCCTAATTTTCTATCGAATTACGGGCGGACTTGGTATCATGATTATGGCGACTTATGAAACATTTGCGGCTGTTTACGATGCTGTGATGGATGATAGTTTATACGATAAATGGACGGATTTTTCCCTCCGTCATTTGCCAAAGACTAAGGAGAGAAAGAAACTCTTGGAGCTGGCTTGTGGTACAGGCATCCAGTCTGTGCGCTTTTCTCAGGCTGGTTTTGATGTAACTGGACTGGATTTGAGCGCGGATATGTTGAAGATTGCTGAAAAGAGAGCTACTTCAGCCAAGCAAAAGATTGATTTTATTGAAGGCAATATGCTGGATTTGTCCAAGGCAGGAAAATACGATTTTGTGACTTGTTATTCGGACTCTATTTGCTACATGCAGGATGAGGTAGAAGTAGGAGACGTTTTTAAGGAAGTGTATAATGTCCTTAACGAAGATGGGGTATTTATCTTTGATGTGCATTCGATCTACCAGACAGATGAGGTCTTCCCAGGCTATTCCTACCATGAAAACGTCGAAGACTTTGCCATGCTTTGGGATACCTATGAGGACGATGCTCCTCACTCCATCGTGCATGAACTGACTTTCTTTGTCAAGGAAGCGGACGGCTCCTTTAGTCGTCACGATGAAGTGCATGAGGAGCGGACCTATGAGGTTCTGACCTATGATATTTTGCTGGAACAGGCAGGTTTCAAATCCTTCAAACTTTATGCTGACTTTGAGGATAAGGAGCCTACAGAAACTAGCACCCGTTGGTTTTTCGTCGCTCAGAAGTAGGAGACCATCATGACCATTACAGGTATTATCGCGGAGTTCAATCCTTTTCATAATGGCCACAAATACCTGCTGGATCAGGCGGAGGGACTGAAAATTGTTGCCATGTCTGGGAATTTCATGCAGAGAGGCGAGCCTGCTATCGTGGATAAGTGGACACGGGCTCAGATGGCGCTGGAAAATGGGGCGGACCTGGTAGTGGAATTGCCCTTTTTAGTCAGTGTTCAGGCAGCGGATTTCTTTGGACAAGGAGCAGTAGATATCTTGGCACGGTTGGGGATTGATAGCCTAGCTTTTGGGACAGAGGAAGTTTTGGATTATCAGAAAATTGCAGACCTATACTCAGAACGTGGTCAAGAGATGGCGGATTTTCTAGCAAAGTTACCTGACTCTCTCTCCTACCCTCAGAAAACCCAAGCCATGTGGAAGGAATTTGCAGGTCTTAATTTTTCAGGTGATACGCCCAATCATGTCCTTGCACTTGCCTATGCTAAGGCAGTTGCTGGACGAGACATCAAACTTTATCCAATTAAACGTCAAGGGGCGGGTTACCATTCTGTGGACAAGGATGTGGACTTTGCCTCTGCAACAGCTCTCCGTCAGCATCAATCAGACCAAGATTTCTTAGAACGCTTTATGCCTTCTGTTGATCTCTTTGAAAATGCTAGTAAGGTGAGCTGGGAAGATTATTTTTCTTTGCTTCGCTATCAAATCTTGTCAAATCCAGATCTAACCACCATCTATCAGGTCAATCAAGAAATGGCTGTGCGCATCAAAGATGCTATCAAAACGGCTCAGTCTGTTGACGAATTGGTTGAAGCGGTTGCGACCAAGCGTTATACCAAGGCGCGTGTTAGACGCCTCTTGGCCTATATTTTGGTGCAAGCTAGAGAAAGTGACTTACCAGAAGCCATTCATGTCCTTGGATTTACTGAAAAAGGCAGGCAACACCTCAAGTCCTTGAAGGGACAGGTCAATCTAGTCAGTCGAATTGGCAAAGAACCTTGGGATGATATGACTCAAAAGGCAGACCAGATTTACCAACTGGGACACCCTAGTATAGCAGAACAAAATTTTGGTCGAGTGCCAATCAGAATCGAAATAAACTAAGTCTACTTTGAGGTAGGCTTTTTTTAGTTTTTTTGAATAACTAGATAGAAAATAAAAAATCTTGTACAAGTTCCTGACAATTTTTTTCTTTTCGTGTATAATAGTTGAAAAGAGGTAAAACGAGGTATGGTTATGGAAGCAGTTCTTTACTCAACATTCCGAAATCATTTAAAGGACTATATGAAGAAGGTAAATGATGAGTTTGAGCCTTTGACAGTAGTCAATAAAAATCCTGACGAGGATATTGTAGTCCTTTCAAAGAGCGAGTGGGATAGTATTCAAGAAACCTTGAGAATTGCACAGAATAAGGAACTTTCTGACAAGGTCTTGCGAGGAATGTCCCAAGTTCGTGCGGGACACACTCAGGTGCATGTGATTGAGGAGTGAGGAATGCTGCTCAAGTTTACAGAAGATGCCTGGGCAGATTATTGCTACTGGCAAAACCAAGATAAGAAAACATTAAAAAGAATCAACAAACTAATCAAGGATATTCAACGTGATCCATTTACAGGAATTGGTAAACCAGAACCACTCAAATATGACTACCAAGGAGTTTGGTCACGTCGCATTGATGCAGAAAATCGCTTGATTTATATGATAGATGGGGATAGCGTGGCTTTTTTGTCCTTCAAAGATCACTACTAAGTCTACTGAGAGGTGGGCTTTTTCTAATTTGTGTGTAAAAAAATTCTTAAAAAATTTGGTTAGTAACAATAGCCTAGTTTATCAGGGGAAATAAGGATTTTAATCTCTGAAATAACCAAAACAACTTCAAATTAAGGTTTGTTAAAAATCAATTTTTATGGTAAAATGTATAAGAATGTATGTCATTCGGATTAACAAATTTAATGAGGTAAAAACATGGAAATCATGACAATTGCGATTGTTGTTTTTGCCGTCATCATTGGTTTAGTCATTGGATATGTCAGCATCTCAGTCAAGATGAAATCATCACAAGAGGCTGCAGAGTTGATGCTTTTAAATGCTGAACAAGAAGCAACTAATTTACGAGGACAAGCAGAGCGCGAAGCGGATTTATTAATCAATGAAGCTAAGAGCGAAAGCAAATCCCTTAAAAAAGAAGCACTATTGGAGGCTAAAGAGGAAGCCAGAAAATACCGTGAAGAAGTGGACGCTGAATTTAAGTCAGAACGTCAAGAACTCAAGCAAATCGAAAGTCGTTTGACGGAGAGAGCTACGAGCCTTGATCGTAAAGATGATAATTTAACGAACAAAGAAAAAACACTTGAACAAAAAGAACAAAGTATTTCTGATAGAGCAAAAAACCTTGATGTACGTGAAGAACAACTAGAAGAAATTGAGAATCAAAAGCAAGCTGAACTAGAACGTATCGGAAGTCTGACTCAGTCGGAAGCAAAAGACATTATCTTGGCTCAGACAGAGGAAAACTTGACTAAGGAAATTGCTAGTCGTATTCGTGAGGCTGAGCAAGAAGTTAAGGAACGTTCAGATAAGCTAGCTAAGGATATCTTGGCTCAGGCCATGCAGAGAATTGCTGGTGAGTATGTGGCTGAGTCTACCAACTCTATGGTTCATCTGCCTGATGATACCATGAAAGGTCGCATCATTGGTCGTGAAGGGCGTAACATCCGTACGTTTGAAAGTTTGACAGGGGTTGATGTCATCATTGATGATACGCCAGAAGTGGTAACCTTGTCAGGTTTTGATCCTATCCGTCGCGAGATTGCCCGTATGACTATGGAAACCTTGCTTAAGGATGGACGTATCCACCCAGCTCGTATCGAAGAGTTGGTTGAAAAAAATCGTCAAGAGATTGATAACAAGATTCGTGAATATGGTGAAGCTGCAGCCTATGAAATTGGTGCACCGAACCTTCACCCTGACTTGATGAAGATCATGGGTCGCCTGCAGTTCCGTACTTCATACGGACAAAATGTCTTGCGTCACTCGATTGAAGTTGCTAAGTTGGCTGGTATCATGGCTAGTGAGCTTGGTGAAAATGCCGCACTTGCCCGTCGTGCAGGATTCCTTCACGATATTGGTAAAGCCATTGACCGTGAGGTAGAAGGCAGCCACGTTGAGATTGGTACAGAATTGGCTCGCAAGTATAAGGAACACCCAGTTGTGATCAATACCATTGCTAGCCACCACGGTGATGTAGAACCTGAGAGTGTGATTGCAGTGATCGTTGCTGCAGCGGATGCCTTGAGTGCTGCCCGTCCAGGAGCTCGAAGCGAATCACTTGAAAGCTACATCAAACGTCTCCATGATTTAGAGGAAATTGCTAATAGCTTTGAAGGTGTTCAAAATAGTTTTGCCCTTCAAGCTGGTCGTGAAATCCGCATCATGGTAAACCCAGGTCAAATCAAGGACGACAAGGTCACAATCTTAGCTCATAAAGTTCGTGAGAAAATCGAAAACAATCTCGATTATCCAGGAAATATCAAGGTAACCGTGATTCGTGAACTTCGTGCAGTTGATTATGCAAAATAAATAAGAAAGAGCAGTTGAAAAATTACTGCTTTTTTGTTACACTAGATAGAAAGATTGTAGTGAACAGAAATGGCTTCACAAAGAGAATTCTGAATGAATTTCCAAGGCATTTCACAAACTATCTAAAGGAGACATAATGGCAGACCGAGGCTTACTAATCGTTTTTTCAGGTCCTTCTGGAGTTGGAAAAGGAACGGTTAGACGAGAAATTTTTGAGAGTTCTGAAAATCAATTTCAATATTCAGTATCTATGACGACACGGGCACAGCGTCCAGGCGAAGTAGATGGTGTTGATTATTTCTTCCGTACACGGGAGGAATTTGAAGAGTTGATCCGTCAAGGGCAAATGTTAGAGTATGCAGAGTATGTAGGCAACTACTATGGAACTCCTCTGACCTATGTTAATGAAACTCTTGATAAGGGAATCGATGTCTTTCTTGAAATTGAAGTGCAGGGAGCTCTCCAGGTTAAGAAAAAAGTTCCAGATGCGGTCTTTATCTTTTTAACACCACCAGATTTGGAAGAATTGCAAGACCGTCTCGTTGGCCGAGGTACAGATAGTGCAGAAGTGATTGCTCAGCGTATCGAAAAAGCCAAGGAAGAAATTGCTTTGATGCGTGAGTATGACTACGCTATTGTAAATGACCATGTTCCTCTAGCGGCCGAGCGTGTGAAACGTGTCATTGAAGCAGAACATTTCCGTGTAGACCGCGTGATTGGTCATTATCAGGATATGCTACCAAAGTCTCCGACTATTCGATAAAATTTAGAAAACAGGTACAAACAAATGATGCTTAAACCCTCTATTGATACCTTGCTTGATAAGGTACCATCAAAATATTCACTTGTCATCTTGGAAGCAAAGCGTGCTCATGAATTAGAAGCTGGAGCACCTGCAACTCAAGAATTTAAATCTGAAAAATCTACTCTTCGAGCCTTGGAAGAAATTGAATCAGGGAATGTAACTATTCACCCAGATCCAGAAGGAAAACGCGAAGCAGTTCGTCGTCGTATCGAAGAAGAGAGACGTATCAGAGAAGAAGAAGAAAAGAAAATCAAAGAGCAAATCGCGAAAGAAAAAGAAGAAGGTGAAAAAATTTAAGGTTGGGGGGACTCAATCTTATTTTTTCTATTGCAAGAATACTCAATCAATTGAAACGATTTAAGTAGAGAAGGAGGTGAGGATATGGTTATTGCAAAAATCATTGTGGATGTTCCCTTGATGCAGACGGACCAACCATACAGTTATAAGGTCCCTGAGGAATTTGTAGACATGCTGGAAGTTGGTATGCGGGTTCATGTGCCCTTTGGGAAGGCCAATCGCTTGATTCAGGGAATTGTTCTTGGGTTGGAGTCTCAATCTGATGCAGATGTGGCAGACGAGGACTTAAAAGAAATTGCCGAGGTGCTGGACTTTTCTCCTGTTTTAACGGAGGAACAACTCTGGCTAGCAGAGGAACTACGTAAGTCAGTTTTTTCATACAAGATTTCTATTCTAAAAGCTATGCTTCCAGGATTTTTGAATTCTAGCTATGATAAAATCCTCTATCCTCTGGAAGGCTTGAGTCAGGAGGACAGAGACCGTTTGTTTGGATCGCAAGAGTCCTTAGCATTTTCATCTCTAGACTTAGAAAAGCAGGCCGAGATGATGCGATTGACTCGCAAAGGACTTTTGAAGTTAGAGTATCAGGCTATAGACCAGAAGAAGGTTAAAACACAGTCTTGGATTGAAGTGAATCTTAATCATTTAGAAAAGCTAGCAATCTCAAATCGTGCTAAGAAGAAATTGGAATTGCGAGAGTATTTGTTAGCTCATCCTGAAACAGTTCCTTTGGCTACTTTGTTAGAACATTACTCACGGGAGCAAGTCAATTTCTTTGTGGAACAGGGAGCTTTGACGATTCTTCAAAAGGAAGTTCAACGTTCAGCTACCTACTTTGAAGGAATCGAGTCAAATCAAGCCTTAGAGTTAAACCCAGAGCAAAAACAAGCCTGTGAGGCGGTTGCTGGCGCGATAGGGAAGCAACACCCTCCCTTTCTGCTTCAAGGAATTACAGGAAGTGGGAAAACTGAGGTTTACTTGCAGATTATCCAAGGTGCCTTGGATATGGGAAAAACAGCGATTGTTCTTGTACCAGAAATCTCTCTGACACCTCAAATGACCGAGCGATTTATTGCTCGTTTTGGTGAGCAAGTTGCCATCCTCCACTCAGGCTTGTCCAATGGTGAAAAGTACGATGAATGGCGCAAGGTGGAGCGTGGAGATGCTCAGGTAGTCGTTGGGGCTCGCTCGGCTATTTTTGCACCTTTAAAAAATCTAGGTGTTATCATTATCGATGAAGAGCATGAGGCCAGCTACAAGCAAGATAGCAATCCGCGTTATCATGCTAGGGATGTGGCTCTTTTACGAGCACAGTACAATCAAGCAGCATTGGTCCTTGGTTCTGCAACGCCGAGTTTAGAAAGTCGTGCGCGTGCTGGTAAGGGTGTTTATCAACATCTACGCCTGACGCAACGGGCCAATCCTTTAGCGAGTATTCCTGAAGTTCAACTGATTGACTTCCGTGATTATATTGGGCAAAATGAAACGTCAAACTTTACACCACCTCTGATTGAGGCAATACAAGATCGACTGGATAAAAAAGAGCAAGTGGTTCTCATGCTCAATCGTCGTGGTTATTCTAGCTTTGTTATGTGTCGGGAATGTGGGACTGTTGATACCTGTCCCAACTGCGATATTTCTCTTACTCTGCACATGGATACTAAGACTATGAATTGTCATTATTGTGGTTTTTCTAAGGAAATTCCTCATGTCTGTCCAAACTGTCAAAGTCG
This sequence comes from Streptococcus sp. KHUD_014, assembly GCF_051106275.1. Lineage (GTDB taxonomy): Bacteria > Bacillota > Bacilli > Lactobacillales > Streptococcaceae > Streptococcus. The sequence continues at coordinate 1,624,298 of NZ_CP193666.1, read as the reverse complement.
CAGTATTCGTTACTATGGAACAGGAACTCAGAAAGCCTACGATGAGCTAGCGGAACTCTTTCCAGAGGCACGCATTCTACGCATGGATGTGGATACAACTCGTAAAAAAGGCAGTCACCAAGCTTTACTTGAGCAGTTTGGCAAGGGTGAAGCGGATATTCTTCTGGGAACCCAGATGATTGCCAAGGGCTTGGATTTTCCAAATGTGACCCTTGTCGGAGTTCTCAATGCGGACACAGCCTTGAACCTGCCTGATTTCCGTTCTTCTGAGAGAACTTTCCAACTCTTGACCCAGGTGGCAGGACGAGCAGGAAGAGCTGAAAAAGCTGGGCAGGTCTTGATCCAGTCTTACAATCCTCAGCACTATGCTATTCGCTTTGCCAAGGATCAGGACTATGAAGGATTTTATGCCTATGAAATGGGCATCAGACGTCAGTTGGGTTATCCACCTTATTATTTCACTATTGGAATCACCTTATCTCATAAAAAAGAAGAAGAGGTTCTTAGACGTGCTTATCAAGTAATGGGGATTTTGCGATCAGGTTTATCGGATGCTAGTATTATCCTTGGACCAACACCAAAACCTATCGCTCGCACTCATAACCTCTATCATTACCAAATTTTGATTAAATACCGTTTAGAAGATGAGCTTGGCCCAACACTTAACCAAGTTTTGGCCTTGACTCAAGAACGTGAAAATAGCGAACTTCGTCTCAGTATTGACCACGAACCGCAACAATTTTTATAAGAAGGAGAAGATATGACAAAACTAATATTTATGGGAACGCCTGAATTTTCAGCGACTGTTTTAAAGGGACTTTTGACAGATGACCGCTACGAGATTATTGCAGTTGTAACTCAGCCAGACCGTGCGGTTGGACGTAAAAAAGTCATCCAAGAAACCCCAGTCAAACAAGCAGCCAAAGAGGCAGGACTTCCTATTTACCAACCCGAAAAATTATCGGGTAGTCCAGAGATGGAAGCTATTATGAATTTGGGAGCTGATGGGATTGTAACAGCAGCTTTTGGACAATTCCTCCCAAGTAAACTCCTTGATAGCATGGATTTTGCAGTCAATGTTCATGCTTCGCTCCTTCCTAAACACCGTGGTGGTGCTCCTATCCATTATGCCTTGATTCAGGGTGATGAGGAGGCAGGAGTAACCATTATGGAAATGGTCAAGGAAATGGATGCAGGAGATATGATTTTTCGTCGTAGTATTCCAATTACAGATGAGGACAATGTTGGAACCTTGTTTGAAAAATTGGCAATTGTTGGTCGTGATCTGCTTTTGGATACTTTGCCTGCATACATTGCTGGCGAGATTCAGCCTCAACCACAGGACCCAAGCCAGGTTACATTTTCGCCTAATATCAAACCTGAAGAAGAAAAGTTGGACTGGAGCAAGACCAATCGTCAACTCTTTAACCAAATTCGTGGGATGAATCCTTGGCCAGTTGCTCATACTTTTCTAAAGGGCGAACGCTTCAAAATCTATGAAGCACTCCCTGTAGAAGGTCATGGAACTCCAGGTGAGATTCTTTCCATCGGTAAGAAAGAATTGATTGTCGCAACGGCAGAAGGAGCTCTATCTCTCAAACAGGTTCAACCAGCAGGAAAACCTAAAATGGACATTGCTTCCTTCCTCAACGGCGTGGGGCGGACTTTGGCAGTAGGAGAACGATTTGGTGACTAAAGTAGAAACGGCTAGAAGTTTAGCCTTGGAGGTGCTAGAGGACGTTCTTGTCAATCAAGCCTACTCAAATATCGCCTTAAATAAACACCTCAAGGGAAGTCGACTGTCAGCGGTGGACAAAGGTTTAGTGACAGAGTTGGTGTATGGAACCGTAGCTCGAAAACTCACACTTGAGTGGTACATTTCGCACTTTATCGAAGATAGAGACAAGCTAGACAGCTGGCTTTATGTTCTTCTTCTCATGAGCGTTTATCAACTCCAATATCTGGATAAGATGCCTGACCATGCAGTGGTCAATGAAGCAGTTGGAATTGCTAAATTTCGAAAAAAGGGGAGCGAAAAACTAGTCAATGCAGTCCTTCGCCGTATTCTGCGAGAAGGTTTGCCAGATATTGCCGCTATCAAGCGTAAAAATAAGCGTGATTCTATCGCCTACTCTTTGCCAGTGTGGTTGGTTTCTAAGCTAAAGGAAGAGTATGGTGAAGAGCGAGCGCAAGCGATTTTTGAGAGTCTTTTGCAACGCAATAAAGCCAGTATCCGTGTGACAGATTTGAGCCGAAAAGAGGAAATTAAAGCTCTGCTTGATGCAAGTGCTTCTGCTTTATCAGCTTCTGCTTTGGTGAAGGAACAAGGCCACTTTGCGGGTCATGACTTATTTGCAGAAGGCGCTATTACTATCCAGGATGAATCTAGTCAACTGGTTGCACCAACTCTTCATCTGCAAGGAGACGAGCAGGTTTTAGATGCCTGTGCCGCTCCAGGTGGGAAAACAGCCCACATGGCCTCATACCTCACGACAGGTCAAGTGACTGCATTGGATCTCTACGACCATAAACTCACTTTGATTCAAGAAAATGCTCAGCGTTTAGGTGTAGCGGACCGTGTCCAAACGCAAAAACTGGACGCTCGAAAAGTGCATGAATTTTTTGGCAATGATCAATTTGACAAAATTTTAGTAGACGCTCCTTGTTCAGGGATTGGTCTATTGCGTCGAAAACCAGATATCAAATATAATAAAGAAACGGCAGATTTCGCGTCATTACAGAAAATTCAGCTGGAAATATTAGGTAGTGTTTGTCAAACACTACGAAAAGGTGGTATAATAACCTATAGTACCTGCACTATTGTCTCGGAAGAGAACTTTAAAGTGGTTCAAGCATTTTTAGAAAGTCATCCCGAGTTCGAGCAGGTTAAACTAGATCACGAATGCAAGGATATTCTAAAAGATGGCTGTATCCTTATTACTCCAGAATTATACGGAAGTGATGGATTCTTCATCAGCCAATTTCGTAAGATATCCAATTAGGAAGGAACTGACACAATGGAGATTTCATTATTAACAGATGTGGGTCAGAAGCGTACAAATAATCAAGACTATGTCAATCTTTTTGTTAACCGAGCAGGTTGTACAATGATTCTCTTGGCTGACGGAATGGGAGGTCATCGCGCAGGAAATATTGCTAGTGAAATGGCTGTGACTGACTTGGGTGTGTCATGGGTAGATACCCAGATTGACACGGTCAATGAAGTTCGCGAATGGTTTGCCCACCATCTAGAAGTTGAAAATCAAAAGATTTATCAACTAGGACGAGATGAAGCCTACAAGGGAATGGGGACAACCCTCGAAGCTCTTGCAGTTATCGGAAATCAGGCAATTTATGCCCATATCGGAGATTCTAGAATCGGTCTTATTCGAGGGGAAGAGTACCGTCAACTGACAAGTGATCATTCCTTGGTTAACGAATTGCTCAAGGCGGGTCAATTGACACCAGAAGAGGCAGAAGCGCATCCACAAAAAAATATTATCACCCAATCTATCGGACAAAAAGACGAAATTCAACCTGACTTAGGAATTGTCAGCTTGGAAGCAGGAGACTATCTCTTGCTCAATAGCGATGGTCTGACAAATATGATTTCAGCTAGTGAAATCTGTGATATTGTCACAAGTGATATCTCACTTGATGATAAAGCGGCGACCTTGATTCGTTTTGCTAACAATGCTGGTGGCCTTGATAATATTACAGTTGCCCTTGTTTCGATTGAGGAGGAGGCGGCACAATGATCCAGATCGGCAAGATTTTTGCCGGGCGGTATCGGATTGTCAAACAAATTGGCCGTGGAGGTATGGCGGATGTCTACCTGGCCAAGGATTTGATTTTAGACGGGGAAGAGGTAGCTGTAAAGGTCCTAAGGACTAACTACCAGACTGACCCGATTGCTGTTGCTCGTTTTCAGCGTGAAGCGCGTGCAATGGCTGACTTAGATCATCCCCATATCGTTCGGATAACGGATATCGGCGAAGAGGACGGTCAACAGTACCTGGCTATGGAATATGTAGCCGGTCTTGATCTCAAGCGCTATATCAAAGAACACTATCCCCTATCAAATGAAGAAGCTGTCCGTATTATGGGTCAGATTCTCTTAGCTATGCGCTTAGCGCACACTAAAGGTATTGTCCATCGTGACTTAAAACCTCAAAATATTCTTTTAACTCCTGATGGAACGGCTAAGGTGACGGACTTTGGGATTGCCGTAGCCTTTGCAGAGACCAGTCTGACTCAGACCAACTCTATGCTGGGCTCTGTCCACTACTTGTCACCTGAGCAGGCTCGTGGCTCTAAGGCAACTGTCCAGAGTGACATCTATGCCATGGGGATTATCTTCTATGAAATGCTGACAGGACATATCCCATATGATGGCGATAGTGCAGTAACCATCGCCCTCCAGCATTTCCAGAAACCACTGCCGTCAGTCATCGCTGAAAACCCATCTGTTCCCCAAGCTTTGGAGAATGTGGTTATCAAGGCAACGGCTAAGAAATTGACTGATCGATACCAGTCGGTTTCAGAGATGTATGTTGATTTATCCAGTAGTTTGTCTTATAACCGCAGAAATGAACCTAAACTTGTTTTTGATGATGCTAGTAAGGCAGATACCAAGACCTTGCCAAAAGTTCCTCAGACAACCTTAACATCGATTCCAAAGGTTCAACCACAGCCAGAAATTTCTCAGACTGCTAGAGTCAATCCAGAGGTTGCTGCGAAAGAGCCGCTGGAAAAACCAGTGAAAAAACGTCGCTTTAAGGCACGTTATCTAGTTCTCTTGGCAAGCTTCGTATTGGTCTTGGCTTCCCTTGTCTGGATTTTATCCAGAACACCAGCTACCATTGATATTCCAAATGTAGCAGGTCAAACAGTTGCTGAGGCCAAGGAAACCTTGAAGAAAGCAAACTTTGAAGTTGGTGATGAAAAAACTGAGGCAAGCGAAACAGTGGAGAAAGGTCGTGTCATTCGCACGGATCCTGAGGCAGGTAGTAGCCGTAAAGAGGGAAGTAAGATTAATCTGATTATTTCAACTGGTAAGCAATCCTTTAAGATTGGTAATTACATTGGTAAGAAATCTACAGATGTCATTGCTGAGTTGAAGGAGAACAAAGTTCCCGAAAATCTGATTAAGATTGAGGAAGAAGAGTCCAGTGAATGGGAACCAGGGGTGATTTTGAAACAAAGTCTCTCAGAAGGTACGAACTATGATCTCACCAAAGCGACCCCTATCGTTTTGACTGTTGCTAAAAAGGTGACAACTGTTCCTATGCCAGGCTACATTGGTTCAAGTCTTGAATTTACAAAGAACAACTTGATTCAAATTGTAGGTGTGAAGGAGGCTAATATCGAGGTAGTAGAGGTGACGACAGCACCTGAGGGAACTGCCGAAGAAACCGTTTTGGATCAAAGTCCAAAACCAGGTGAAAAAATAGACTTAAGTACAACTCGTATTAAGATTTCTATTTATAAACCGAAAACACCACCATCATCATCTTCTGTCCCATCTTCAAGCCAGCGCAATACTAATAGAACGGACAATACAGTGCCATCACAAGGTCCAACAACTCCATCTTCGTCTTCGCAAACTCATGTGGACGAACATAGCACAAACAACTAACCAATCTTTGTCACAGTTTTTGTGACAAAGATTTTTTTTCCTTCAAATTTGTGATAAAATAAAAGAAGCTTATCAAGGAGGGAAATATGGACGAATCAAAAAAACTGAATGCAGTTATTGATGTCATTATGCTTGCAGGAACGATTCTGCTTCGAAATGGCTCTGAAATCCATCGTGTTGAGGATACTATGATTCGTATTGCGCACTCGCAAGGCATTATGGATTGCAATGTCCTAGCCATGCCTGCAGCCATTTTCTTCTCCATTGAAAATACCAATATCTCTCGTATGAAGCGAGTTACTTCCTCTTCCTATAATATTGAAAAGGTTTGTGATGTCAATCAGATTTCACGGCAGATCGTGGCTGGTCAGCTTGATTTGGAGGCGGCATTCATTGAGCTGAATGCATTAAATGTAAAACCTTCTCCCTATACCAAGGTCCAGTTAACGGTGGCAGCGACTCTGAGTGCTCCATTTTTCTCCATCATGTTTGGGGGAAATCCTTACGATGCGATTGGGGCAGGAGTGGCGACCTTGTTTGCCTTCACCTGTTCGCTCTATGTAGAAAAATTTATCCGTATTCCCTTTATGACAGCTTTTGCAGGGGCCTTCGTCTTTGGCTTGATTGCACAATTTTGGGCGCGTTATTCAGGTTTACCATCGACAGCTGATTTGGTTATTGCTGGCGCGGTCATGCCCTTTGTGCCAGGGATTGCCTTGACTAATGCTGTAAGAGATATTATGACCAACCACATCAACTCTGGTATGAGCAAGATGTTTGAATCCTTGCTGATTACCCTAGCTTTAGGGGCTGGAACATCAGTCGCCCTCGTACTAATGAACTAATATGACACTAACAACATTTTTATTGCAAGCTCTTGCGAGTCTGCTTGCTATCATCACGTTTTTAATCGTTTTAAATGTCCAACGTTCCATGCTCATTCCTGGTGGCGTTTTGGGAATGTTCATCTGGCTACTTTATTTGCTCCTCAAGGAGCCGACGAATGTTATTATGGCGACCTTTATTGCGGCTGTGATTGGTTCTTGTCTTAGCCAGATTATGAGTATTATCTATAAAACACCAGCAGTTGTCTTTGCTCTTGCTACCTTGGCGCCTCTAGTGCCAGGTTATCTGTCCTATCGGACAACTTCTTTCTTTGTGACAGGCGACTTCAGCCACGCCATTACCAGTGCAATGCTAGTGGTCATGTTGGCTCTTGTTATCTCTATAGGAATGGCGAGTGGAACGGTTGTCCTCAAATTGTACTATCATCTCAAAAAGAATCGGGCTAGCTAAGACTCGATTTTTTGTAGCCCTAAAGTTCTGTTTGAAAAATGAGATAAGGTTTTTAAAATGAACTTGATTTGGGGAATCAAGTCTTTTTTAGCGCTTTTGACTTCAATTGTGATAAAATAGAGGTGAACGAATTTTTACAATGAATGATAAAAATAGAGGTAAATATGACAATCGGTATTGATAAGATTGGTTTTGCGACCAGTCAATACGTTTTGAAATTACAAGATTTAGCAGAAGCTCGAGGGACTGATCCTGAAAAATTGAGTAAAGGACTCCTTTTAAAAGAATTAAGTATTGCTCCTTTAACAGAGGATATTGTTACTTTGGCTGCCAGTGCAGGGAATTCTATCTTAACAGAAGAAGAGAAGCAAGAGATTGATATGGTTATCGTAGCAACAGAATCTGGAGTCGATCAAAGTAAGGCGGCTGCGGTTTTTGTACACGGTCTACTTGGAATTCAACCTTTTGCTCGTAGTTTTGAAATCAAAGAAGCTTGCTATGGTGCAACTGCGGCCCTTCACTATGCTAAGTTACACGTAGAAAATTCTCCAAAATCAAAAGTTTTGGTACTAGCCAGTGATATTGCAAGGTATGGTGTTGAAACTCCTGGAGAACCAACTCAAGGTGCAGGCTGTGTTGCTATGTTGATTAGCCAAAATCCACGTGTTATGGTCTTCAACAACGATAACGTTGCGCAGACTCGTGATATCATGGACTTTTGGCGTCCAAATTATTCAACGACACCATTTGTAAATGGAGTCTACTCAACACAGCAGTATTTGGATAGCTTAAAAACGACTTGGGAAGAGTACCAAAAGCGTTATGATTGCGACTTGAATGATTTTGAAGCTATTTGTTTCCATTTGCCATATCCAAAGCTAGCTCTCAAGGGCTTAAAAAAAATCTTGGATAAGTCCTTGCCACAAGAGAAGAAGGATCGTCTTCAGAAGCACTTTGATGAGTCGATTATCTACAGCCAAAAGGTAGGAAATATCTATACAGGTTCTCTCTTTTTAGGACTTTTGTCCCTACTTGAGAATTCAGCTAGCCTTAAGGCAGGAGATAAAATTGCCCTCTATAGCTACGGAAGTGGCGCAGTGTCAGAGTTTTTCAGTGTAGAGTTGGTGCAAGGTTATGAGAAACAATTGTTGACTAACCGCTTAGAGTTATTGGATCAACGCCAAACTTTAAGTGTGGCAGACTATGAGCGAATCTTTTTTGAAGAAGCAAAACTGGATGAGTCAGGTTCTGCAACAATGTCAGGTTATGAAGGACAAGACTATGCTCTTGTTGAGATTGTAGAACACCAACGTCGCTACAGCAAGGTTGAAAAATAATGAAAAAAAATTGGAATGGATTTGCTAAAAAATCAATTCAAGAGCGCCTAGAACTAGTTAAGTCTCAGGCGCTTACTTCTAGGGAAGCCCAAGAAAGTCTTGAGCAAAATGAGAATCTCAGTCTAGCAGTTGCGGACCAACTGAGTGAAAATGTGGTGGGGACCTTTTCTCTCCCATACTCAGTAGTTCCAGAAGTACTGGTAAACGGTCAAGAGTACACCGTTCCTTATGTTACCGAAGAGCCATCTGTTGTTGCTGCAGCTGCTTTTGCAAGTAAGATTATCAAACGTGCGGGTGGTTTTACTGCTCAGGTTCATCAACGCCAAATGATTGGTCAGGTAGCCCTCTATCAGGTTCCAGATAGGGATAAAGCTCGTCAGGTCATTCTGAGTCAAAAAGCAGAGTTGCTTGAACAAGCAAACCAAGCCTATCCATCTATTGTCAAACGTGGTGGTGGAGCCAGAGAGCTAACAGTTGAGAAAATTTCTGGTGAGGCTGACTTTTTAGTGGTTTATCTCCATGTGGATACTCAGGAAGCCATGGGAGCTAATATGCTCAATACCATGCTTGAAGCTTTAAAACCTAGCTTAGAGGCTCTAAGTCAAGGGCAAAGTTTAATGGGCATTCTATCCAACTATGCAACAGATTCTCTAGTAACCGCAACTTGTCGGATCGCCTTTCGTTATTTGAGTCGCCAGAAGGATGAGGCGCGTGAACTAGCTGAAAAAATGGTTTTAGCCAGCCAGTTTGCTCAAGCAGATCCTTATCGAGCAGCTACTCACAACAAGGGAATATTTAATGGAATCGATGCTCTCTTGATTGCGACAGGAAATGATTGGCGTGCCATTGAAGCGGGAGCGCATGCCTATGCCAGTCATGATGGTTCCTATCGAGGTCTCAGTCGTTGGACGATGGATTTGGAAACAGAAGAGCTAATAGGAGAGCTGACTATGCCGATGCCAGTTGCTACCAAGGGTGGATCAATTGGTCTCAATCCTCGTGTAGTTCTCAGCCATGAGTTGCTAGGTCATCCATTAGCTAAGGAATTGGCTCAAATCATCGTGTCAATTGGTCTTGCACAAAACTTTGCAGCTCTTAAAGCTCTAGTCAGTACAGGTATTCAGCATGGGCACATGAAACTTCAAGCGAAGTCACTAGCCCTCCTAGCTGGTGCTACAGAGGCAGAAGTTCCTAAATTGGTTGAAAGCTTGATTGCTGAAAAGACCTTTAATTTAGAAAAAGCCCAGCAATTTTTAAAAGACTGGCGGTCTTAACTAGTTGAAACCGTGGTATTAGTCTCAAAAGATGAAACATAAGAAAAACAAATTCATTATCAATTGAAAAGTCTCACATATAACGATGAACAAGAGAGGATTACATTATTCTCTCTTTTTTTGATATTTGAATTATAGAGAATGTACCCATTATGATTATTACTTCCCTTGTTATTATGCTTCATAACTAATATAGTTGTTTTTCAACAATACAATCCTTTACAGTTAATTTAAGGGAAATATCATCCATTTCTTACTTTAGGGTATGGAAGTGAAGCAATTCTATGGTGAATGGTTTTATAGTAATACAGATCATTCTAGTAATGTTTTAAAACTCCTCTAAAAAGGATTTTCCCATTCTTATGTTTACACTTTTTTTGCAAACAGCATGCTTTTGTAACCCCTTCCATGTTTGTTGTTGTATTTTAAAACTTTTAGGTATAAAATGGAAATATATAAAATGGGATGAAGAGGGATGAATCATGTCTAAGAAAAAGTCCGATATGCTTTGGGCTAAGAAAAAGGAAGAAAATGGTAGATTTTTTTGGTTACCCTTGTCTCTGCATCTAGAAGATACAAAAAATATAACTGGACTTCTCTGGGAGCATTGGTTAAGTGAGGGGCAAAAAAAACTGATTGAGGATTCTCTGGATTCAGTAACATATGATAGCGGTTTAGGGAAACGACTTGCACAATTTTTAGCTGCTGTTCATGATATCGGGAAAGCAACTCCAGCCTTTCAAACTCAAAGAGGATTTGCAAATTCAGATGATTTGGATATTCAACTATTAGAAAAATTGGAGCTGTCAGGATTTACTAAAATTAGTTCACTTCAACTATCATCACCGAAAAAGAGTCATCACAGCCTTGCAGGTCAATATTTGCTATCTAGTTATGGTGTTCAAGAGGATATTTCGGCTATTATTGGTGGACACCATGGACGACCTATTGATACGATTGAGGATGTAAAAAATCAAGGGAGCTATCTTTCAAACTATTTTCAAAATGAAAGTAAGGAGAGTGCTATCCATAAGAACTGGGATTTGGTTCAAAAAGAAATCTTCAACTGTGCTTTAGATGAGTTGGGGTTTGACTCTGTGAGAGAGCTTCCTAAAATTAAACAGCCAGCTCAAGTTATCTTATCAGGATTGCTGATTATGGCTGACTGGATTGCTAGTAATGAGCACTACTTTCCTTTATTGAGTGTCAATGAAAAAGAGGAGGTAGATAAGTTAAGTCGCCTTCAAGATGGGTTTGAAAGGTGGAAAAAAACTAGTTTGTGGCAACCTAAATATATCTCAAAACCAGATAGTCTCTATAAGGAAAGATTTGGATTTGAACCTAATAATGTTCAATCAATCTTATCTTATGTTATTACTCAAATATCTAAACCTGGGATTGTAGTTCTAGAAGCACCAATGGGGTTAGGGAAGACAGAAGCTTCATTGATTACGGCAGAGCAGTTAGCTACTAAGACGGGAAGAAGCGGTCTTTTTTTTGGTTTACCAACTCAGGCGACATCGAATGGGATTTTTAATCGTATTGAAAAATGGGTTGAAAGTTTAAAAGATGATTCTGAAGACATACTATCTATTCAGTTGGTACACGGGAAAGCAGCTCTAAACGAAGATTTTTTAAAACTTAAAGCTAATACATTTAATTTTGACGATGTAGAAAATGGTAGTGTTATCATTAATGAATGGTTTTCTGGGAGAAAGACTTCGGCTTTAGATGATTTTGTAGTGGGCACTGTTGATCAGTTCTTAATGTTAGCATTGAAACAAAAACATTTAGCTTTACGTCATCTAGGTTTTAGTAAAAAGGTTGTTATAATTGATGAAGTTCACGCATATGATGCTTATATGAGTCAATATTTGATGGGGGCGATAAAATGGATGGGAGCCTATGGTGTTCCAGTAGTCATTTTGTCAGCGACATTACCTTCTCAACAAAGAGAAAATATCCTTAAAAGCTATATGTCTGGGATGGGGATCAAATGGCGAGATATTGAAAATACGGACCAATTAAAGACAGACGCTTATCCTTTAATCACTTATAATGATGGCTCAGAGATTCATCAAGTTACAACATTCAATAAGCAAAACATAAAAGACATTCACATCATTCGTTTACAAGAAGAGCAGTTATTGAGAACGGTTAAAGATGGCCTTGAGGGCGGTGGAGTAGTTGGAATCATTGTCAATACAGTGAGAAGATCCCAAGAGTTGGCAAGAAACTTTTCGGAAATTTTTGGAGATGATATGGTGGAATTACTTCATTCCAGTTTTATTGCGACCGAAAGAATCCAAAAAGAGAAAGAATTATTACAACAAATCGGAAAAAATGTAGAACGTCCACATAAGAAAGTTATCATTGGAACTCAGGTGATTGAGCAATCCTTGGATATTGATTTCGATGTGATGATAAGTGATCTGGCACCTATGGACTTGCTAATACAACGTATTGGACGACTTCATCGACACCAAATAGAACGGCCTCAAAAGCATGAAATAGCTAGGTTTTACGTTTTAGGAACTTCCCAAGAGTTGGATTTTGAAGAAGGAAGTAGTTTTGTTTATGGTGATTATCTGTTAGCCAGAACTCAGCACTTTTTACCAGATATCATGAGATTACCAGATGATATTTCACCATTAGTCCAGAAAGTTTATTGTCCAGATTTTACAATTGAGTTTTCAAGTCAGGAATTTCAGCAAAAATATTTAGATGCTAAGACGGAGCATGATGTCACGATTAAAAATAAGGAAACAAAGGCAAGAACATACCGTATCGATGATCCTGTCTTAAAAATATCGAGACATAGAAACAATAGTCTGATTGGTTGGTTGAAGAACCTGCATCCAAACGATAGTGAAGAAAAATCTAATGCTCAGGTTCGTGATGTTGAAGATACAATTGAAGTGATTGCTTTAAAGAAAATGTCTGATGGCTATAGCTTATTTATTGAAAATCAAGATATATCTCAGAATATTGATAATCCTTCGGTCGCTAAAAAAGTAGCACAAAATATTTTACGACTTCCGATGAGTTTATCCAAGGGCTATAATATCGATCAAACTATTGAAGAGCTTGAAAGGTATAACAACAGCTATTTAAGTCAATGGCGAAATTCATCGTGGTTAAAAGGAGCTCTCGGGATTATTTTTGATGAAAACAATGAATTTATTCTCAATGGGTTTAAACTCTTATATGATAAAAAATATGGAATTACAACGGAGAGGTTGAATAAGAATGAGTCGATTTAATTTGCTAGATGAACCCTGGATTTCTGTGGTTTATGATGAAAAAGGAACAACAAAAGAAGTTTCCTTGCAGGAATTGTTTATAAATGCTCATCAGTACAAAGATTTAGCAGGAGATACAAAAACGCAAGATTTTGCTGTGTTGCGAGTTTTGCTGGCTGTGTTACATACTGTCTTTTCACGCTTTGATGCAGATGGTAATGTCTATGAGTATCTGGCAGTAGATGAGCGGTTTAAACAAATTGAGCCTGTGGAAGAATCTGATATTGCTGACTATCAGGATGATTTATATGATACATGGATAGATCTTTGGGAAAGTGGTAAGTTCCCAGACATTGTTAATCATTACCTAGAAAAATGGCGGGATCGCTTTTACTTATTTGATGAGGAATATCCATTTTTTCAAGTTAGAAAAGAGGATATTGCAGCAGATAAAATTAGTAAAGCAAAAGCAAGCAGTATCTCTGGGAAAAATATCAATAGAACGATTTCAGAGAGTGATAATAAGTTAGCCTTATTTTCCCCCAAGAATAGTAAAAATAAAGAACAATTGACTGCTTCCGAACTTACACGATGGCTTTTAACTTTTCAAGGGTACTCAGGATTATCCGATAAAGTTATTTTTGGAAAAGAAAAATATAAAGTGTCAAAAGGCTGGTTGTTTGATATCGGTGCAGTTTTTATACAGGGAACTTCTTTATTTGAAACGCTGTTACTAAATTGTATCTTGCCATTCTATGACTATGGTAATTTAGAAAGTATTCAATGTCCCTGTTGGGAATTTGCTAGTTCTGATAATATTAATCGCTATTTGTCTGGTAGTGAATGTACAGATTTAGCTAATCTGTATACGATTTGGAGCAGAGGGATTTATATTAATCCAGAATATGATTTAAATAAGCCTTTCTCTTTTGAGATTGTAAAATTACCCGATATCAATCATCAGGACAATTTTTTAGAGCCAATGACAACATGGAAATATAATACTACAGGAGAAAATAAAGATAGCTATACTCCTAGGAAACATCTCTTGAATAAATCGTTGTGGCGGTCTTTTGGTTTGCTAGCAGTAGAAAATAGAACAGGGTGCTTTAGAAAACCGGGAATTATTGATTGGCTAGGAGATATAGGTGACATAATAGGAAATAGATTATTTAATATTATTTCCATTAGTATGCAGGACGATGGAAATGCTACTTCATGGCTTCCGACTGATGAAGTTATTGACTCTATACTTATCAATGATTTAGTTTTGGCGGATTTTAATGAGAGTGGTTGGGTACCACGTATTAATGAGGTAGTGGAAGAAACAAAAACTGTCATTTCTAAAATATATAAACGCTATATAGAAGATCTAAAAGAAATCAGGAATATCTCAAACAACAATTATACTAATCAGATGGTTGAAATGCTCTATTTCAAAATCGATCACCCTTTTCGAGAATGGTTATCCAGTATTCTACCAGATGATGAAAAGGATCCTAAAATCAAAGAATGGAGAGATTTGCTGAAAAAAATGGTTAAAGCTGAAGCAAAGAGCATCTTAGGTCAAGGAGGAACGAGGGACTACCTCGGTATTGAAAAAGATGGTCGAATAAAAAATATTGCAACTGCTTATAATTCATTTGATTATTTGCTTCATCAACAATTAAAATAGGAGGTGTGTGTGTTGGAACAATCCAAACAGACAGTTGGTTCTGTCACAAAAAGAATTATTAGACAATTGAGTTATGAGTTGGAGTCACCATCGAGTAAAGCTGCTCTGGCAAAAATTAGAAAAACGTTGGGTAAACCCTTGAGCGATGCAACAGATATCTGGCCGATTTTATTTGAGCATTTACCAGAGGAGTTTGTCAATCCATACCAGCAGCCTAGCTATGAGGAGTTAGCAATTTATACAGCTATCCAATTTTACGCCTTACATCAACAAGGAACTTCAACGGGCGTGATGTTAGATGAGCCCGATACTTATCAAAATATCGGTTCTGCTCTTAGTCAACTTCGAAAAGGAGATGACACGACAGCCATTGACAGAAGGTTCAATGTTATGATTACATCATCAACTTTTGAAGAGTTTACCTACCATTTACGCCACATGATGATGTTACTCAAAACAAAGTCTCCTGCTACAAAGGTTGATTATGCTAAGTTAGCTGAGGACTTGTATTGGTTTTTAAAAAATGTACAAGAAGATCTTCGCCTAAATTGGGCAAGATCATATTATAAACAAATCAAAGGAGAAAAACACAATGACAACTAACCAACGCTTATTTTTAGATATTCATGCTATACAAACCTTGCCACCTTCAAATATGAATAGAGATGATACAGGTAGCCCAAAGACTGCTCAGTACGGAGGTGTAAAAAGATCGCGCGTGAGTTCTCAAGCTTGGAAGAGAGCTATAAGAGACTATTTTAACACTTATGGAGAACAGTCTAATGTCGGTGTCCGAACAAAAGACATTGTAAGATATGTTGCAGGTAAAATTGTAGAACTAGATAATTCTATCAGTTTTGAAGATGCACTAACCAAAGCAGATACAGTCTTGATAGCTACTGGAATTAAGAAAAAAGGTAAAGTCAAGGCACTTTACTTTATGGGGGATAGACAAGCTGAGAAATTAGCACAAGCGGCCTATGAAAATCTGACTGATAAAAAAGAACTTCAAGAACTAGCTAGCTCAAATCCAGCCATTGATGTTGCTATGTTCGGTCGAATGGTAGCTGAAGATCCAGTTCTAAACGAGGATGCTTCCTCTCAAGTTGCCCATGCTATTTCAACACATGCTGTACAAACTGAATTTGATTTCTTTACTGCTATTGATGATTTAGCTCCAGAGGATAATGCAGGTGCAGGTATGCTGGGAACCATCGAATTTAACTCTTCTACGCTCTATCGTTATGCCAATGTTGCGATTCATGAATTATCAAAACAACTAGAGGATGAGAAATCCTTAAAGAATAGTTTGAATTTATTCATCGAAGCATTTGCAAATTCACTCCCGACAGGGAAAGTGAATACCTTTGCCAATCAAACTTTACCACAGGCTCTAATCGTTTCTTTGCGTGATGATCGTCCTGTTAATCTTGTCAGTGCTTTTGAAGAACCTGTTAAATCAACAAATGGTTATGTGGCAAAATCTATTGAAAAACTGTCTAAAGAGTATACAAGAGTTGAAAAATTCGTGAATAAACCACTTTTGACTTTCTATGTGACTTTGGATGAGAATGAGAGTTTAAAACAAATAGGTGAGGAAAAATATTCAGTTTCAGAATTATTAAAAGATTTTTCGGAAACATTAGGACAATACCTCAAAAAATAGGTGAATGGCATGAAGACTATTTTGTTGAAATTTGCTGGCCCTTTCCAATCTTGGGGGACAAGTTCACATTTCGAAACAAGACATACGGATTTTTATCCTTCTAAGAGTTCTGTTATTGGGTTGATTGCTTCAAGTCTTGGATATCGTCGAGACGATGATGAAAAAATTACTCGTTTAAACGAGCTAGATTTTGCAGTTCGAGTGGATCAACAAGGAAATTTACTCAGAGATTTTCATATCGCACAAAAGTTTACAGAAAAAGGAAAGTTTGAACGAAATTATGTCACAAATCGTTATTATTTAGAAGATGCTGTTTTTGTAGTGGCTCTTTCTCATAATAATGAGCAGTTTTTGGAAATGATTTTACAAGCTTTGAGAAATCCCTATTTCCAACCATTTATGGGAAGAAGGGCTCTGCCGTTAACTGCAGATTTTATCTTAGGTGAGACTGAGATTGGAGCAGTTGAAAGTTTGAGAACTCTTGAGTGGCAAGCTTCACCATGGTTTATGAAGAGAAAGCTTATGGATGTCGTAACTTTAGAAATCTATTCTGATAGACATTTAACCGATAGAGGTATTTATCAACTGAGACAAGATGTTGTCAAGTCTTTTTCACAAAAGGGGAGAAGGTTTGGTTATAGGTATGAAACTAGAGAACTGGTTCAAGTTCGGAATTCGTTTCGAGATAGAAATACGTCACATGATGTTTTTAAGAATATAGGAGATTGATGGTATGTATATCTCAAGAGTAGAAATTGATCGCACCAATCGCAGAAAAATTAGGTGCTTAACACATATAGGAGCTTATCATGCTTGGGTAGAAGAGAGTTTTCCAGAAGAAATGGAACAATCTATTCGAACAAGGAAATTATGGCGTATAGATCGTATCCAAGATAAAGATTACCTGATTATTGTTAGTGAGAATAAACCTGATTTACAACGATTAGAAAAATATGGGATTTCTGGTAGTGCTCAAACTAAGGATTATCAACAATTTTTAGATAATATCTATACTGGTAGCCGAATGAAATTTCGAGTGGTTCTTAATCCAGTTATTTCCTTAGTATCACAAGATAATCTTAAAAGAGGTATTGTAAAACCTCATGTTACGAGAGAATATCAGATGAATTATCTAATAGACCGCTCTGACAAAAATGGATTTTCACTGATAAAAGAAGATTTTTCAATCGTTGAACGTGGTTATGAGGTGTTTAAAAAATCTGTTAAACCTATAAGATTGGTAAAGGTTGTTTATGAAGGAATCTTAACAGTTAGTGATGCAGATCTTTTTAAGAAGCTTTTGACAGAAGGAATGGGAAAGAAAAAAGCATACGGTTTTGGTTTAATGACCGTTATTCCATTGGGAAACGAACCATGGTAAAAAAAAGTGGAACGAAGAAAACATCTCTGCGAGAACTTCCTAAAATAAGCGATCGTGTCAGCTTTATTTACGTAGAACACGCAAAGATAAATCGTGTGGATAGCGCTATTACAGTGCTTGATAGCAACGGAACAGCTAGAATACCTGTTGCTATGATTGGTGTATTATTGTTAGGACCGGGTACTGATATTAGCCATCGTGCTGTAGAGTTGATAGGAGATGCTGGAACCAGTATGGTTTGGGTTGGTGAGCGAGGCGTTCGTCAGTATGCTCATGGAAGATCCTTAGCACATTCGACAAAATTCTTAGAGAAACAGGCTAAGCTGGTTTCAAATTCTCGGTCGCGTTTAGCTGTTGCCCGTAAAATGTATCAAATGCGATTTCCTGGTGAAGATGTCACCACATTAACAATACAGCAACTACGGGGTCGTGAAGGAGCTAGGGTGAGAAAAGCATATAGGATGCAATCTGAAAAATTCAAGGTTCCTTGGGATAAAAGGGACTACCGACCTGATGATTTTGAAGGAGGGACGGTAGTGAATCAGGCACTATCCGCAGCTAATGTAGCACTTTACGGTTTGGTGTACAGTATAGTGGTAGCGCTAGGTGTTTCTCCAGGTCTTGGTTTTGTACATACCGGCCATGATTTATCCTTTATTTATGATATTGCAGACTTATATAAAGCTGAATTGACTATTCCCTTAGCTTTTGAAATTGCAGCTAACTATACTGAGGATGATGATATTGGTAAGGTTGCTCGATTGAAAACAAGAGATTCCTTCGTAGATGGCAAGTTAATGGCTCGGATAGTTACTGACATTCAATATTTATTTGAAATAGATGATGAAGAGGAGTTAGTGATTGATACGCTTTCTTTGTGGGATGATAAGGATAAACTTGTTAAACATGGAGTTAGTTATACGGAGAATTAATAATATGCCACTGACTGTTTTAACTTTAAGAAATGTTCCGCCGTCTTTAAAAGGAGATTTAACCAAGTGGATGCAAGAAATTGCCACAGGGGTTTACGTTGGAAATATCAATACTAGGGTTCGTGAAAAGTTATGGGATCGTATTAAGGCGAACGTTGGAAAAGGTGAGGCTACAATTAGTTACGACTTTAGAAATGAAATTGGCTATCAATTTGATACCGTAAATGCTCAGCGGGGTGTCCTAGACTATGATGGAATCCCATTAATTCTATTACCTAGCCAAACAGACAGCAATGGGGAAATATCCAGTTTTGGATATAGTGATGCTGCTAAGTATAGACGCATCAAGCGTTTTGGCAGTCATTCAGAAGTTTCTTCAAAACCACAAAGTTCCTATATTGTGATTGATATTGAGACGGATGGTTTAGATGAGAATGAACATACCATTATAGAAATTGGGGCACTTAAGGTTACTCCATCCACTACAGAAGAGTTTAATGCTCTTATCAAATATGACGGAATCTTGCCTACGAAGATTTCTAAATTAACGGGAATTTCTCAGGCTCTATTAGAACTAAATGGTCGAAATTTAAAAGAAGTACTTTCCGATTTTTTGCTTTTTATAGGTGAATCAGCTTTAGTTGGCTATGGTATCAATTTTGATGTTAAGTTTATTAACAATGAGCTTAGCAAGTTGGGTTTGCCTTTATTATCAAATAAAACTCATGATTTAAAGAAATTTGTCAAGAGTGAAAAACTATTTCTGGCTAACTATCAATTACAGACAGCTCTTAAGGAATATGGAATTGAGGAGGTAGTTCCTCATAGAGCTTTACAGGACGCTAAGTTAATCTATCAGTTATCAACAAAAGTGAATAAATTTTTGGATAGAATCAATCGAGATTAGCGGTTTCAATAGGATCTTTTAGTGTTTTTCCCGCACACGCGGGGGTGATCCCAGCTCTTATTGCGGCTCTATATGTAACATTGAGTTTTTCCCGCACACGCGGGGGTGATCCTAGAGTGACAATTGCGCTGTCACCGTGGTCAGCGTTTTTCCCGCACACGCGGGGGTGATCCTGGCTTTCGAGGAGTTGCAAATCCATGCGACTAGTTTTTCCCGCACACGCGGGGGTGATCCTAGATCGTTATCTTCTATAAGAGGCTCCATTGAGGTTTTTCCCGCACACGCGGGGGTGATCCTACTTAACAAATGGAGATATACCATACGATGAAGTTTTTCCCGCACACGCGGGGGTGATCCCGCTCCAACCGCTTCACAAAATTCATAGCATTTGTTTTTCCCGCACACGCGGGGGTGATCCCGCCTATAAACGACTTACCTTGTCCTGAAAAACGTTTTTCCCGCACACGCGGGGGTGATCCCACTACCTGTGATTTTCTAGGAATTAAGTATGCGTTTTTCCCGCACACGCGGGTGTGATCCTATAGTCACCTTTGGCAACTTCTAACATAATATGTTTTTCCCGCACACGCGGGGGTGATCCTAAATACGGACCTCTTGTAGGACAACCGTTCGAGTTTTTCCCGCACACGCGGGGGTGATCCTAAATAGAAAATCCGTCAGTTGAGGGAGTACCAGTTTTTCCCGCACACGCGGGGGTGATCCCACTCGCCCTATTTTCAGAAGCTGGTAAGCCTATGTTTTTCCCGCACACGCGGGGGTGATCCTATGGTTGACGATGTTTTGGCACATACAGAAACGTTTTTCCCGCACACGCGGGGGTGATCCTACAATGAAATATAATAAAACAAAATACCCAAAGTTTTTCCCGCACACGCGGGGGTGATCCTATGTTTATTTATGAAGATTTAGAAACAAAAAAGTTTTTCCCGCACACGCGGGTGTGATCCCGTGGCCACAGAGAGCGTAGTCTTGTCTTATGAGTTTTTCCCGCACACGCGGGTGTGATCCTGGATCACTGTCGTCAAGTTCGTCGTAAAATTCGTTTTTCCCGCACACGCGGGTGTGATCCTGGGATTTTTTACGGTTTTAGGCACAAAAAAAGGTTTTTCCCGCACACGCGGGTGTGATCCTACAGGTCAAATGTTTTGTTACAACCATGCCGAGTTTTTCCCGCACACGCGGGGGTGATTCCAGCTCTGTGTTTGACAAACCGATTTTGTCAGCGTTTTTCCCGCACACGCGGGTGTGATCCCCAAAAAACCGCAAGCCCGAGCCTGCGGTCTAGGTTTTTCCCGCACACGCGGGGGTGATCCCCAGTTGACAAGCACGCCATAGCACTTGATATAGTTTTTCCCGCACACGCGGGTGTGATCCCAGCTCTGTGTTTGACAAACCGATTTTGTCAGCGTTTTTCCCGCACACGCGGGGGTGATCCTTGATAAATTTAGTCATTTTCCTCTTTTTAACCGTTTCTCCCGCACACGCGGGGGTGATCCTGGGGCATTAGCCGTGAGCAATTCAAGAAAGATGTTTTTCCCGCACACGCGGGTGTGATCCTGGCGAACTTCACACAGACCCAGCTTTTAAAACGTTTTTCGCGCATACGTGGGAGATTGACTACATAAAATGAGATATAAGAAAAATATCCCTATTGAAAACTGATAAATTAGAGATAGGAGTGTCTTATTATAGGAAAAAAGCATATTCTGTGTAAATGAAGATATCTTACATAACAAAGGAGAAGACAAGTGAATCGAATGAAGTCATCATGGAGACATTTGGTAACAATAACATCAGTTGGGTAAAAAACTTGTAGAAGAGTATAAGAAAATTTGTCTTGTATCTGTTGTCTTAGAGTGTTTCAGAACTAAATGTTCAAAATTTTTTGATTGGAAAAACGAGACTAAAATCCTTCTGCCAAATCCCTAGCCCTCCTAGCTGGTGCTAGTGAGTCTGAAGTTGCTCCCCTAGTTGAGCGCCTCATCGCAGAGAAAACCTTTAACTTAGAGACAGCCCAGCGTTATCTAGAAAACTTAAGATCATAAAAAACTCAGACGAATTCGTCTGAGTTTTCTTGTGCTTATACTCAATGAAAATCAAAGAACAAACTAGGAAGCTAGTCGCAGCTTACTCAAAACACTGTTTTGAGGTTGCAGATGGACGCTGACGTGGTTTGAAGTGATTTTCGAAGAGTATTAAATACTCTTTCCAGGTAATAGGGTGACGGGTAAGAAGTAACCAGTTGTCGCGACCTCTTTGCCTTCAATTTTTTGTAAGAGCAAATCAACTGTTAGGCGAGCAATCTCTTCCAAGGGTTGTTTAATGGTAGTGAGGTGAGGGTAGAAATTCTCAATGAAATAAGTCCCGTCATATCCGATTACCTTGAGTTGTTCAGGAACAGAGAGACCAAGCTCCTGGGCAATCTTAATAACCAAAATAGCAGTCAAATCATCAGAAGCGAAAATAGCATCTGGTTTTTGTTTGGTCAAGATATTTTTAATTTCCATTTCCTTACGAAGGGGTGAAAAGTCACTGGAAACATTGATAATAGGAGCCTTTGGCAAGATTGAAGCAAAACCAGCATGACGAAGTCCAGTTGGTGAATTGGAATTGTCATTTCCTGTAATCATGATAATAGATTTGGCTCCAGTTTTAGCCAAGGTCTGAGCAGCTAGGACACCACCAGCATAGTTGTCAGAAGAAACGACAGGTATGTCTGGTGATAGGTTGCGGTCAAATGAAATGATCGGAGCGGTTACGCGATTGTAATCCTCAATCCCAAGGTTGTGACTTCCCGAAATGATACCGTCCACCTGGTTGGCTTCTAACATTTCGATGTATTCGC
The DNA here is from genome assembly GCF_051106275.1 of Streptococcus sp. KHUD_014. Taxonomy (GTDB): domain Bacteria; phylum Bacillota; class Bacilli; order Lactobacillales; family Streptococcaceae; genus Streptococcus. The sequence goes on along the minus strand of NZ_CP193666.1, from coordinate 1,602,084 downwards.
GTTCTTTTTCCGAATCGTGTTCACTATTACAGATGATGGTCTTGTAGCCTTTTTTGAAGAGTTCGTGCTCTAATTTATCAATTAACTCTGCATAGAAAACATGGCTGATTTTTGGGAAAATCAAACCGATTAATTTGGCAGACTTTCCTTGGAGGCTACGAGCCAGATTATTGGGCTTGTATCCCAATTCACGCATGGCATCCTTAACCTTTTGAATGGTTTTTTCAGACAGATAACCCTTTTTGTTGATGACACGTGAAACAGTAGTAGGGCTGACGCCAGCTAATTTTGCGACATCAGTTAGTTTTGCGACCATATTCTAATTCGTAGTACGTTCCAGTTGGGTTTCCAGATTTAATGAGGATTCCATTTTGATCTTCGTGAGGGAAGACACGACCAGAAAATACCTTTTCTCCTTTATTGATAAAGATTTCAAAGACTGACTTGTCGATGAAGATATTGACAGTAGTTGTTTGATTAGTAACTGAGCAAGAGCGAGTAGTTCCAAATTCTTGAGCATATTGCTCACCTGCTTGACTACGATCAACGGTTACTTGGCCATTGACAAGGTCAAAATTGATAGATAGCCCCTTGCCGTCTTTATCAGCAAGAAGGATGATTTCACTTTGACTATCGGCTTCTAAGTTAAGCTCAAGTTCGTAGGTGTTTTTGGTTTCAGAACGATTTGAAAATTCCTCTTTTGAAGCTTGGAGGTCCTGGATAGCTGCTACAGGGTACTGATAGAGTTTGCCGTCTTTAATGGTCAGTTCTTTTACCAATGAGAAAGTTCCTTGGTGATCAAAACGATCAGATGGATAAGACACATCTGGTAAACCAAGCCAACTAACAGCAAGGGCACGTCCATCAGGGGCATTGAAGGCTTGAGTTGCATAGGCTTCAAAACCATAATCGAGGTTGTGTAGTTCAGACACATCTACCATACGAGCATTTTCTGGATCAAAGGAAGTGCCGATTTTATACATGTTTGGATAGATATTGTCGTATTCAAGAACCTTTTTATCCAAACCTTGTGGACAGTAAAGAAGGACAGGTTGTTCTCCGACAAAGACTAGATTTGGGCACTCCATCATATAGGCAGTACGGTCATTGTTGAAGTCAAGGTCTCCGACTTCTTGCCAGTTTGTATAATCATTTTCGATAGCCTTATAGAGACGGACAAATCCTTTTTTGTCCAAATCTTGACCACCAACGATAGCGTAGTATTGCCCTTTAAAGTTAAAAATCTGTGGATCGCGGAAATGGTCAGTAGCATCAGCAGGCTGATCAATCAAGATTTTATCAATCTTTTTAATATTTCCATCCTTATTCATCAAGGCACCGATCTGATAAGGGTGGCGTACCCAATTGTCATCACGGACATTTCCAGTATAAAAGAGGAACAATTGATCACCAAACTGCATAGCAGAACCAGAGTAAGCACCGTGGCTATCAAGTGGAGTATCAGGTAGAACCTTAACTCCAGTTTCTGAAAAATGAACTAAATCATCACTTTCAAGTTGTACCCAAGACTTTAACCCATGAGCTGCTCCGAAAGGGAAGTTTTGGTAAAAGACAACCCACTTGCCATCGAAATATGAAAAACCATTTGGATCATTTAAAAGACCTTGCTTGGGTTCGATGTGATAGCTTGTATGCCATGGAGACTGAGCCATATTTTCTTGGATTTCTTTTCTTTCTTCTTGTGTCCAATCTTCATAACGTCTGTAACGACGTTCAGTAGTCCATTCCATTTCTATTTCCTCCATAAATTCTACTATCTTAATAGTAAACGTTTCCTTATAAAAAAGCAAGTCTTTTACACTAAATTAAAGAAAAAAATGTCAAACGATTGACAGAATCCAGGAACGTAATTTTATGGAAAATGATGAAAATATGAAAGTTTTTGAAAAACTTTAAAGTAAAAACCTTGATTTTAGAGGGTGTTATGGCTGTGTTGATGAAAAAACAGCAAAAACAATCAAAAAATAAAAAATAGCAAAATTTTTTCTGCAAAACGCTTGACATATTTTTTAAACGTGATAGAATAATATTCGTGGGGCGAGTAAAATCGCTTTCAAACAAAAACAAATTTTTTTATAAGGAGATTTTTGCAAATGACCAATACAGAAATTGCAAAAAAAGTCATCGAAGCCTTGGGCGGACGTGAGAATGTTAACAGTGTAGCTCACTGTGCTACTCGCCTTCGTGTTATGGTTAAAGATGAAGCGAAAATTAACAAAGATGCTATCGAGAACTTGGAAAAAGTTCAAGGTGCTTTCTTTAACTCAGGTCAATACCAAATCATCTTTGGTACAGGTACAGTTAACAAGATGTACGATGAAGTCGTAGCTCTTGGTTTGCCAACGACATCTAAGGATGAGATGAAGGCAGAAGCTGCTAAACAAGGAAATTGGTTCCAACGTGCCATCCGTACTTTCGGTGATGTTTTCGTACCAATCATTCCAGTTATCGTAGCAACTGGTCTCTTCATGGGTGTTCGTGGACTCTTGAATGCTCTTGGAATGACACTTCCAGAAGATGTTACAACTTACACTCAAATCTTGACTGACACAGCATTCATTATCTTGCCAGGTTTGGTTGTTTGGTCAACCTTCCGTGTATTTGGTGGTAACCCAGCTGTTGGTATCGTTCTTGGTATGATGCTCGTTTCAGGTTCACTTCCAAATGCCTGGGCTGTTGCTTCTGGCGGTGAAGTAACTGCTATGAACTTCTTCGGATTTATCCCAGTTGTTGGTTTGCAAGGTTCAGTTCTTCCAGCCTTCATCATCGGGGTTGTCGGAGCTAAGTTTGAAAAAGCTGTTCGTAAAGTTGTTCCAGATGTTCTTGACCTCTTGGTAACACCATTCGTAACACTCCTCGTAATGTCAATTCTTGGTTTGTTTGTGATCGGACCAGTCTTCCACGTTGTTGAAAACTATATCCTTCTTGGAACAAAAGCTATCCTTAACTTGCCATTCGGTCTAGGTGGTTTCTTGATTGGTGGAGTTCACCAAGTTATCGTCGTATCAGGTGTTCACCACATCTTCAACTTGCTTGAAGTTCAATTGCTTGCTGCTGACCATGCTAACCCATTCAACGCTATCATCACAGCTGCCATGACTGCTCAAGGTGCTGCGACAGTAGCCGTTGGTGTGAAAACTAAAAATCCTAAACTTAAAACACTTGCTTTCCCAGCTGCTCTTTCTGCCTTCCTAGGTATTACTGAGCCTGCTATCTTCGGGGTTAACTTGCGTTTCCGTAAACCATTCTTCCTTTCATTGATCGCTGGTGCAATCGGTGGTGGATTGGCATCTATCCTTGGTCTTGCTGGTACTGGTAATGGTATCACAATCATCCCAGGTACAATGCTTTACATTGGTAACGGACAACTCCCACAATACCTTCTTATGGTAGCTGTATCATTCGCTCTTGGTTTCGCTCTTACATACATGTTTGGTTATGAAGATGAAACTGATGGAGAATCATCTGTAAAAAAGCCTGAAGTTAGCGAAGAAGTAGTAGAAACTGCATCTGCGCTAACAGACGAAACAATTCAAACACCAATCGTTGGTGACGTAGTTGCTCTTTCAGATGTTAATGACCCAGTATTCTCAAGCGGAGCTATGGGACAAGGTATCGCCGTGAAACCTAGCCAAGATGTTGTTTATGCACCAGCTGATGCTGAAGTGACAATCGTCTTCCCAACAGGGCATGCTTATGGTTTGAAAACAGCAAACGGAGCTGAAATCTTGATTCACGTTGGTATCGACACTGTTTCAATGAACGGTGAAGGATTTGACAAAAAAGTTTCCCAAGGTGACAAGGTTAAAGCTGGAGATGTTCTTGGAACATTTGATTCAGCTAAGATTGCTGCTGCAGGTCTTGACAACACAACTATGGTTATCGTGACAAACACTGCAGACTTTGCTTCAGTAAATCCAGTTGCTTCTGGATCTGTTGCTAAGGGTGACGCAGTCATTGAAGTTAAAGCTTAATAGATTCATAAAAACGAACAAATGTCATGTTTGTTCGTTTTTGATTGAATGGTAAAATTTACAGAGGAAAATCTAAAATATTGAGCAATTTTCAGTCTGGAAATATGCTATAATAAAGAAAATAAATACAAGAGGTTAATCATGACAAAACTATACGGAAGTTTGGAAGCAGGCGGTACAAAATTTGTCTGTGCTGTCGGAGATGAAAACTATAACATTGTAGAAAAAGTACAATTTCCAACAACAACACCTATCGAAACTATCGATAAAACCATCGAGTTCTTCTCAAAATTTGATAATCTTGCAGGACTTGCCATTGGTTCATTTGGTCCAATAGATATCGATAAAAACTCAAAAACTTACGGGTTTATCACAACAACTCCAAAACCTAACTGGGCAAATGTAGACTTGCTTGGTGCTCTCCGTCGCGCTCTAAACGTTCCGATGTATTTCACAACAGACGTAAATAGTTCTGCATACGGTGAAGTGGTTGCCCGTAACAATGCTGGTGGCCGTATCGAAAACTTGGTTTACTACACAATCGGTACAGGTATCGGTGCAGGTGTTATCCAACGTGGTGAGTTTATTGGCGGTGTTGGTCACCCTGAGATGGGTCATTATTATGTGGCTAGACACCCAATGGATATTGAAAAAGAATTTAAAGGTGTTTGTCCTTTCCATAATGGATGTTTGGAAGGTTATGCAGCTGGTCCAAGTTTGGAAGCTCGTACAGGTGTTCGTGGGGAAAACATTGAACTCAACAACTCTGTCTGGGATGTTCAAGCCTACTACATTGCTCAAGCCGCAGTGAATGCGACTGTAACTTTCCGTCCAGATGTCATCGTCTTTGGTGGTGGGGTTATGGCTCAACAACATATGCTTGACCATGTACGTGAGAAATTCACAGCCCTACTCAATGGCTACCTACCAGTTCCAGATGTACGTGACTATATCGTGACTCCAGCTGTTGCTGGCAATGGTTCAGCTACACTAGGAAACTTCGTTCTTGCTAAGAGCGTTGCAAAATAAGAATATAAAAAACTCCCAACTTTCTCAGTTGGGAGTTTTGCTTTAGTCTTTTTCTATTTTTGTTTCCTGATGGAAAATATTTTGCCAAGTTTCGTGACGGCGCCAGATGCTGGTATGAATGGTATCACCGACTTGGTAGCGGATGAGTTTAGTCTTTTGACTGATAGAGGTTAAATGAAGCTCCTTGATAGCAGAGGTCAGTTCTTTTTCAGTCTTATAGGCATCCTTGTCCAGTTCTTGTCCGTCCTGGCGGATATAGATGAAATCTTCTGCAAGTAACTCTTCCAGTTGATTTCCTTGGTCGATTAGTTGCTCTCTCATGAGCAATTTTTTATAGACATTATCTAGGATTTCATCCTCAGGGATTGGTGCTGGTTCGATATGAATGTCTGTATCAAAGACACCAAATCGATCTGATAACATTGATTCAACCTGGTCCGCAATTTCATGACTCTCATAAACAGAGAGATCTGGGTTCATTTCCAGAGTAATGTCCAGATAAATGTTGCTTCCGTAAGTACGACCGCGTTGAGATTTGACCTTGCTAATCTTAGGAATTTCCATGATAGCTTTTTGGTAATCTTCGAGCAAGTGTTCATCAAAACCATCAGAAAGGCTGAAGGATGACTCGATAAAGATATCATAAGCAGTTTTAAGAATAAAGAAGGTAATGATAATCGCAACCAACTTATCCACGATTGGATAGTTAAAGCTACTAGCTAGGATAGCAATAGAAGTTCCAAGAGAAGTCACAGCATCTGACAAATTATCCTTGGCTGCTGTCTTGAGAGCTTTGGACTTAGCTTGCTTGCTCAGATGGGTATTGTAGAGATAAACTGCAAACATGATGATAGCAGAGATGATTCCCAGAGTCGCCCCAAGTGGGTCAATGACCGTTTGCTCTCGACTGAGTATCTTTTGAATGGTATCCCGTAGAACATCAAAACCAACGTAAAACATGATGATGGAAGTGATGAGACTTGCCAAATCCTCTATTTTCCAGTGGCCGAAGCGATGATCTCTATCTGCCGGTTGGCGAGCCAAACGAATCCCGATGAGAAGGGCCACGTTTCCGACGATATCTGAAACGTTGTTAAAACCATCGGCCACCAAACTGGATGAATGGAGGAGGTGGCCAGTTGCTAGCTTAGCTGCAGACAAGAATAGATAGGTCAAAATGCTGATAATGGCACCACGCTCAGCCAATTTTAAGTTTGAAACCGATTGATTCATCTAACTCCCCTTCTAGCATTTTAGTATTCTTTCATTATACTGGTTTTCCAAGGAAAATTCAAATGTCTATTAGGATATGTATTCAGAAATCAACAGATTTTTTAAATGAAATATGATAAAATGGTTAGGTAATATTTATTTTAGAAAGAGTTTTTGATGAATCATAAACAAATCATTGATAGAGTGATTCGAATTGGTTTGCTGTTGCTACCATTTCTTATTTTTTATGGCTATAGAGTAGTTAAGGGGGTTGATTATCCAGTGGTTGATGATATCATGGTTAATCAAACCATATTATCTGGTGATAATATGTTGCTTCCCTATATTGGAATTTTGTTATCATCTGCTTTAGTATTTCTTCAACAATTATTTACAAATTGGAATATTTATTTTATTTTTTTAGCTCTCAGTTTTTGCTTGAGTTTTAGCATCTATTTGGAGTTCTTTTTTAGAAAGAAATATTATTTCTTACTTCCCTTAGTAATTTTGCTTCAAATGGTTTTAATGAAGTATTTCTCGTTTTCAGTAATTGCTTACTTGTTATCGACAGCAGCTATACTATTATTATTTGATAGAAAATACCTAACGGGAATGCTTTTGTCTGTAATAGGGTTATCGATTAGGCCGCAAATTATTGCCAGTTTATTATTGCTTTTACTCCCCTTCCTAGCTTTTGAAGTCATCAAAGGAAAAAAGAAAAAAGAATTATTCTTGTTATCTGCTGTCATTTTACTTATATTTGCTTCCAATAAAATTTATACCTTAATGAGACCAGATGTTCGAGAATACCTAACTTGGAATACTCTAAGTACCAATTTGAGAGATTTCCCTGCGATTGATTATGAGAAACATGCCAAGGAATTCCAGGAACTGGGAGTCAGTGAAAATGATTTATCTACTTCAACTTACTGGTTGTTTGCAGAAAAAGATGCTTTGAACAATGAGCTGTTAACAAAAATTCAATCAGTACGTTCTTTCTCTGAGAAGTACTCCTTTAATGTATTTCAGATGGTGAAAGATTATTTCCAAAACATTATTTTGACAACCTTTCTTCTTGTTATGGTTTGCTGGTTTTTGTTCTTCAAGCCTAAGAAAGTCTATGGCTGGTTACTCCCGCTTGTTCCATTTGTACTAATCGGTGCACTATTTGTTAGGCAGAGAGTAGTAGAACGTGTCTATATCCCAATTATCATTAGCTTTTTAATATTTTTTATCTACTATGCTCCTTTATTTTACACTAAGCGAAAACTGTTGAAGAAAAGAGGAATTTTTTATAGTCTACAACTTGTAGGAATGCTGGCGAGTATGGTCTGGGTAAATAGTGTAGGACAAGAACTTTATTGGTTTCCAATCATTCAATCATCCATGGTATCAGAGTATCATGATGTAGTTGAAAAACATTCTGATAAATTGCTTGTTTTTGGCGGTTATGGAACACTTGTCAATTCTCAACCTAGTTTGGCTACGATTAGAAGGAAGCCTGATCAGTTGATTGAAAATACAACAACCTTAGGTAACTGGCAAACTTTTTCGCCACATTATTATCAATTAATGAAAAAGTATAATGTTGAGGAGCCTAGTAATCTTCTTTCTTCTGCTATTGATAAGGAGAATATCCTATTCTTTTGGTCACCCTCTTCAGGAAAGATGGATCAAGTCAAGAAAATAATGAAAGAACATTACCAGAAAGATGTTTATTTTGAAGAAGTTGAGGTGGTCACTTCTGATATGAATCTTTATCGACTAAGAACAGGAGAAGGGAGATAGGATGAAAAAGCGCATAGGTTACCTAGATATGGCTAAGGGGCTAGCGATTATACTTGTTATTATAGGGCATAGCAGTTTTGTGCCTCTTCGTGCAAAAATACTCCTCTATGTTTTTCATATCCCCTTATTTTTCTTCTTGTCAGGTTTTACTTTAAATGTCACTAAATACAAAACATTTAAGGAATATTTTCTTAGCAAGGTGAAAAGTTTGGTCGTTCCCTTTTTTTGCCTGAATATTTTTGTTTTTCTTTTTCAACTCTTTGTCATGTATCCTGAACAAGTGTTTAGTTTTAATCTTATTCATTTTACTAAACAGTTATTGTTGTCAGACCGCTTGCATGTTTATTTTCAGTTATGGTTTCTGAATGTCATGTTTTTAGCACATGTTTTTAGTTACTTTATTCTCAGAAAAAAATGGACCATTATTCAATGGCTTTTGATTAGTGTATCACTCTTATTTTTAGTCGTTTTGGGACAAAAAATCTATGCTTGGAATTTTTATCTTATCTGGAATATTGACCTGGTCCCTGTAGCCATTATCTTTACACTCTTAGGTGTCGGAGTGAGAAAATATTTAGCGCAGATAGAAAAGTTTTTTGCAATTTATTATTTGCCGCTTGCCTTATTGCTAACTATATTTATAGGCAGATTGAACTATCATTGGAGTGGGAAACAGATTGTTGATCTTTACTATCAACAGATTGGAAACCATCTCTTGTTTTACATTGCTGCAATTTCAGGTATATGGTCCACCCTCATATTCTTTAAGTCAATTCCTGAAATGACTCTCTTGAAATCAATCGGTCAAAGAACCTTGATTTACTATGGTGTCCATGCCCCGATTGTTTTAGTATTGGTAGAAAAATTAGTTTTACAATTATCTACTAGATACACCGGTATTTTTGTGAATGGCTACGTTACAACAATTGTTGTGACAATATTGACTTTGGTAGGATGTGAATTGATTGTCAGAGTATTTAGAGGGACAAACTTTCCCTTTGGGATTAAAAGGTTAGGAGTCAAAAATGAGTAGAAATAATCCGATTTTATATATCGTGATTCCATGTTATAACGAAGAGCAAGTATTACCTCACACAAATCCGATGTTTGTTGGGAAAATTGAGGAATTGGTAAAAAATCAAGAGGTTCATCCAAATAGTAAGGTCATGTATGTGAATGATGGCAGTAAGGATAAAACTTGGGAACTTATCCAAGAATATGCTTCATCAAATCCATATGTTGTAGGTATTTCTCAAAGTCGAAACCGTGGTCATCAAAGTAGTGTTCTTGCTGGGATGTACGAAGCTGCAGAATTTGCGGATATCGTGATTACCATTGATGCAGATGGTCAAGATGATATTGATTGTATGAATCAGATGATTGCTGAATATAAGTCAGGTTCAGAGATTGTCTACGGCGTTCGAGACAACCGAGAGACAGATTCGGCTTTTAAACGTATTACAGCAGAGGGATTCTATAAGGTGATGCATTTATTTGGAGCAGATGTCGTTTTTAATCATGCTGACTATCGTTTAGTCTCCAAACGTTTTATTCATGAACTTGCTAAATTTAAAGAAGTAAACTTATTTCTTCGAGGCATTATGCCTCTTGTAGGATTTAAGTATTCCTACGTGACTTATAAACGTCATGAACGAATTGCTGGAGAAAGTCACTATCCACTTTCTAAAATGCTTGGTCTAGCAATGGATGGTATTACTAGCCTATCTATTAAACCTATTCGCTTGATTACTAGCTTGGGAGTTATGACTTCACTTTTTAGTTTTTTGTTGATCATCTGGGTTTTGTGGAGCAAATTTGCTGGTACAGTAGTAGCTGGATGGGCCAGTACCTACGCCATTGTAAGCTTACTTGGCGGGGTTCAACTCATTAGTCTTGGTGTAATTGGGGAATATATCGGAAAAATCTATCTAGAAACGAAACAACGTCCAAGATATATTATCAGTGACCGCACCTATGATGAGAGTGATGAGTAACCTCACCTCAAAACTTGAAAACTTTTGAAATTCTGATATAATAGAACTACTCAAGGGAGTAGCTGGCGGTTAACCGCGATAGTGTCGTCATTACGAATTATTTCCGGCACTATATTAAACAGCGAGACTTGTTTTTTTAAAAAACAGGTCTCTTTTTTTGTAAAAAGAGGCCAAAAAGGAGGAGACTGTTTTGTCAAAAGAACAAAATAAAGACTTGTTTTACACACAGACCTCAGAAGAAGTCCTAAAGAATTTGGACTCATCTATCGAAGGTTTGTCAACTGCTCAAGCTCAAGAACGCTTAGCGACTTATGGTCGTAATGAGTTGGAAGAGGGAGAGAAACGTAGCCTACTAGCTAAATTCCTTGATCAATTTAAGGATTTGATGATTATCATCTTGCTTGCGGCAGCGGCACTTTCTGTGATTACAGAAGGGATGGATGGTTTAACAGATGCGATTATAATCTTGGCTGTTGTAGTCTTGAATGCTGCCTTTGGGGTTTACCAAGAAGGGCAAGCAGAAGCAGCCATTGAAGCTCTGAAAAATATGTCTAGCCCAATGGCTCGTGTTCGTCGTGATGGTCATGTGATTGAGATTGACTCAAAAGAATTGGTACCTGGAGATATCGTCTTGCTTGAAGCAGGGGATGTCGTACCTGCAGATATGCGCTTGTTTGAAGCAGCGTCGCTTAAAATAGAGGAAGCAGCTCTTACAGGGGAGTCTGTGCCAGTTGAAAAAGATGTGACAGGACTTGTTGAAGCAGATGCTGGTATCGGAGATCGCGTTAATATGGGTTACCAAAACTCAAACGTAACATACGGTCGTGGTATTGGTGTCGTAACCAATACTGGTATGTATACAGAAGTTGGTAAGATTGCAGATATGTTGGCTAATGCTGACGAGACAGAGACACCGTTGAAGCAAAGCTTGGAACAATTATCTAAGGCCTTGACTTACTTAATCATTGTGATTGCAGTAATTACCTTCTTGGTTGGTGTCTTTGTTCGTGGAGAACATCCATTAGAAGGCTTGATGGTGGCGGTTGCCCTTGCAGTAGCGGCTATTCCAGAAGGGCTTCCTGCCATTGTAACTATCGTTCTATCTTTGGGAACTACAACCCTTGCAAAACGTAATTCAATCGTCCGTAAATTGCCAGCGGTTGAAACGCTTGGTTCAACAGAAATCATTGCATCTGATAAAACAGGTACTTTGACCATGAACCAAATGACGGTTGAAAAAGTTTATACCAACGGTCAATTGCAAAGCTCAGCTGCTGAAATTGCGACTAGCAACAATACCCTTCGTATCATGAACTTTGCCAATGATACCAAGGTGGACCCATCTGGCAAGCTGATTGGGGACCCAACGGAGACAGCTCTTGTACAGTTTGGTTTGGACCACAACTTTGATGTTCGTGAAGTCTTGAAGGATGAGCCACGTGTAGCTGAATTGCCATTTGACTCAGACCGTAAACTCATGTCTACCATTCATAAGGAAGCAGACGGTTCTTACTTTATCGCTGTCAAGGGTGCGCCTGACCAATTGCTCAAGCGCGTGACTCGTATCGAAGTCAATGGGGAAGTTCGCCCAATCACAGAAGAAGATAAAAATGCTATCCTTGCAACCAACAAAGAATTGGCCAAACAAGCTCTTCGTGTCTTGATGATGGCTTATAAGACAAGTCATGAAATTCCAACCTTGGAATCTGAAATTGTTGAATCTGACCTCATCTTCTCTGGTTTGGTCGGAATGATTGACCCTGAGCGCCCAGAGGCTGCAGAAGCTGTTCGTGTTGCTAAGGAAGCGGGTATCCGTCCGATTATGATCACTGGTGACCACCAAGATACAGCGGAAGCTATCGCTAAACGTCTCGGTATCATCGATCCAAATGATACAGAAGACCATGTCTTCACTGGTGCTGAGTTAAATGAACTCACTGATGAAGAATTCCAAAAAGTCTTCAAGCAATACTCTGTTTACGCGCGTGTATCGCCTGAGCACAAGGTTCGTATCGTGAAAGCATGGCAAAATGAAGGCAAGGTTGTCGCTATGACGGGTGATGGGGTCAACGATGCACCATCACTTAAGACAGCGGATATTGGTATAGGTATGGGGATTACAGGTACAGAAGTTTCTAAGGGAGCTTCGGATATGGTCCTTGCTGATGATAACTTTGCAACCATTATCGTAGCGGTAGAAGAAGGACGTAAGGTCTTCTCAAATATCCAAAAATCAATCCAATACCTCTTGTCTGCTAATATGGCTGAAGTTTTCACCATCTTCTTTGCAACCTTGTTTGGTTGGGATGTGCTTCAACCAGTGCATCTTCTCTGGATTAACCTGGTAACAGATACGCTTCCAGCTATCGCTCTTGGGGTTGAACCAGCTGAGCCAGGCGTTATGACTCACAAACCTCGTGGACGTAAGTCTAACTTCTTTGATGGTGGTGTCTTCGGAGCAATCATTTATCAAGGAATCTTCCAAACCATGCTAGTTCTAGGTGTTTATGGTTGGGCTCTTCTCTTCCCAGAGCACCAAAGTCATACTGAAATCCATGCGGATGCCCTTACCATGGCTTTTGCAACTCTCGGTTTGATCCAATTGCTCCATGCCTTTAACGTTAAGTCGGTTTACCAATCTATCTTTAAAGTGGGACTCTTTACCAACAAGACCTTTAACTGGTCTATCCCAGTTGCCTTCGTCCTCTTTGTGGTGACAATTTTGGTTCCTGGATTTAATAATCTCTTCCACGTTTCAAACTTGAGCTTGACTCAATGGATGGTGGTCGCTGTTGGAGCGCTCATGATTGTAGTCCTTGTTGAGATTGTTAAAGCAGTCCAACGAGCACTTGGAAAAGATAAAAACGCTATTTAAGCATTATGAAAAGTCATCTTCGGATGACTTTTTGTTTTTATGTAAATATAAACTGAAATAATACTCAATGAAAATCAAAGAGTAAACTAGGAAGAGAGCCGCAGACTGTACTTGAGTACGGCAAGGTGAAGCTGACGTGGTTTAAATTTGATTTTCGAAGAGTATAATTTTGTGCTATAATCAAGTAGACTGATATCGCATGGAGGAAAGAATCTTGGAAAAGAAAATAGTAAAAGATATCTTGTTTTTGTCGCAGGTATCCCAGCCTGCTAGTCAGGAAGATTTACCCCTAGCAAAGGATTTGCAGGATACTCTACAGGCCAACCGAGAAACCTGTGTTGGACTAGCGGCCAATATGATTGGGGTACAAAAACGCGTCATTATTTTTAATATCGGAATGATTCCCATGGTTATGTTTAATCCAGTTCTCAAATCTTTTGAAGGAGCATACGAGACAGAGGAAGGTTGTTTGTCTTTGACAGGTGTAAGACCGACAACTCGATATGAAAAAATTACAGTAAGCTACAGAGACATCCATTGGCAAGAGCAAACCATTACCCTGACGGGATTTCCTGCTCAGATTTGTCAGCATGAATTGGATCATTTGGAAGGGATTATCATATAGGCTTTGTATCCTAGATCAGGGTCCATCCTTCAAGCTTAAGGAAACAACATTGTTTTTCTTGAACTCTTGTTTGAAATTTGTGATAATAAATGAAAGAATAATAAATGGAGGACAGTCAAATGGGATTTTATCTGATGATTGGTTCGATGTTGCTTGGTCTTTTCGCTTTGAAGATAGGATTTTCTCACCTAAAGGAGAAAAAGTTTACTCTGTCATCTATCTTGACAAGCTGCCTTGGGACAGCACTAGTTCTCTTTGCAATCTGGTTAGGATTGCCAAAATAAGGAAAGAAGAGTCTGGGACAAAAGTCCTAGCCTCTCAATTGTCTTTAGATTGAGTGGTTGAGTGGGCTCTACTACGCTGATTTCATCAGCTTTTACAACCCTACTCAACTGTGCGGAGGTGGGACGACGAAATCGAATTCTAACGAATTACCGATTTCTGTCCCACTCTCTTTTAAGTGCAAATCCTTGGTAGTCCTAAAAAAATATGCTACACTAACACTATGAAAATTCTAATCCCAACTGCAAAAGAAATGAACACCGAAATCCCTAGTTTAGAGGCTAAACCCTTGTGTCCTGAAAGTCAGGCAGTGCTGGATGAATTGGCGACATACTCTGCCCAAGAGCTGGAGAGTTTTTACAAAATATCTGCCGAAAAGGCGCAAGAGGAGTATGACCATATCCAGGCCTTGAAAAATGAAACTGCGACAAACTATCCAGCCTTGCACCTCTTTGATGGACTCATGTATCGCAACATCAAACGGGACGATTTCACCAAGGAGGAGCAAACCTATCTGGAGAAACACCTCATGATAACGTCAGCTCTTTACGGTGTGATTCCAGCCTTTGCACCGATTGCACCTCACAGACTAGACTTTTTGATGAAGCTTAAAATTGCTGGGAAAAGCCTGAAAAGTCACTGGCAGTCAGCTTATGAAGAGTCGTTGAAGGGTGAAGAACTAATCTTTTCACTCTTGTCTTCGGAGTTTGAAACTGTCTTTCCTAAAGAAATCCGTGAGAAAATGGTGACCTTCAAATTCATGGAAGATAGAGATGGAAAACTAAAAATCCACTCAACCATTTCTAAAAAAGCTAGAGGGGCTTTCTTAACAGCCTTGATGGAAGGTCAGGTAACTTCGGTTGAAGAGATTAAAAAGCTCAGCTTTGCGGGTTTCAATTATCGAGAAGACTTGTCTAGTGATAAAGAATTGGCTTTTGTGAAATAGATAAAAAATAGAGAGAGTGGGACAGAAATCGGTAATTCGTTAGAATTCGATTTCGTCGTCCCACCTCCGCACAGTTGAGTAGGGCTGTAAAAGCTGATGAAATCAGCGTAGTGGAGCCCACTCAACCACTGCGTCTTGCTCGACAATCCATAGACAAATGAGAGGCTAGGACTTTTGTCCCAGCCCTTTTTTGCGATTTGGTGCTTCTATTTTTAGTTCAGAATGGTAGGAATTTTCACACAATTTTGGTATAATAGGACTATTAGAAAATTTCGAGGAGACAAACATGTCAGTTAAGATTGCTTTACTTGGATTTGGTACAGTAGCCAGTGGTGTGCCATTCTTACTAAAGGAAAATAGAGAAAAAATTGTTCAAGCAGCCCAGTCAGAAATTGAAGTAGCTAAAGTTTTGGTCAAAGACGATCAAGAGAAAGCCCGCTTGCTTGAAGCAGGAAATGATTTTAATTTTGTAACAAATATCGATGAAATCTTGTCAGACAAAGACATCACGATCGTTGTTGAGTTGATGGGGCGTATCGAACCTGCTAAAACATTTATCACTCGTGCTTTAGAAGCAGGGAAACACGTCGTGACAGCTAACAAGGATCTTTTGGCAGTCCATGGTGCAGAATTGCTTGAGGTTGCAAAAGCTCACAATGTTGCCCTATACTACGAAGCAGCTGTTGCAGGAGGAATTCCAATCCTTCGTACCTTGGTCAACTCATTAGCATCAGACAAAATCACACGTGTTCTTGGTGTTGTGAACGGAACATCTAACTTTATGATGACCAAAATGGTAACAGAAGGCTGGTCTTATGAAGATGCTTTGGCAGAAGCCCAACGACTTGGCTTTGCTGAGAGCGACCCAACCAATGATGTTGACGGTATTGATGCAGCCTACAAGATGGTCATCCTCAGTCAGTTTGCTTTTGGGATGAATGTCAAGTTTGAAGATGTTGGCCACCAAGGAATTCGCAACATCACTCCAGAAGATGTGGCAGTAGCTCAAGAACTTGGTTATGTTGTGAAATTAGTTGGTTCTATCGAAGAAACAGCTTCTGGAATCGCTGCTGAGGTTACACCAACCTTCCTTCCTAAAGAACACCCACTTGCAAGTGTTAATGGTGTTATGAATGCAGTCTTTGTAGAGTCTATCGGTATCGGCGAGTCTATGTACTATGGACCAGGTGCTGGTCAAAAACCAACTGCAACAAGTGTTGTGGCTGATATTGCCCGTATCGTTCGTCGTTTGAATGATGGAACAATTGGAAAAGCCTTTAATGAATACAACCGTCCAGTAGTCTTGGCTAAGCCAGAAGATGTCAAAGCTAATTATTATTTCTCAATCTTGGCTCCAGATTCAAAAGGTCAAGTCTTGAAATTGGCTGAACTCTTTAATGAAGAAGATATTTCCTTCAAGCAAATCCTTCAAGATGGTAAGCAAGAAGGCAAGGCTCGTGTTGTCATTATCACTCATAAAATCAACAAGGCGCAACTTGAAAATATTACAGCAGCTTTGAAGGGTGTAGCTGAATTTGAACTTCTCAACACCTTCAAGGTTTTAGGAGACTAAGATGAAGATTATTGTACCTGCTACAAGTGCCAATGTGGGTCCTGGTTTTGACTCGGTTGGTGTAGCTGTAACTAAGTATCTAGAAATTCAGGTTTGTGAGGAACGTGAAGAATGGATGATCGAGCACCAATTAGGCAAATGGATTCCACGTGATGAACGTAATCTTTTGCTCAAGATTGCTCTACAAATTGTTCCAGACCTCCAACCTAGACGTCTGAAGATGGTCAGTGATATTCCGCTTGCGCGTGGGCTAGGTTCATCGAGCTCGGTCATCGTTGCTGGGATTGAATTAGCAAATCAATTAGGGAACCTAAAATTAACGGATCACGATAAGTTGCAATTGGCAACTAAGATTGAAGGGCATCCTGATAATGTTGCACCTGCTATCTATGGGAATCTCGTCATTGCTAGTTCGGTAGAAGGTCAGGTTTCAGCTGTTGTGGCGCCTTTTCCTGAGTGTGCTTTCCTAGCTTATATTCCAAACTATGAATTGCGTACTCGAGATAGTCGTGGTGTCTTGCCAAAGAAACTATCATACAAGGAAGCCGTTGCTGCAAGTTCTATCGCCAATGTGGCTATTGCAGCCCTACTGACTGGAGATATGGTCAAAGCAGGCCAGGCTATTGAGAGTGACCTTTTCCATGAGCGTTACCGTCAAGAACTGGTAAGAGAATTTGCAACGATCAAGAAAGTTGCCAAGAGAAATGGTGCTTATGCGACTTACCTCTCTGGTGCTGGGCCTACTGTCATGGTTCTAGCTGAGCCTGATAAGATGCCTAAGATTAAGGCTGAGCTTGAGAAGCAGCCGTTCAAAGGCAAGCTTCATGACTTGCAAGTAGATACACAAGGCGTTCGCGTCGAAGCAAAATAAATATAGCAATAGGATGGGGAAACTCTCTATTAGAGGGCTTCCTGTCCTTTTTTTGAAAATGAAACATGGAAACTGATACTCAATGAAAATCAAAGAGCAAACTAGGAAGCGAGCTGCAGGTTGCTCAAGGCACTGCTTTGAGGTTGTAGATAAGACTGACGATGTCAGTTACATATATCTACGGTAAGGCGAAGCTGACGTGGTTTGAAGAGATTTTCGAAGAGTATGAAATGATTCCCAGTTTTGTCGGTCGCTGGACGGTCAAGGTGGATGAAATGGCAGAAACATATTTAGCAGGTGGTTGTTTTTGGGGCTTAGAAGAGTACTTTTCACGTATTTCTGGAGTGTTGCAAACCAGTGTTGGTTATGCCAATGGTCAAGTTGAAACCACCAATTATCAATTAATCAAAGAAACAGATCATGCAGAGACTGTTCAAGTTATTTATGATGAAAAGGCAGTCTCGCTCCGTGAGATTTTGCTCTATTATTTCCGAGTCATTGATCCTTTATCTGTCAACCAACAAGGAAATGACCGTGGTCGTCAGTACCGCACAGGGATTTATTACCTAGATGAAGAGGATTTACCAACGATCAATACAGTAGTTCGTGAACAAGAACTACTCATCGGTCGTAAAATTGCAGTAGAAGTGGAGAAACTTCGTCACTATATCCTGGCTGAGGACTATCACCAAGACTACCTCAAGAAAAATCCTGGAGGCTATTGCCATATCGATGTGAGAGATGCAGAGAAACCCTTGATAGACGCAGCCCACTATGAAAAACCTAGTCAGGCAGTTTTACGAGAAAGTTTATCAGAAGAGTCCTACCGAGTTACCCAAGAGGCTGCGACGGAAGCTCCTTTTAGCAATGCTTATGACCAAACTTTTGAGGAAGGAATTTATGTCGATATCACGACTGGCGAGCCCCTCTTCTTTGCCAAGGATAAGTTTGCCTCAGGCTGTGGTTGGCCAAGCTTTAGCCGTCCTATTTCCAAGGAACTCATTCATTACTACCAGGACTTGAGTCATGGTATGGAGCGAATCGAAGTCCGTTCACGTTCAGGGAATGCTCACTTGGGACATGTCTTTACAGATGGCCCTCGTGAACTAGGTGGTCTCCGTTACTGTATCAATTCTGCATCCTTACGTTTTATCGCTAAGGATGAAATGGAAGAGGCTGGTTATGACTACCTGCTTCCATATTTGAATAAGTAAAAAGATGGTGGTTTTTCCACCTTCTTCATTTTGGAAATAGAAGGGACACATGAAACAATTACTTTCTTACTTTAAACCCTACCTCAAGGAGTCATTTCTAGCGCCCTTGTTTAAGCTACTAGAAGCCGTTTTTGAACTCTTAGTTCCCATGGTGATAGCTGGGATTGTCGACCAATCTATCCCCCAAAAAGATCAGGGTCACCTCTGGATGCAAATGGTGCTCCTCTTTGTTTTTGCAGTTATCGGTGTTCTGG
This sequence comes from Streptococcus sp. KHUD_014, assembly GCF_051106275.1. Classification (GTDB taxonomy): domain Bacteria; phylum Bacillota; class Bacilli; order Lactobacillales; family Streptococcaceae; genus Streptococcus. Next base: position 1,583,426 of record NZ_CP193666.1, on the reverse strand, counting down.
TAGCTTTGGTAGCTCAGTTCTACTCAGCTAAGGCAGCAGTAGGATTTGCCAAGGAGTTGACCAATGACCTCTATCGTCATATTCTATCCTTGCCTAAGGATAGTAGAGACCGCTTAACGACCTCGAGTTTGGTGACGCGTTTGACTTCAGATACTTATCAGATTCAGACAGGGATCAATCAATTTTTACGCCTATTTTTAAGGGCTCCTATTATTGTTTTTGGTGCCATTTTTATGGCTTATCGTCTCTCACCTGAATTGACCTTCTGGTTTTTGGTCATGGTTGCCATTTTGACCTTTGTCATTGTCGTGTTATCACGCTTGGTCAATCCCCTTTACAGTAGCTTGAGAAAGAAAACAGACCAGCTGGTTCAGGAAACACGCCAACAGATACAAGGGATGCGTGTGATTCGTGCCTTTGGACAAGAAAAACGAGAAATCGAGAACTTCCAAGTACTCAATCAAGTCTATACAGCCATCCAAATGAAAACAGGCTACTGGTCCAGTCTCTTGACCCCCTTGACCTATTTGATCGTCAATGGAACTTTGCTGGTGATTATCTGGAATGGTTATATTTCTATCCAGGGAGGCTGGCTCAGTCAAGGTGCCTTGATTGCTCTGATTAACTATCTCCTGCAAATCTTGATAGAGTTGATAAAACTAGCCATGCTCATTAATTCACTCAACCAGTCCTATATTTCTGCCAAGCGGATTGAAGAAGTCTTTGCTGAAAAGCCTGAAGATATACTGGCAGAAATTGTTCAAAAAGAAACTTCCTCGAACCAGTCCTTACGAGTTGAACACTTGAGCTTTACCTACCCAGATGCTGCTCAACCATCCTTGCGAAATATTTCTTTTGCTATGCAACAAGGACAAATTCTTGGAATCATCGGGGGAACTGGTTCTGGCAAGTCAACCTTGGTCCAGATCTTACTTGGCCTTTATGCAGCAGATAAGGGAAGCATTTCCCTTTATCGAGATGGACGTAGTCCTCGCAATCTTTCTGAATGGCGTTCCTGGATAGCCTATGTTTCTCAAAAAGTTGAACTCTTTAAGGGAACCATTCGTTCCAACTTGACTCTGGGTATGGAAGAAACAGTCTCCGACCAAGAACTCTGGCAGGCTTTAGAAATTGCCCAGGCCAAGGATTTTGTCAGTGACAAGGAAGGTCAGCTGGACGCAGAGGTTCAAGCAGGTGGTCGTAATTTTTCAGGCGGGCAAAAGCAACGTTTATCGATTGCCCGGGCAGTCTTGCGTCGAGCACCATTCCTCATCCTGGATGATGCGACTTCGGCTCTTGATACCATTACTGAGTCCAATCTTCTAAAGGCTGTTCAAGATAAGCTACCAAACACCAGCTTGATCTTGATTTCCCAACGAACTTCAACCTTGAAGGTTGCTGATCAAATTCTCCTTTTAGGGAAAGGGGAGCAATTAGCGCTTGGAAATCATGAGAAATTGATGGAGACTAGCCAAGTCTATCGTGAAATCAATGCATCCCAACATGGAAAGGAGGACTAGAATGAAAGGCAAACATGCAAGTCAAACCCTTAAACGATTAGCAAAAGATTTAGCTGGCCATCCCGTCCTTCTTTTCCTGGCTTTCTTGGGTACTATTGCTCAGGTAGCCTTATCAATCTATCTACCAATCTTGATAGGACAGGTGATTGACCAAGTCCTAGTCGATGGTTCATCCCAGCTATTTTGGCAGATTTTCCTCCAGATGATTCTGGTGGTCATTGGAAATACGCTGGTACAATGGGCCAATCCTCTCCTCTATAATCGACTGATTTTCTCCTATACCAGAGATTTACGGGAGAAAATTATTGAAAAACTCCATCGCCTTCCGATTGCCCTTGTAGATAGACAAGGTAGTGGGGAAATGGTCAGCCGTGTAACGACAGATATCGAGCAGTTGGCAGCGGGTCTGAATATGATTTTCAACCAATTTTTCATAGGAGTTTTGATGATTTTAGTCAGCATCCTTGCTATGCTCCAAATCCATCTATTGATGACTCTCTTGGTTCTGCTCTTAACACCTCTATCTATGGTCATTTCACGCTTTATCGCTAAGAGATCCTACCATCTCTTTCAAAAGCAGACAGAGACTAGGGGGATTCAGACTCAGTTGATAGAAGAATCGCTCACCCAACAGACCATTATCCAGTCCTTCAATGCTCAGGAAGAATTTATCGGGAGACTTCATGAGGCAAATGACAACTACGCAGGTTATTCTCAGTCGGCTATCTTTTATTCATCGACAGTCAATCCTTCCACCCGTTTTGTCAATGCCCTTATTTATGCAATACTAGCTGGTGTTGGAGCCTTGCGCATCATGGCGGGTTCTACTTTGACGGTTGGGCGTTTAGTGACCTTTTTGAACTATGTGCAGCAGTACACCAAGCCTTTTAACGATATTTCATCAGTCTTAGCCGAGTTGCAAAGCGCCTTAGCTTGTGCAGAACGTGTTTATGCTGTTCTAAAAAGTCCAGAGGTTACAGAGACTGGTCTTAAAGAATTGAATAGCGATCAAGTCAAGGGAGCTATTTCCTTTAAACATGTTTCTTTTGGTTACAATCCTGAAAAGATCTTGATTAAGGATCTGTCTATTGATATTCCAGCTGGTAGTAAGGTTGCTATCGTTGGACCAACGGGTGCTGGGAAGTCTACCCTTATCAATCTCCTCATGCGTTTTTACCCGATTAACTCAGGAGATATTTTGCTAGATGGTCGCTCCATTTATGACTATACACGAGCTTCTCTTCGACAGCAGTTTGGGATGGTGCTCCAAGAAACGTGGCTCAAGCAGGGAACCATTCATGATAATATTGCCTTTGGTAATCCTGATGCTAGCCGAGAGCAGGTCATTGAAGCAGCCAAGGCAGCAAATGCGGATTTCTTTATCCAACAATTGCCACAGGGATATGATACCAAGCTTGAAAATGCAGGGGAATCCTTGTCTGTTGGTCAGGCTCAGCTTTTAACCATTGCCCGTGTCTTTCTAGCCATTCCTAAGATTCTTATCTTGGACGAGGCAACCTCATCCATCGATACTCGGACGGAAGTATTAGTTCAGGATGCCTTTGCCAAACTCATGAAAGGACGGACAAGCTTTATCATTGCCCACCGTTTATCAACCATTCAAGATGCTGATTTGATTCTTGTCTTGGTGGATGGAGATATTGTCGAACATGGCAATCATGAGGAACTCATGGCGAGAAAAGGCAAATACTATCAAATGCAGCAAGCAGCAGCTTTTAGCCCAGAATAAATGGGAAAGCCATTATAATGCCAATGAACAAACAAGAAAAGTTGCCTTCGGGTGACTTTTTTGTTACAATAGCTAGAAAAATTATCCAGTATGAATACTTATATAGAAAAGGAGCCTATTGATGAAAGTCTTTCAGCATGTAAATATCGTGACTTGTGACCAAGATTTCCACGTCTATCTAGATGGGATTTTAGCTGTCAAAGAATCCCAAATCGTCTATGTCGGTCAGGAAAATCAAGAGATTCTTAAACAAGCAGATCAAATCATAGACTATCAGGGTGCCTGGATTATGCCTGGCTTGGTTAACTGCCATACTCACTCTGCCATGACAGGCTTGAGAGGCATTCGTGATGATAGCAATCTCCACGAATGGCTAGAGGACTATATTTGGCCGGCAGAAGCAGAGCTCACACCAGAGATGACCACAAAGGCCGTCAAAGAGGCTCTGACGGAGATGCTCCAATCAGGAACGACAACTTTCAATGATATGTACAATCCGAATGGAGTAGAGATAGAGAAGATTTATGAGGCAGTCAAGGCATCCAAGATGCGTTGTTATTTTTCTCCAACCCTCTTTTCTTCAGATGTGGAGACGACGGCTGAAACTATAGCCAGAACTCGAGCTGTTATCGAGACAATCAAAGGCTATCAAGACCCAAATTTCAAGGTGATGGTGGCTCCTCATTCGCCCTACAGTTGTAGTCGAGATTTGCTGGAGGCAAGTCTTGACCTAGCAAAAGAAGAGAACATTCCTCTTCATATCCATGTTGCAGAAACCCAGGAAGAGTCAGGAATTATCCTGAAACGCTATGGCAAACGCCCACTAGCCTTTCTAGATGAACTTGGGTATTTAGATCATCAGGCTGTATTTGCTCACGGAGTGGAGATAAATGAAGCAGAGATTGCCCGCTTGGCAGATTCGAGAGTCGCTATCGCCCACAATCCTATCAGCAACCTCAAACTAGCCTCAGGGATTGCACCAGTCGTCCAACTTCAAAAGGCAGGAGTGCCAGTCGGTATTGCGACTGACTCAGTTGCTTCTAACAATAACCTCGATATGTTTGAGGAAGGACGCACGGCAGCCCTTTTACAGAAAATGAAGAGTGGTGATGCCAGCCAATTTCCAATCGAAACTGCCCTTAAGGCCCTGACCATTGAAGGAGCTAAGGTGTTGGGAATGGAAGATGTGATTGGTAGTTTGGAAGTCGGTAAGCAGGCTGATTTTCTCGTCATCCAGCCCCAAGGAAAAATCCATCTCCAACCACAAGAAAACATGCTGTCTCACCTCGTTTATGCCGTGAAATCCAGTGATGTCGACGATGTTTACATTGCAGGAGAGCCTGTTGTAAGAGCAGGGCAGGTATTAACAGTAGCCTTGTAAAGTGATTTTCTTCAAAAACATTTTCAAGCTAGGTTAGTCTAGCCTTGACCTAGTTTAGTATAACGTGTTCATTGAGTGAGTATTTATTGTCCATGATGCTCTTGGATGCATAGAAAAGAGAGTGGGACAGAAATCGGTAATTCGTTAGAATTCGATTTCGTCGTCCCACCTCCGCACAGTTGAGTAGGGCTGTAAAAGCTGATGAAATCAGCGTAGTAGAGCCCACTCAACCACTGCGTCTTGCTCGACAATCCAAAGACAATTGAGAGGCTAGGACTTTTGTCCCAGCCTCTTTTGTTGTATCATATTTAATTTGAACATTTTTGAGAGGGATAAAGACCTCTATCCTTTTTTAATCTTAGCACGAACTAAGTCAAGTGCATAATGAAGTGTTTTATCTTTGATAATAAAGAGGGTGATGGCGTAATAGATGCCACAAGCTGCGATTGTAGAAAGAACCATGCTAATCATCTTCATCGTAACTTCATAGCTATGAACTTGGAAGAGGGTTTTAAAAACATAATAAATTGGGATGAAACCAAGCGATACGATTGTGTAGCGAGCCAGAGTTGTAAAAATCTCTCTCAAATCCAATAGTTTGTGCTTTTGAATAAAGCGGATTTCTAGGAGAACTACGATTGATTCAGCTATAATGGTTGTTCCAATGTAGTATTCAGGACTAAAGATATTATTGAAAAGGAGTAGAGAGTTTAGGACTACATTGACACCGCCACCGATAAAGTAAAAGGCAGTCAAACGATTTTCATGGTCATTAATAAAGATAATCTGTTTTCCAAGGATTAATTCGATAGCCCAGATAATGGTACGAAAGGCAAAGATACTCGTTACGATTCCCGCTTCTAGATATTTCTCAGAAGAGTAGATAACTGTAGCATAGGTTCCCAAAACCATAATACCAATACTGGTAGGAACCATGAGGAAGTAAAAGAGGGATGCGCCCTGATTGACCAAATTTTTATAAGAAGAAAAATCTTTTTTTCCTAGATAATAACCCAGTCGTGGGATGCTGACGTTGATAGCTCCACTGAGGACACTAGCGATCAACATAACGATACTGGAGGCGATGGTGTAGTAGGAGATAAAATTCTCATCAGGTCCTTTAGTGATGAACATACGGTCTAGCAAGGTATAGAGCATATTAGCATTTGCTAGAAGGAGCATGGTTAAGAGTGGTTTAGATGACTTGAGAAGTTCGATGAACTCAATCTTAACAAAGGAAACCTCTCTTTTAATCCAGAGGAAGCTGAGCAGATAGTTGATAATGGTTGTCGCACTCATGATTGTGGCATAAGGGACGATATCATCAGGTGTCTTAACGAAGGCAAAGATAGCCACCAACATTCCAATACGAATCACTAGTGTTTTATAAAGGATAAAAGAATAGTTCTCGTAGGCTTCATTCATCCATTCGATATTCAGAAATTGGAAGAGGGCTTGAATTCCAAGGATATAGTAAAGGATTTTCAGATTGACAATACTAGTATCAAAATGAATAAAGAGGAAATAGATAGCTGTTGTCAGAATTGAAGTAATTACTGAGATATAGAACAACTTAGAAAAGACATAATTGATCTTATTTTTATCATCCTTAACCTTACTGATAGCTCGAATCCCATAATTGTAAATCCCAAAGGCAGCGAGTGGAATGACAAAGCTTGCCCAGGTGTTGGCAGTGTTGAAGTAACCGTAATTGGATTTACTAAGAATCCGTGTTAGATAGGGATTAGTAATCAGGGGAAAAACGATATTCAAGATATTGACCAGCAAGCTAGCCAAAGCATTAACTTTTATATTTTTCATGAAACTTTCTTTCTTATATTCTAAAATAGATACTAGTATTATATCACATTCCAACGCCATTCTTTTGATAAAATCATTTAAATCTTGTATAATAGAAAGAACTGAAAGTATGAGGTTACGAACTATGAAAATGAAACAAATCAGTGATACGACTTTAAAAATCACCATGTCTTTAGAAGATTTGATGGATCGAGGGATGGAAATCGCAGACTTTCTCGTTCCGCAAGAGAAGACAGAAGAATTTTTCTATGCCATTTTGGATGAGCTAGAGATGCCAGATAGCTTCTTGGATACAGGTATGCTTAGCTTCCGAGTGACTCCTAAGCCAGATAAGGTTGATGTCTTTGTGACCAAGTCTAAGATTGACCAGAATTTGGATTTTGACGATTTGGCAGATCTTCCTGATATGGATGAGTTAGCTAAAATGTCTCCAGATGAGTTTTTGAAAACCTTGGAGAAAACCATGGCAGAAAAAACTAAAGATGATATTGAAGCTATTCAATCTTTAGAACAAGTTGAAAAGGAAGAAGAAGCAGCGCTTAATGAAGCTCTCGAAGTAGAAGAAGGAAAAAGAGAACCGTATATCTACTACATCTTACGTTTTGACGATTTATCTAGTTTGGTTTCTTTTGCCAAAACGATTGACTACCAAACGGAAACTTCAGAACTCTACAAGATGAATGATCAGTACTTTCTGACAGTCTTAGTTGATGTAGAAGATCAACCTAGCCTTTATCCAGCTTGGTTGTTGGCACGTATGCGTGAATTTGCGGATGATAGTGATATCAGTCGTTCTGTCCTCCAAGAATATGGGCAACTACTCATCAATCATGATGCTGTCCAAGGACTCCAAAAAGTTTAATCTAGAAAAAGAGGTCGGGACAAAAGATCCCGACCTCACTTTTTATTAGCAATCAAACTTTGACGCGGTAGCTGATTGAACTTTTTGTTCGTCTTTTAGACTCCAAAAAGCTCCTAATCATCCTCGCGGGGCTGGAACTACGAAATCGAGACTTTGTCTATCGATTTCTGTCCCACCGCCTTTTGTTATCTTCTATGTAAAATTTATTTTTAAAATATTGGATACAGTTTGTATTCAAAAAACTAACATATTATAATTTGATGATAAAATTAAAGTTTTAGCATAATTTCATGAAAATTTTCTGAATCATCATCTAAATCTACATGGACGAAAAAGTGGCTAAAAAATAAGCAAAGTAGTAGCTTTAATAGAAGAAATGGGGTAGAATGGTAGAAGTTGCTTTTCGGTAGCTTATAATCGAATTGACAGACAAATCTTTTAGGTGTAAATGTTGTTACATCAACGATTTTACTAAACTATTATATTTTTTTTGTTTTCAAAGTATAATTTATCTTATATTTGAAACTAGATGAATTTGAATCAGTTTTTGAAAAGAGCCCTCATATAGTTTTTGAATCCTAGCAAATGGTATTCCTATGCCTTCCAATCTTGCTAAAATTGATGAAAAACGATATGATAGAATGAAAAAAAGCGAGGTGAAAAATGGACCAAAGACGGATTCAAACAGAAACACAGCAGATACTTGAAGATGTTTTAGACAAGGCTTCTATACAGGAAGGTGCACTATTTGTCTTAGGTTTGTCTTCGAGTGAAGTGCTGGGAGGACACATTGGCAAAGATTCGAGTCAGGAGATTGGTGAGCTAATCGTCAAGACAATGTTGGAGCTGTTGACGGCTAAGGGGATTCACCTAGCTGTTCAAGGTTGTGAACATGTCAATCGCGCTCTAGTTGTTGAACGAGAAGTGGCTATAAAATATCAGTTGGAGATTGTAAGTGTACTCCCGACCTTGCATGCAGGAGGTTCTGGTCAATTGGCCGCCTTTCGCTATATGAAGGATCCTGTGGAGGTCGAATTTATTAGAGCAGATGCTGGTTTGGACATCGGAGATACTGCTATTGGGATGCATATCAAACATGTTCAGGTACCCATTCGACCAGTCCTAAGAGAGATTGGTCATGCTCATGTAACGGCACTTGCAAGCCGACCAAAACTCATTGGAGGAGCGCGTGCTCAATATCCAATAGATCACATTAGAAAGATTTAAAATGAAAAACAGAAAAATGCAGTTTGATAAAGTCATCAAATACTCTATTCGGAAGTTCTCAGTTGGTGTAGGTTCTGCAGTTATTGGGACATTTCTTTTGGGAGCGAACAACTTCTTAGTTGAAACTGTTGCAGCTAACGAAGTAGCGACACCTAGCCAAGTTCATTACCGTTATTTGGCTGAACAGGAATTGACAGAAGCAGAAAAGGCTTTGATCCATCACGAACTCCCTTCAGATTTAAAACAAGATGATGTTGTTTATCTTGTATACAGAAAAAAAGAAGTGAATTCTCAACAATTGCCTAACACTGGAAGCAAGGAGTTGGCATTGGCAACTCTTGGTTTTGCAACAGCGTCTATGGTTGTTGTGGTGATGTCAAAAAAACACCGCAATAAAATGTTGGGACTTCTCTTTATTGGAGCTCTAGGTGGTAGTTACTTTATCCCTCAGTCAGCTCAAGCATTTGAGAATAAAATCTTAGTGTCCTACAACCAAACGATTGCTGCAAGTAGTCAAGAGGACTTAGCCAAAGGTGTCATTCAGATCGAAGGATACGAATACGTAGGTTACTTTAAAGCATCAGATTTCCAAGAACAACCAGAACAAATTACTACTGCTAAGGGAACGCAAGAAGCAGGCCATGAAGGTGAATCTCTGGTTCAACCAGAATTGCCAGCCTACACAGGTGAGATTAGTACTAAAGGAACTCAAGAAGAGGGCCACGAAGGCGAAGCTTTAGTTCAGCCAGAAAACCCAGCTTACACAGGTGAGATTAGTACTAAAGGAACGCAAGAAGCAGGCCACCAAGGCGAAGCTTTAGTTCAGCCAGAGTTGCCAGCCTACACAGGCGAGATTACAGCTAAAGGCACGCAAGAAGCAGGTCACGAAGGTGAGTCCTTAGTTCAGCCAGAGTTGCCAGCCTACACAGGTGAGATTAGCGCTAAAGGCACTCAAGAAGAAGGCCACCAAGGCGAAGCTTTAGTTCAACCAGAATTGCCAGCCTACACAGGAGAGGTTAGCGCTAAAGGCACTCAAGAAGCAGGTCACCAAGGCGAAGCCTTAGTTCAACCAGAAGAACCAGCTTACACAGGAGAGGTTAGCGCTAAAGGCACTCAAGAAGCAGGTCACCAAGGCGAAGCCTTAGTTCAACCAGAAGAACCAGCCTACACAGGCGAGATTACAGCAAAAGGCACGCAAGAAGAAGGTCACGAAGGTGAGTCTCTAGTTCAGCCAGAGTTACCAGAGTATGAAGTAGCTGAAGCAACTGTCACAGAAACTGAAACTGTAGAAGTTCCATATACAACAGAGTATGTAACTGACGATACTCGCTACACTGATGAAGAAACAGTAATTCAAACTGGTCAAGCAGGAAGTCAGCTGATTCACCGTGTCTATAAGACAGTCAATGGCCAAAAAGTTGGGGACCCAATCAGTACGAGTACAGAAACTGTTAAGGCAGCAGTAAACGAAAAAATTAGTCGTGGTACCAAGGCTATTGAAGGTCAAGTTGAAGAAGTTTCATTTGAAGAAATTCCTTTCGAGACAAGAACAGAAGTAGACAGCACTCTTCCAAAGGGAACAGAAGTTGTTGCCCAAGCTGGTCAAAACGGTAAGAAAAAGATTACCAAAGTCTATAAGACTCTTAAGGGAGTGAAAACTGCGGATGCTCCGACTATCTCAGAGGAAGTTGTTGAAGCTGCGCAAGATCGTCTGATTAAGAAAGGTGATCAAATCCTCGCTGCGCCAACGTTGACAATTACTCAAATTGATAAAGAAGAGTTAGAGCGTAGTGCCAAGGTTCGTTACCAATTGGTGAAACCAACAGGTGTAACCATTAAATCTCTTGAAGTTGTCTTGAAAGATGGTGATACTAGCCTTCAAACAGTCAACATGTCTGAGGGAGATTTGACTGCTAATCTTACAGACTTGAAATACTACAAGGACTACAAGATTGCAACCAAGATGGTTTACGACCGAGGAAATGGGAACGAAGAAGTAGTTCTCACGGAAGAACCACTAAGACTTGACCTCAAAAAAGTCGAAGTCAAAAACATCAAGGAAACCAGCCTTATCAGTGTTGATGACCAAGGTGTAGAAACTGATAATAGTCTATTGTCAGCAAAACCATCAGATGTTAAACCTTACTACTTAAAAGTTACGACACATGATAACAAGGTTACAAGACTAGCTGTTGATAAGATTGAAGAAGTCACAGTTGATGGTAAAGCATTGTTCAAAGTGACTGCTAAAGCACCAGACCTAGTCCAACGAAATGCAGATAATCAGTTTGCAGAGGAATATGTCCATTACTTTGCTAAGCCAAAAGCTCATGAAGGTGATGTTTACTATGATTTCAATGATCTTGTAAAAGCCATGCAAGCCAACCCAAGTGGTACATTTAAACTGGGTGCAGATTTGAATGCTGCCAATGTTCCAACACCAAATAAAGAGTATGTGACAGGTAAATTTAGTGGTCATCTAACTAGTGTTGACGGCAAACAGTACTCAATTCATAATATGGCTCGTCAGTTGTTCAATAACCTTGAAGGTGGTTCGGTTAAAAACGTTAACTTAGCGAATGTGAACATCAATATGCCTTGGATTGAAAATATTTCAGCACTGGCTCGAGTTGTCAAGAATGCGACAGTTGAAAACCTTAAGGTAACTGGAAGTATCCTTGGTAAAGATGGTGTAGCTGGTATTGTCAATAAAGTCGATGTTGGCGGACTTCTAACCAATGTTGCCTTTATCGGTAAGATTACTGGTATTGGTGATAAAGGCTGGGATATGGGTGGTATTGCTGGTGAAGTTTGGAAAGGAAACATCAAAAAAGCCTATGTAGATGCGGATATCGTTGGTAATAAAGCTCGTGTCGGTGGTCTTGTTTCAAGAACTGATAACGGTTATGATCCAAATGGTGTCAACACAAATGCCTTTACCAGCGAGTCGATCGTTAAAGGAACCATCAAGGTGAAAAATCCAATCGAGGTTGGAGGGTACATCAGTAAAAACTACCCATGGGGTCGAGTTCTCAATAACGTTTCAATGATGAAAGTTGAAAATGGTGAAGAGTTCTACGGTTCTAAGGATCTTGATGATGATGGTGGTTATTTCACAAATAACTGGATCGATAAGAACTACGTTGTTAAAGGTGTCAGTGAAGGGAAGCATTCTTTCCAATATTCACGTACCAATAGAATCAAGGAAATCAGTCTTGAAGAAGCAAATAAAAAGATAGCTGAATTCGGTATCACTGCTGATACGTTTGAAATTAAACCTCTTGTTGAGGATACTCTCAATAATAAGAAAGTAAAAGCTGATACTTATAAAGATACTCAAGATTACGACGCCTCTCGTGAACTTGCCTACCGTAATATCGAAAAATTACAGCCATTCTACAACAAAGAATGGATCGTAAACCAAGGGAACAAACTTGCTTCAGGCAGTCCTCTCTTGACTAAAGAAGTCTTGTCTGTAACTGCCATGAAAGGCAATGCCTTTGTGACAGAATTAGCTGATGCTGACCACATTTTGGTGCATTATGCTGATAAGACAAAAGACATCTTTACTGTTTCACTGAAAGAATCTAAGGTCAAACAAGTGAAAGAGTACAGCATTGCTGAACTTGGAGAAGTTGTTTACACGCCTAATATCGTTGACAAAGACCGTAGCGATCTTATCAATGCTATCGTTGAAAAATTAAGTCCAGTTGAATTACAATCAGACCCAATTTATCAACGATTAGGAAGAACTGGGGATAATAGAGTTAATGCGATCAAGAACCTTTACCTCGAAGAAACCTTCAAAGAAGTCAAGGATAATCTGGCTAAATTTGTTAAACAGTTGCTTGAAAATGAAGATCATCAATTAAACACAGATGAGGCTGCTAAACGTGCCTTGATTAAGAAGATTGATGACAACAAGGCAGCGGTTCTTCTTGGTTTGTCTTACCTCAATCGTTACTACGGAGTTAAGTTTGATAATTTCAATATCAAGCAACTCATGTTGTTCAAACCAGACTTCTATGGTAAAAATGTAAGTGTGTTAGACTTCTTGATTCAGATTGGTTCTAAAGAAAGTAACATTAAAGGTGATAGAACTTTAGAAGCTTATCGCGAAGCTATCGGTGGAGTTATCGGTATCAGCGAGTTAAATAGTTTCTTGGACTATAATATGCGTCTATTCACAAATGATACAAACTTGAACGATTGGTTTATCAAAGCAACCAAAGACAATGTTTATATCGTTGAACCGAAAACAAGTACTCCTGAGTTTGCCGATAAGAAACACAGAGCCTACGAAGGCTTAAACAATGACATGCACGGTAAGATGATCTTGCCACTCTTGAACTTAAAAGATGCCCATATGTTCTTGATTTCAACTTACAATACAATGGCTTATAGTTCATTTGAGAAATATGGTAAGTACACTGAAGCAGAACGTAATGCCTTCAAAGCTGAAATCGATAAAGTAGCCAAAGCTCAACAAAATTATCTAGACTTCTGGTCACGACTATCCTTAGATAAAGTACGTAATAAACTTCTTAAGAGTAATAACATGGTACCAACACCAGTTTTGGATAACCAAAATTACAAGGATATCAGCACAGACCGTTACGGACATACAAACAGTGGTAAAGATGTGGCGCCTATCCGTGAATTGTATGGACCTACAGACCGTTACCATGCGACCGACTGGCGTATGGGAGCTGTGGCTCGTGTCTATGAGAATCCATATAAAGATGACTCTGTCTTCTTCATGGTTACCGATATGATTAGTGACTTTGGTATTTCAGCCTTTACCCACGAAACAACTCACGTAAATGACCGTATGGTATACTTGGGTGGCTCAAGACACCGTGAAGGTACAGATCTTGAAGCATTTGCACAAGGTATGTTGCAAACTCCTGCTGAGTCTAGTACAAACGGAGACTTTAAAGCTCTAGGATTGAACATGGCCTATGAACGTCCAAATGATGGAAATCAATGGTATAACACCAATCCAAATGATCTGAAGTCACGTGACGAAATTGATCGTTACATGAAGGGCTACAACGACACTCTTATGCTTCTGGATTATCTTGAAGGAGAGGCTGTCCTCGATAAAGCAAATCAAGATTTAAACAATGCTTGGTTCAAGAAGGTTGATAAGCAATACCGAGGAAATAACACCAAGAACCAATTCGACAAGGTTCGACCTTTAAGTGATGAGGAAAAAGCTATTCCTTTACGCACAGTAGATGACTTAATTACGAACAACTTCATGACCAACCGTGGTCCAGGTAACAGAGTTTATAATCCTACTGACTTTGATTCTGCTTATGTGAATGTTCCAATGATGACTGGTATCTATGGTGGTAATACAAGTGAAGGTGCTCCAGGAGCGATGTCATTTAAACACAATACTTTCAGAATCTGGGGTTACTATGGCTACGAAAAAGGCTTCCTGAACTATGCTTCTAACATGCTTAAAGCTGAGTCTAAAAAAGCTGGTAAAGAGACTCTAGGTGATGACTTCATCATCAACAAGATTTCTGAAGGAAAATTCAACAATCTTGAAGATTGGAAGAAAGCATACTTCGAAGAAGTAGTTAATAATGCTAAAAAAGGAATTCAATCTATTGAAATCGATGGTAAAACATACAATAGCTATGAAGACTTGAAACGCGCATTTGCTGAAGCAGTTGATAAAGATAAGGCTACTCTAAGTAAGGGATCTGTCAAATTTGACAATACCGTAACACTTAAAGAAAAAGTCTTCAAGAAACTTCTTCAACAGACAGATAGCTTTAAAACTTCTATCTTTAAATAATCCAAAGCTCTCATCTGCTTAGCAGGTGGGAGTTTTTGTAATCAAGAAGCTTAATGATTTTCCAAACAGATTCTAAGTATTTTTAGCAAGGTAGGTATATAATAGAACTATAAAGCAAATATCTATATTCATATGATAACGAGGAAGGTGATGAAGATGAAAAAATGGCAAGCAACTGTATTGGTCTGCGCTAGTCTGGTCTGTCTATCGGCTTGTAACAATCAGATGGAGAACCAAGCTGATAAGCAAAATGGAGACAAAAATGCACAAGTTAGCTCTCAAATGGCAAAACAAGGGGAAGCAGTTCCAGACTTTGAGCTTATGGGAGTTGATGGTAAAACCTATCGCCTATCAGATTATAAAGGTAAAAAGGTCTATCTCAAATTTTGGGCATCTTGGTGCTCTATTTGTCTAGCTAGTTTACCTGATACCGATGAGCTTGCAAAAGAAGCAAGTGATGACTATGTCATCTTGACAGTGGTTTCTCCTGGTCAAAAAGGGGAACAAGCAGAAGAAGCCTTCAAAAAATGGTATCAGGGTTTGGACTATAAAAATTTTCCTGTACTTCTAGACCCTTCAGGAAAACTTCTAGCGAGTTACGGAGTTCGTTCTTATCCGACTCAGGCCTTTATCGATAAAGAAGGAAAACTAGTCAAGACTCAACCAGGCTTTATGGATAAGGCAAGTATTTTAGAAACTCTGAAAAGCATAGATTAGAGGCTACTCATGAATGATAAATTAAAAATAATTGTATTCATAGGAATCATCATTTGCATTATTATTGGACTTTTATTTCTTTTGGAAAAAAGGAGCTCAAGCTACACTGATACTTCTCAAATCGAGAAGGCAGCAGTTAGTCAAGGGAAAAAAGTCACGAAAAAAACTGAGCCAAGTAAAGATTCTGACTTACATGATATCTATCTAGCTGGAGGTTGTTTCTGGGGAGTCGAAGAATATTTTTCTCGAGTGGCAGGTGTGACAGATGCTGTTTCTGGATATGCGAATGGGAGAGGAGAAACAACCCAGTATGAATTGATCGGCCAAACCGGGCATGCTGAGACTGTTCATGTGACCTACGATGCCAATCAAATTTCTCTAAAAGAAATCTTGCTCCATTATTTCCGCATTATCAATCCAACTAGTAAAAATAAGCAGGGAAATGATGTGGGGACTCAGTACAGAACAGGAGTCTACTATAAGGACGAGCATGACCTAGAAGTCATCAATAAAGTCTTTGAGCAAGTTGCTCAAAAGTATGACCAGCCTCTAGCGGTTGAAAAGGAAGCCTTAAGCAATTTTATTGTGGCTGAGGACTACCACCAAGACTATCTCCAGAAAAATCCTAATGGATATTGCCATATCAATGTCAATCAAGCAGCCTATCCGGTCATTGATGCTAGTCAATATCCAAAACCGAGCGACGATGAATTGAAAAAAATTCTCTCTCCAGAGGAGTATGCAGTGACTCAAAATAGTAAAACAGAACGCGCCTTTTCAAATCGTTACTGGGATAAATTTGAAGCAGGTATTTATGTGGATGTAGCAACTGGTGAACCACTCTTTTCTTCGAAAGATAAATTCGAATCGGGCTGTGGTTGGCCGAGCTTTACCCAGCCTATCAGCCCAGATGTTGCAACCTATAAGGAAGACAAGTCCTACAATATGGTCAGAACAGAAGTCAGAAGTAGAACAGGGGATTCTCACCTAGGACATGTCTTTACAGACGGACCTCAGGACAAGGGGGGACTTCGCTATTGTATTAACAGCCTGTCTATCCGTTTTATTCCAAAGGATCAAATGGAAGAAAAGGGTTATGGTTATTTGTTGGATTATGTAGAGTGAACTTGATTTTATAAAAAAGAGTTTACTAAAAATGTTTTAGATTCATAAAAAGTGTAGAATTTGGATTTTAGAAGCGGTTGGGCAATTTAATCGAACGTGGTGGGATTACTCCCGTAAATTTTTGATTTTGAAAACAAGTAAGGCGAAGGCTATCCGTTTTTCAATGATTGAAACTATCTACTAATAACTGGGTCGCTAGATAGGGGATATATTGGAATATGTGCCAGACTAAAAATGTGGTTCAGTCAATGCTGATCCGCTTTTTTATTTAAAAAATATCAATTTATCTCGAAAATATTTTGTAAAAAAATCAACAAAATATTATAATAAGATTATGAAAACAGAATAAAGGAGATGTCTCTAAAGACAATTGATAAAGCTGATATGGAAGATAGAAAAAAGCTACAAAAATTTGCCATTCGCAAACTGAGCATGGGAGTGGGCTCGGTATTGATTGGACTTGCCTTCGTTGGAGGAACACTTGAACCAAAACTGGTTCAGGCTGATGAAACCAAGCAAGTTTCCTTTCACTATTTAGCAGAATCGGAGTTGACAGCTGCTGAACGTGAACTCATTCACCATGAATTGCCACAAGATCTGAGCCAAGAGAGCTATTATCTAGTCTATCGTAAGCAGGGACAAGCTGTCCTACCTCAAACAGGATCTGTAACCTTCCCCTTGGCTGGTCTTGGTCTTTTGACTGCTAGTTTGGTGGTTTTCCTATTTTCTAGGAAAAAGCCTTCTAAGATAGTTGGAGTGTTATTGATTGCTTCTGTAGGTAAGAGTTTATTACTACCTTATCAAGTATTTGCTTTTGAACACAAGGACTTGCTAGCTTATGATCAGACTAAAACCCTTGTCTCTGCAGATGGTTTCTCTCAAGGGATTATTGACATTAAAGGCTATGACTATGTCGGTTATTTATTAGAATCGGATTTAAGAGGAAGAGGGAAAGATCTAACGTCTAGTGGAAATCCAGAAATTCCTGCAAAGCCAGTAAATCAAGCAGCTGTTCATGAAATTTCCGAATTTACAGGTGGCGTATCAGGTGATTCCTTGGTTGAACCAGTTAAGCCGGCATTTGAAGGTGGAGTCAATGGTCCAGGAGCAGTAGCTGAATCCTTGCCAGAGTATACACCAGAATTTAGTAGTCAAAGTGGCCTTCCAGAAGTCCACGAGAAACCTGCCTTTACAGGCGGTGTATCTGGCGAATCCTTGGTTGAGCCAACAAAATCAACATTTGAAGGTGGAGTCAATGGTCCAGGAGCAGTAGCTGAATCCTTGCCAGAGTATACACCAGAATTTAGCAGTCAAAGTGGCCTTCCAGAAGTCCACGAGAAACCTGCCTTTACAGGCGGTGTATCTGGCGAATCCTTGATTGAGCCAACAAAACCAACATTTGAAGGTGGTGTTAATGGCCAAGGAGCAGTAGCTGAAAGCTTACCAGAGTATACACCAGAATTTAGTAGTCAAAGTGGCCTTCCAGAAGTCCACGAGAAACCTGCCTTCACAGGTGGCGTATCAGGCGAATCCTTGGTTGAGCCAACAAAACCAACATTTGAGGGTGGCGTCAATGGCCAAGGAGCATTAGCCGAAGCTTTACCAGAGTATGAAGGTGGTGCAGTTCCAGTTGAAACTTTGAAACAGGAACTCCCAGACTTTACAGGCGGTGTATCTGGCGAATCTTTAGTTGAGCCAACAAAACCAACATTTGAAGGTGGCGTCAATGGCCCAGGTACATTAGCCGAAACCTTACCAGAGTATACCCCAGAATTTAGCAGTCAAAGTGGCATCCCAGAAGTCCATGACAAACCAGTCTTTACAGGCGGTGTACTTGGTGAATCCTTGGTTGAGCCACCTAAACCAACATTTGAAGGAGGCGTCAATGGCAAAGGTGTAGTAGCTGAAACCTTACCAGATTATGAAGGTGGTGCAGCTCCAGTTGATACTCTGAAACAGGAACATCCTGAGTTCACCGGTGGCGTATCAGGCGAATCCTTAGTTGAACCAACAAAACCATCATTTGAGGGTGGAGTCAATGGTGAACCGCTTGTTGAGCCTGCTCAACCTAGCTTTGAAGGTGGGGTCAATGGAGAAAGTACAGTAGCTCAAACCTTGCCAGATTATGAAGGAGGCGCAGTTCCAGTTGATACTCTGAAACAGGATACACCTAGCTATAGTGGTGGCGTGAATGGCACTGAAGCGCTAGTTCTAGATGCAAAACCGACTTTACATATTGAAGTCCGAAAAGAGCTGATCCCTAAACAAACTAGGGAAAAGATTGATCCAGACATGCTTGTCGGTGAAACAAGAATCGAGCAAGTCGGTCAAGATGGTGAGAAAGAGATTGTTACCAGCTATGAGGAAAAAGATGGGAAACGTATTTCAGAGCCGAAA
Source organism: Streptococcus sp. KHUD_014 (assembly GCF_051106275.1). GTDB lineage: Bacteria > Bacillota > Bacilli > Lactobacillales > Streptococcaceae > Streptococcus. Next base: position 1,564,814 of record NZ_CP193666.1, on the reverse strand, counting down.
GAAACAACACGAATTTTAAGAGAAGCTAAAGATCAGATCATTGTCCGTGGTAGTAAGAAAAAGGTAGAGCTCAAACCTGTACCAGTCCTAACTCTTTCTACTATTACTGGAAATTCGATGGGCCGTTCAGCTCGCTTAAGCTATAACTTGGACAAGGCAGATGGCGTTACCGTTTCAAAAATTAGCGCTACTATTAAAGCCAAGGGGCTAGAGGAACAGACTCTGGACTTCACGAGTGATCAACTGGTAGCAACAGTTGATAATCTAAAACTCTACACGGACTACACTATTTCTACAAGGATGGTCTACAATCGTGGTAAGGGTGAAGAGAGCACTCTGCTTGAGGACAAGAAGCTTCGTTTAGAACTTAAAAAGCTAGAAATAAAAGATATCAAGGAAACAAGCCTTGTTAAGTTTGAAAATGGCAAAGAGTCTGTGATTCAGCACTTGACAGAAGTGCCAAGAAACTTGGAAGACTACTACCTCAAGATTAGTTCAGAGAGCCATAAGACCAGCCGTTTAGCCATCAAGTCTATTCAAACTGAGAGAATAGCTGGGAAAGAGTACTACAAGGTGACTGCTGAGGCAACTGACTTGATTCAACGCGATGCTCAGAAAACCTTTGAGGAAGGCTATAGCTACTACCTGGCTAAGTCAAGAACCGAATCTTCTGCTATTGCTGGTGTAAAAGAATACACTTATCAGGATATCCAAGATTATGATAGTCGCCATGATCAAGCCTATCGCAACCTTGAAAAATTACAGCCTTTCTACAATAAAGAATGGATCGTTAATCAAGGGAATAAACTGGATCTTGATCACAATCTAGCCAAGAAGCAGGTAGTCTCTGTTATCGCCATGAAAGGGAAAGACTTTGTGACGGACCTGTCAGTGGCAGACCATATCATGGTTCATTATGCAGACCAGACCAAGGAGGTATTTGCAATTACCTCACAAAATTCTGGCTTGACTGCCATCAAGGAATACAAGATTGCTGACTTGGATGTGCTTTATACTCCAGATATGCTGGTTAGGGACCGTTCAGCCCTAGCCAAGGAGCTAACATCTATCCTGAAAACAGTGGACTTACAGTCGGATGGAGTTTATCGAATCCTAGATGATCAAACCACTAGCCTTGATAAGAAGGTTGAGGCAGTGAAGAACTGGTATCTAGAAGAAAGCTTTGCAGAAGTCAAAGCGCAGCTAGGAAGTCTGGTTGATAAGTTACTTACCAATCTAGACTACCAGTGGAATGATTCGCCTACTAGAACTGCTGCCTTGAAGAAGAAAGTTCAGGACAATCAATCAGCTATCATGCTGGGACTTGCTTATCTCAATCGCTATTACGGTATCCGATTCGCGGATTACAATCTGAAAGAACTCATGCTCTTTAAACCAGATTTTTATGGGCAAAACGTCGATGTCTTGGATCGATTGATTGAACTTGGTTCAAGAGAGAACAACCTAAAAGGTGACCAGACTCATGAAACCTTTGCCAGAGTCCTAGCCAAGGATACAAAATCTGAAGATTTACATGCCTTCTTAGACTACAACAGACAGTTGTTGACGACTGACAAGGATATGAATGACTGGTTTGTGAATGCCACCAAGGGCCATGTCTACATAGCAGAGCGAGCTTCGAAGAATCAAGAAATTGCCAATCGGAAGCATCGGGCTTATGACAATCTTAATAACTGGTTGCATCGCAATATGATTCTGCCTTTGTTGAATGTCAAGAAGGCACAGATGTTCCTGATTTCCAACTACAATACCATTACTTTTGGATCAGCAGATAAATCTGGTAAAACCATAGACCAGATGAAAGCTGACATCGACCTAGTAGCGGACCGCCAGTTGACTTACTTGGACTTCTGGTATCGACTTGCCGCTGATGATGTCAAAGACCGTATGGTTAAGAGTGACTTTAATGTAGCTACACCAGTTTGGGAAGGCTATCGCGTTGATAGACGTGGCTGGGTAGAGCGTTATGGACATACCAGTGGTATGGAAGACTACGCGCCAATTCGTGAGGTATTTGGACCAGCAGGTCGCTACTATAAAGACAATAAGCTAGGAGCTTATGCCTCTATCTATCCAAAGATAAATGCCAGAGATGCTGTTCACTTTGTAGAAATCGATATGATGAGTGAGTATGGCTTGTCTGTCTACACCCATGAGACAACTCACGTCAACGATCGCATTGTCTATCTGGGTGGCTACAAACATCGTGAAGGAACCTATGTAGAAGCCTATGCTCAGGGTATGCTGCAGTCGCCAGCTGAGGAAGGTCATCAGGGTGAGTACGGGGCCCTCGGACTCAACATGGCTTACATGCGACCAAATGATGGGGACCAATGGTACAATCCAGATCCAACCAAGTTGCAAACACGCAAGCAGATTGACCACTACATGAAGGGTTATAACGAGGCCTTAATGCTTCTAGATTATCTGGAAGGAGAACGAGTTCTGGCTAAGAATGATCTGGCTTTGAAGAAGGCTTGGTTCAGCAAGATGACCAAGCAGATGCGTTATCAGGACCAGGATAATAAACTCCTTGCTCCTAACCAGTGGGACTATGTCCGTCCATTGACGGATGAGGAAGCCAAAACTCAGCTAAATTCTGTGGACGACTTAATCAAACATAACATCATCACCAATAGGCATTACCAAGGAACTTACAGACCAGAAGAACTCAAGACAGCTTACGTCAATGTCAAGATGGTGGATGCTATTTATGGTGGAAATACAAGTCAGGGAGCTCCAGGAGCCATCTCCTTCAAGCATAATGCCTTCCGTATGTGGGGCTATTATGGTTATGAAAATGGTTTCCTAGGCTATGCTTCTAACAAGTACAAGGATGAGGCGCTAAGCGAGGGACATGACACCCTTGGGGATGATTTCATTATCCAGAAGGTTTCGAAAGGCAAGTTCCAGAACTTGGAAGAATGGAAGAAGGCCTGGTTTGACGCTATTATTGCCAAGGCAAAACGAGGAATTCATAGTTTTGAAATTGATGGCCAACAAATTGATTCTTACGAGAAATTGCAAGATTTGTTTGACCAAGCAGTAGAAACGGATTACCGAAACTTTAAGTATGGAGGCTCAGTTGCAAACTATACAGTAGCTCTGAAGAAAAAAGTCTTCCAAAAACTATTGCAGGTCACAGATGCCTTTTCATCCGAACTCTTTCCCAAAGGATAGATAAAAGAGAGTGTGTTCAGATTTCCTAAGGAAGTGAAAACTACTTTAGCATTCTCAAAGAATAAAATTGCCAGATCTCCTGTTTGGGGTCTGGCTTTTATGGTATACTTAGGATATGCATAGAAAAACAGTGATTGATTTCAGGGTTTTGGGCGAGAGATACACCTTTACCCAGCCTATTAAAGAGTTAAAAACCAGAGATTTAGCAGAAGTAGCAGACCTGCTGGCACAAGTGGAAAGCTACCAAGAGCAAGGCTTTTATGTGGTAGGTTATATCAGTTATGAGGCTGCGCCTGCTTTTGAGGAAAAATTAGCAGTTCACATGGCGCCCTTACTGGGGGAGTATTTGCTTTACTTCACTGTTCATAGCAGTGTTGAAACATCTAGCATTCCTCTGGCTTATGAGGAGGTGAATTTACCATCAAACTGGCAGGAGCTAACATCTGCTGAGGATTATGAAAAGGCTATTGCCCAGATTCACCATCATTTGCGACAGGGCGATACTTATCAAGTCAATTATACGGTTCAACTCAAGCAGGAGTTGTCTGCCAATCCTTTTGCTATCTACAATCGTATGGTGGTGGAGCAGGAAGCGGGATATAATGCTTACGTAGAGCATGATGATATGGCAGTGATTTCCATGAGTCCAGAACTCTTTTTTGAGCAAAATGGTCGTGAGTTGACCACTCGTCCTATGAAGGGCACAACTAAACGTGGTTTGAATAACGATGACGACTTGAAAGAGGCGGCTTGGTTGGAACAGGATCCCAAAAATCGTTCAGAAAACATGATGATAGTGGACCTCTTGCGCAATGACATGAATCGTCTGTCTGAGGTGGGAAGTGAGCATGTGGAGCGTTTATGTCAGGTGGAACAGTATTCAACGGTTTGGCAGATGACTTCGACCATCAAGAGTCAGTTACGACCGGATGTTGACCTAGTTGAAATTTTCCGTTCACTCTTTCCATGTGGTTCTATTACAGGAGCTCCCAAGATAGCGACTATGGAAATTATCAAAGACTTGGAGCCCCAACCAAGAGGAGTTTACTGTGGAACTGTTGGACTCTTACTTCCCAATGGCCGACGGATTTTCAATGTCACCATTCGAACCATTCAACTGCATGGAGGGCAAGCCATCTATGGAGTCGGTGGAGGCATCACTTGGGATAGCACTTGGAAGTCAGAATACCGTGAAGTCCAGCAAAAGGCTGCTGTTCTATATCGCAAACAGCCTCATTTTAAGCTGATAACGACAGGAAAAATCAGCCAGAAAAAATTACTCTTTGAAAAGCAACATCTAGAAAGACTACAAAAGGCTAGTCGTTATTTTGCCTTTCCATTTGATCAAGATAGTTTGAGACAAAAAATAGAGGAAGAGTGTCAAGCTTGTGACCTCCATCAAGACTACCGTTTGCGAATCAGTCTCAATAAGTCTGGAGGAATAGACATTGATCGACAAGTATTAACACCACTTAGTTCTAGCTTCTGTCAGGCTAAACTTTGTCTGCAAGGAGCTGATTTGCAGCAGGCCTTTACCTACTTTAAGACGACACACCGACCGCATTTGACAATGGGAGAGAATGAAATTATTTATCATACTGCTGATGGAAAATTGCTTGAAACCTCTATTGGCAATCTGGTCTTGAAAATGGATGGCAAGCTCTATACCCCACCTAGCGCTCTTGGTATTTTACCAGGGATTTATCGTCAACACTTGCTTGAAAATGGGCAAGTAGAAGAGAAGGTTTTGACCATAGAAGATTTGATGCGAGCAGAAGTCATCTATGGCTGCAATGCAGTAAGGGGCTTGTATGAGTTGTCAGTAAAGGAGCACTAAATGAAACTTATATTTTTACACGGTTTGGGACAGTCCGCAGATAGTTGGAAAGAAGTTCAGGATTTGCTTGCAGATTATCCCTCTGAAGCCCTGGATTTATTTCCTTCAGGAGTTGGGACCTACCAAGAAGCCAAAGAGCGCATTTATCAACACTTAACAGAGGAGACAGAACCTTTTGTCTTAATCGGTTTGTCTTTAGGGGCTGCACTTGCGTTGGAACTTTCAAGTTATGATCTACCACATCTTCAGGCCTTGGTTTTGTCAGGATGTCCACTGAAATTAGCAGGTAACATTCCTTTTTACATTCAGTTGCTGATATTCAAATTGCTTCCTAAGAGGATATATGAGAAGCAGGGGGCAGATAAGGCTCTTATGGTTGGAGTTTCCGAGGAATTAAAAACACTTGATTTAAGAGAGAATGCAAAGAATTGTCCCTATCCAAGCTTGTTAATTTGTGGTAGTCAGGATAAGCCAAATCTCAGTTCAATGAAAAGTATTCATGAACTGATGCCAGATTCTCAGTTTGAGACCATCCCTGACGGCCCTCATGTCTTGAATAAGGCAAAACCAAAAGAGTTTGCAGAATTAACCAGAAGTTTTCTTGAATTGCTGAAACAAGTTTGATAAAATAATAAAGAAGTGATAAATCATAAAGGAGATAAAAATGAGTCAAAAGATTATTGGGATTGACCTTGGTGGAACTTCTATCAAGTTCGCTATTTTAACGCAAGAAGGAGAAATCCAAGAAAAATGGTCTATTAAGACAAACATTTTGGATGAAGGAAGCCATATCGTAGATGATATGATTGAGTCTATTCAACACCGTTTGGACTTGCTTGGATTGGTAGCAGCGGACTTCCAAGGTATTGGAATGGGATCACCAGGTGTTGTTGACCGTGAAAAAGGGACTGTTATCGGTGCCTACAACCTCAACTGGAAAACTCTTCAACTAATCAAAGAAAAAATGGAAAAAGCCTTGGGGATTCCATTCTTTATCGACAATGACGCCAACGTGGCAGCTCTTGGTGAGCGTTGGATGGGTGCTGGTGACAACCAACCAGATGTTGTCTTTATGACACTTGGTACAGGTGTTGGTGGCGGTATCGTAGCAGAAGGTAAATTGCTTCACGGTGTTGCAGGTGCTGCTGGTGAACTTGGACACATCACAGTTGACTTTGATCAACCAATCGCATGTACTTGTGGTAAAAAAGGCTGTCTTGAGACAGTAGCTTCAGCGACAGGTATCGTTAACTTGACTCGTCGTTACGCAGATGAATACGAAGGCGATGCAGCCTTGAAACGCTTGATTGATGATGGTGAAGAAGTAACTGCTAAAACTGTCTTTGACTTGGCAAAAGAAGGGGACGACCTCGCTTTGATCGTTTACCGTAACTTCTCACGTTACTTGGGTATTGCATGTGCCAACATTGGTTCTATCCTAAATCCATCAACAATTGTTATCGGTGGTGGAGTTTCAGCTGCTGGGGAATTCCTTCTCCAAGGCGTGCAAAAGGTTTATGACGAAAATACCTTCCCACAAGTACGCACAACAACTAAGCTAGCTCTTGCAACTCTAGGAAATGACGCTGGAGTTATCGGAGCAGCATCACTTGTCTTGCAATAAATAAACATAAAAAGGAGAAAATTGCTTTCTGTAAGCGAGTGATTTTCCTCCTTTCTTTTTTTATGCTATACTAGTTAAGACAATAATTGAGGTGAGAGTAAATGACAAAAGCAGACACGATTTTTAAAGAAAATATCGAGCGAATCCTTAAGGAAGGAGTCTTTTCAGAACAAGCTCGTCCCAAGTACAAGGATGGGACTGTTGCTAACTCCAAGTACATCACAGGGGCCTTTGCAGAGTATGATTTGTTTAAGGGGGAATTCCCCATTACAACCCTACGTCCAATTGCTATCAAATCAGCTATAAAAGAAGTGCTTTGGATCTACCAAGACCAGTCCAATAGCCTAGAAGTTCTCAATGGCAAGTACAATGTTCACTACTGGAATGACTGGGAAGTTGGAGATACAGGGACTATTGGGGAACGTTATGGGGCTGTTGTTAAGAAGCATGACATCATTAACAAGATTCTCAAACAGTTAGAAGCCAATCCTTGGAACCGTCGTAATATCATTTCACTTTGGGATTATCAGGCTTTTGAGGAGACAGACGGCCTTCTTCCATGTGCCTTTCAGACTATGTTTGATGTCCGTCGTGTAGATGGGGAAATCTATTTGGATGCGACCTTGACCCAGCGTTCTAATGATATGCTGGTGGCTCATCACATCAATGCCATGCAGTATGTAGCTCTTCAAATGATGATTGCTAAACACTTTGGCTGGAAAGTTGGGAAGTTCTTCTACTTCATCAACAACCTCCATATCTATGATAATCAATTTGAGCAAGCTCAGGAATTGCTCCGTCGTGAGCCGTCAAACTGTCAACCACGCTTGGTTTTAAATGTTCCTGATGGGACCAATTTCTTTGATATCAAAGCAGAAGATTTTGAGTTGGTGGATTATGACCCTGTTAAGCCACAGTTAAAGTTTGATCTAGCTATTTAATACTCTTCGAAAATCTCTTCAAACCACGTCAGCGTCGCCTTATCTACAACCTCAAAACCATGTTTTGAGCTGACTTCGTCAGTTCTATCCACAACCTCAAAGCAGAGCTTTTAGCAACCTGTGGCTAGCTTCCTAGTTTGCTCTTTGAGTATAAAAGAATAGAAAAAAGAAGTTGAGAAAAAATCTCAACTTCTTTTGTTGCTTAGTGTGATACGCGACGACGCGCTGCTTTCTTACGGTTTTCTTCGATGAAAGCTGCTTTTTGTTCTTCTGGTTCGATCACTTTCTTTTTAACTGCGTATACTGCACCTGCAACTGCAGCGACAGTTCCTGCAATACCTGTTACAAGACCTTTAGCGAATCCTTTAGCCATGAGTATTCCTCCTTTAACTTATGAATCAGCCAGCTACCTCAAGAGGTCGCATTTTTCTGACTGACCTTTTTGTGATATAATAATAGTAACGAAAAAATGGGAATTTTTCAAGGAAAAAAGATGAAAACAAAAATAATTGTGATTGTTGGACCGACTGCAGTTGGAAAAACAGCTCTAGCCATTGAAGTTGCTAAGCATTTTAATGGTGAAGTAGTTAGTGGAGATAGCCAACAAGTCTATCGAGGACTGGATATTGGGACAGCCAAGGCAAGTCCGGAGGAGCAGGCAACTGTCCCTCATCATTTGATTGATGTGAGAGAGGTAACCGAGTCTTACTCGGCTTTTGATTTTGTTTCAGAAGCTAAGGCGGCCATTGAGGATATTCAAAGTCGAGGTAAGCTCGCTATTATTGCAGGTGGGACAGGACTTTATATCCAGAGTCTGCTAGAAGGATATCATTTAGGTGGGGAGACACCTCATGAGGAGATTTTAGCTTATCGTGCTAGTCTAGATCCTTTTTCAGATGAGGAGTTAGCCCATCTTGTAGAGCAAATAGGCCTTGAAATTCCCCAGTTTAATCGTCGTCGTGCCATGCGTGCTTTAGAAATTTCCCATTTCGGTCAAGATTTGAAAAATCAAGAAAGTTTATATGAACCTCTGATTATTTGCTTGGATGATGAGCGTAGTCAGCTTTATGAACGGATTAACCACCGTGTGGATTTGATGTTTGAAGCTGGACTATTGGATGAAGCTAAGTGGTTGTTTGACTATTATCCAGATGTGCAGGCTGCTAAAGGGATTGGCTATAAGGAACTCTTTCCCTATTTTCGAGGGGAGCAGAGCCTGGAGGAGGCTAGTGACAGTCTCAAACAGGCGACCCGTCGTTTTGCCAAGCGTCAGCTAACCTGGTTCCGAAATCGCATGCAGGTGACCTTTTATCAGATAGGAGAATCTGGTGTAAAAGACCGTATTTTAAGCCAGATTGAGGAGTTTTTAAATGATTGAAACGGAGAAAAAAGAGGAGCGAGTCCTGCTTATTGGTGTTGAACTCCAGGGCATGGATAATTTTGACCTCTCCATGGAAGAACTGGCTAGTCTAGCTAAGACGGCTGGTGCAGTCGTAGTCGATAGTTACAGACAAAAACGAGAAAAATACGACTCCAAGACCTTTGTCGGAACTGGTAAGTTGGAAGAAATTGCTCAAATGGTGGACGCAGAAGAAATCACGACAGTCATCGTCAATAACCGTCTGACACCTCGACAAAATGTTAACCTTGAGGAAGTGTTAGGCGTCAAGGTCATTGACCGTATGCAGTTAATCTTGGATATCTTTGCCATGAGAGCTCGAAGTCATGAAGGCAAGCTCCAAGTTCATCTGGCCCAGCTCAAGTACCTCTTGCCTCGTTTGGTTGGTCAGGGGATTATGCTCAGCCGTCAGGCAGGGGGAATTGGTTCCCGTGGACCAGGTGAAAGTCAGCTGGAGCTGAACCGTCGTAGCGTTCGCAACCAGATTACAGATATTGAACGCCAACTTAAGGTGGTTGAGAAAAATCGGGCGACAGTTCGAGAAAAACGGTTGGAGTCAAGCACCTTTAAGATTGGCTTGATTGGTTACACAAATGCTGGAAAATCGACCATTATGAATACTCTGACTAGCAAGACCCAGTATGAGGCTGACGAGCTGTTTGCAACTCTGGATGCGACAACTAAAAGCATTCATCTTGGTGGGAATCTACAGGTAACTTTAACGGATACCGTTGGATTTATCCAAGACCTACCGACAGAATTGGTGTCAAGTTTCAAGTCGACCTTGGAAGAAAGCAAGCATGTAGACCTTCTAGTTCATGTTATCGATGCCAGCAATCCTTACCATGAGGAACATGAAAAAACAGTTCTTTCCATCATGAAAGACTTAGACATGGAGGATATTCCTCGCTTGACCCTTTATAATAAAGCAGATCTGGTGCAGGACTTTACACCTACTCAAACGCCATATGCTCTGATTTCGGCAAAGTCTAAAGATAGTCGAGAACAGATACAGGCGCTACTGCTAGATAAAATCAAGGAAATTTTTGAAACCTTTACCCTGCGCGTGCCTTTTTCTAAATCTTACAAGATTCATGATTTGGAGAGTGTTGCGATTCTAGAAGAACGGGACTACCAAGCTGACTGTGAGGTCATCACGGGCTATATTGCTAAGAAAAACAAATGGAGATTAGAGGATTTTTATGACTGATATCAAAACATTAGCTCTCAAGTATGGTGGATATACTAGCTTAGATAAAGTATATCTAGATCAGCTTTTAGCTGGCAAATCTGAGCAGGAGCAGCTAGCCCTCATCACTCCTCCACCCAGTGTAGTGAATGCCTACTTTGCAGAGCTCTACCAGAAAAAGAGCCCTCAAGCTGCGACAGATTATTTTGCAGAAGTTAGTCAGGCACTGAACCTCTACAATATTGAACCAAGTTTCACTCTGGAAAGCAAGCCCTTTATTCGCCTCAATCTATCTGGTAAATCCTTTGGCTTTTGCTACGAAAAAGAAGGACTAGGTCGCATTTTCTCAGAGAACGAGGAAGCAATTACGGATGAATTACTCTTTGAGATTGCGCAAATTTTTCCTCATCAGCTAGTTTTTGAGGAGTCTGGGAAAATTTACATGAAGGCAATCGGAGAAGAGGAAGTAGTCAGCCTGGAAAATCTCACAGCCTTGACAGATCTGGAAAATTTAGCAGATGGAAGAAAGCGACTTAAGGGATATAGCCAAGAGGACTTACTACAAGAAGCTAGAGCTTTTTCTGGCAAGCTTTATTATCGCTCGGAAAACCGCACCGCTATGTTATATATTGATTAATTAGAAAGTATCGAATGGATATTCAATTTTTAGGAACGGGGGCTGGTCAGCCCTCTAAAGCCCGTAATGTTTCAAGTCTTGCTCTGAAACTCTTGGACGAGATTAACGAAGTCTGGCTCTTTGACTGTGGAGAAGGAACGCAAAATCGCATTCTGGAAACCACGATTCGACCACGCAAGGTCAGCAAAATCTTTATCACCCATTTGCACGGAGACCATATCTTTGGATTGCCTGGTTTCCTCTCTAGTCGTGCCTTTCAAGCCAATGAAGAGCAGACAGATTTGGAAATTTATGGTCCCCAAGGCATCAAGTCATTTGTCTTGACCAGCCTACGTGTGTCAGGTTCACGCCTGCCCTATAAGATTCATTTCCATGAATTTGACCAAGATTCTCTAGGGAAAATTCTTGAAACAGATAAATTCACGGTGTATGCGGAAGAGTTGGATCACACTATTTTCTGTGTGGGTTATCGTGTCATGCAAAAGGATCTAGAAGGGACCTTGGACGCTGAAAAACTAAAGGCTGCCGGCGTACCATTTGGACCGCTTTTTGGTAAAATCAAAAACGGGCAGGATGTAGTCCTAGAGGACGGCACCAAGATCAAGGCAGCAGACTACATCTCAGCTCCACGTCCAGGTAAGATTATTACTATCTTGGGTGATACTCGAAAAACGGATGCCAGTGTGCGTCTGGCTGTCAATGCAGATGTCCTTGTCCATGAGTCCACTTATGGTAAAGGTGATGAGAAAATTGCCCGCAATCATGGCCATTCAACCAATATGCAGGCTGCGCAGGTCGCAGTAGAAGCAGGTGCCAAACGGCTTTTGCTCAACCACATCAGTGCCCGTTTCCTCTCAAAAGATATCAGCAAGCTCAAGAAAGACGCTGCTAGTGTCTTTGAAAATGTCCATGTGGTTAAAGACCTAGAAGAAGTGGAAATCTAGAATCTCGAGAAAGGAAAAGTATGTCTACGATTCTCATTACGGGTGCTAGTGGTGGTCTAGCCCAAGAAATGGTCAAACTCTTGCCCAATGATCAATTGATTTTGCTAGGTAGAAATAAGGAAAAATTAGCTCAACTATACGGAAATCATCCACAGGCAGAATTGGTCGAGATTGATATTACCGATGAGCAAGCCTTAGAAGGATTGGTAGCTGACCTCTATCTCCGTTATGGTAAGATTGATGTTTTGATTAACAACGCTGGCTACGGGATTTTTGAGGATTTTGACAAGATTTCTAATCAAGATATTCATCAAATGTTTGAAGTCAACACCTTTGCTCTCATGAATCTATCTCGTTTGCTTGCTTCTCGCATGAAGGAAATGCGAAAAGGTCATATCCTCAATATCGTTAGCATGGCAGGATTGATTGCGACTGCTAAGTCTAGTCTATACTCTGCGACCAAGTTTGCGGCTATCGGTTTTTCAAATGCTCTTCGCCTTGAGCTCATGCCCTATGGTGTCTATGTGACGACGGTTAATCCAGGTCCGATTCGTACGGCATTTTTCGACCAAGCAGACCCAGATGAGATCTACCTTAAATCAGTTGACCGCTTCCTGTTAGAGCCAGATGCAGTGGCTAAAAAGGTTGTCAAGATTATAGGAAAAAACAAACGAGAACTTAATCTCCCGATTTTGTTGAACCTAGCCCATAAGTTTTATACTCTCTTTCCCAAGCTAGCTGATAAGTTGGCAGGGGAAACTTTTAATTATAAGTAAAAAGCTGCTCCCTTGAGGAATGGCTTTTTGTTTTAATTAGGAGAAGTTGTTGATCAAAAATAATCCCTGAAAATACTGGTAGTTTATCCCTGTTAGATAGCTTTGAGGTATAATAGAGATAAGAAAGTTCATCAGAAAAAAGAAGACCTAAACTAGCTAATTTGCTCTAGAAAATGGACTATTTATAGTCGGAGGTTGACAATGGAATTATTGACAACTGACCAAATCATTTCCATTATTGAGGAAGCAACACAAGGGCTTGACCCTGAGATAAGAGAAGGAATTGTCCTGAACCAAACGGAACTGCCTGTGTCTGAACTGGATCGTTTGAAAAAACAACTGCAAATACAAGATTTGGATCCGATTTTTAGGAAGTATATTCTGGCCTATAACTGGGGACAGGTCGGTTTTTTAAGTTACCAGTTTGGATATGGGGACGACACTAGTCTTACTTGGCTAATCAATCGCAATTTGGAATACCATGATTACTCGACTCTACAAGAAAGCGGCCTGATCATCATTGCAAATGGAGATCCCTACACTATTTTGCTGGATTGTCAATCTGGGGCGGTCTATGCTCTTGATGCAGAGATGAACTATGATGAAAAAATATGGCTGGCACCAGATTTTCTAGCATTTGTTAGAGCCATGGGAACGGCCCAATCTGCAGTTTGGAAGGGTTGTGAAAGTGACTTCATCCGCTTGATGACTAGAATAGGGAATGCGTCTAGCCTGATATTCTGGCAGAGTCTGGTCGGATTTTATGATTGAAAATAGAAGGAGCAGGTCATGGAATTTATAGTAGCTGAGGAAGGGATTCCTCAAAATATCGGATGTCAGGGAGCCCTGATTGCCTATTATGGCAGTGAGATAGAATTTCATTATGAAACCGTTCCACCACACGGTGATGAGATTTTTTCTGCCAAGTTGCCTTTGTTGGGGCTTGATCTGCCCTTTTGGATCTATGGGAGAAATCTCATATTTTTAGATGCTTACTACCTCTTAGCAGAAACAGTTAAGAAAGGGACTTGGGATCACATAACGAGTATGCTCATCAACATTCATATGGGGGAATACGCCAGCCTAGACCACTGGTACAATCATATATCTATTGAGCAAAACGGTCTTGAGTTGAAAAATGATTATGATGGACAAGCCCTGACTTTGAAAACTGTTGACAATCTTCATTGGCTTGCCCTAGATGCTAAATCAGAAGAAAGTAACTAAATATGGCAAAGAAAAGAGTTACATTACCAAAAGAGTTTAAGGATTTAATGGATGAAGGAAATATTGAAGCCCTTAAAGCAGTCTATGATCGTTGTGAATTAACCGCTCATGATGGAAGATTTAGCTTATGTACACCTCTGCATATGGGAGGAGTCCCGGATGAATTGGTTATCTGGCTTGTCGAACAGGGCTTGGATATCAATATCCCTGATTATTATGGAGCGACTCCCTTGTACCGTCAAGCAATCTTGGGGAGAGATACAGTCAAACTCTTGCTTGAATTGGGGGCAGACATTGGAAAACCTAATACCTATGGTGAAACCCCCCTACATGTAGCAGCTGAGTTTTTCCATCCTAAGACTGTCAAACTTTTGATTGATAAGGGAGCAGATGTCAATGCTAAAAATGATATGGGAAGAACCCCACTAGCTTCAGTCTTGATGGTTTGTCGGGGGATTTATATTGCCCAAACTGCTGAAATCGCATCTATGCTACTGGATGCTGGCGCTAAGAAAACATCTGCTATGAAAGAAAAGGTTGAAAATATTGGTAAGGATTTTGAATTTCATAGAGAAAGTATCCACCCAGACTATATCGAGGGAGCAGATAAAGGTTTAACGAAGCTCTATGAGATCTTTGATGTCAAGCCTGTAGAAAAACGCCTAACTCATGATGGAGTTTCACCGATTAAGCTAGTAGAAGGTTCTTGGGAGGAGCAATATGAGGAACTTTGGTCCTTCTTGATTCCTTCAAGTGGAGCAGCAAAAACTGTTCAGGGAGAAGTTATCCGTATACCAGGTCGAGTTCGAGATGAACTGGATCGCAATGGTGGGGTCAACTGGGACAGGGACTATAGAAAAATGCTTCAGGCTCTCCCTCAATACTTGTCTCTAGGAATCCCTCTTTCAGATCAAGAATTGGAAGAGACTAAAGAGCTTATTGCTCAAGTTCATGGGAAAGATTTTGATGACGAGCCTCGCCTAGACCGCCTGTGTCAGCTAGCTATTGCTTGGATTAAGCAAAATCCTGAACCCCTGCTCCTAGAAAAGACAAGTTATAAGCGGTAAAAAGCATTGGAAGACAGATAAAATAAAGAAATCATGGTGAAATGATGCAACTAATTGACCAAATTAAAAAAATAGAAACTTATATTTGTGAGTGTTTTGAAGACTGGGGTTTGGATGATCCTGTAGAGGAAGGATATCTGGAAGATTATCAGGACATTTCTGGTACTTCCGAGGAAGAGCTTCAAGCCTTTGAGGAAATATTAGGCGTTCGTCTACCTAGTGACTTCAAAGAGCTTTATAGCTATAAAAATGGGAGTAAATACCTCTCTATTTTACCTTGTGTGATTGACCAGAGAGATTTGACTTTTTCTCTCATGAGTCTACAGGAAATTGAGACTTGTAAAAAATACTTTCAAAATAGAGATGCTCTGTTAACCGAATTTCCCGACTATTTTTCTAGTCAAGACCTAGAAAATATGCGTGATAGTAGAATTAAGCCCTATCTTTTTAATAAAAAATGGCTTCCTTTTGCTCAGTATTGTGACTCTTGCTATCTTATGCTGGATTTTGATCCAGACCGAGAGGGTCAGGAAGGGCAGATTATTTGCTACATCCATGATCCTGACCAGGTGATCTATGCAGCAGAGAGCCTTACAAATTTGATTGAAGGGATAATGGAAGAAATCATATGAATGGACAAATGTATCAGATAGCCTGTATCGTGGCAGCAGCTAGGAAGGCTTTAAAAACTGATCAGGCAATCTTGTATCATCCTGACCAATATATCAATAAGATTTGCTTTCAAATTTTGCCGTCAGAAAAGGGGGAAGTTATAGAACTATCTGTATCTGATTGGTTTGAAAATCTTAAGGAAAAAGGTTTGAAGGACTTAAAATTATTTTGTCCTATCTCAGTAAATGACAGAGGTATTTTAGGTTTCTCCAATACGACACAGAGTTCAATTCTCTGCTTTTATAAAGATGGGAAGGCAAGTTATTTCCTACCAAATTGGAAATCTGCTTCTGCAGGCAGGGGCTGGGATGTTACCTACACCGAGTATGAATGGGAAAGGTCTTCTCAAGACATTCCCCACTATGAAAATAATATCGAAGAATTTAAAGACATATTGACTCGTATAGAAAATCTAGCAATTAAAATTGAATGTGACAACTTTGCCAAAGTCTTTCACTCTGCTAGAAACTTTTTGCTAGACCCAGAATCTGGTAAAGGACTGGCAGAACCTCAAATTCCACTGCAACATCTAAGCATATTTAGAGCTGCAAGCTCAGCGGATGTTTTTGGAGGAATGGGCTCCTGGAATGATGAACCTGGATGGCTGGCACAAGATAAGGGACTTGGTCAACAATACGATGAACTTTCAGATCAATTGCTAAGAAATATTAGATCAGCCATTCTATTTGCCATCAACGAGTGGTGATGGATTAGGAGAGAGAAAATGGGGAAGTTAAAGTTAAGTCTATTGAATAAATGGGAACTAGACAAGGACTACAATAGTGTTTTCAATTCTGTCATGTTACAGGATGGTAGAGCCTTTGTCTTAACCAGTGAGAAGGAAACTTTCAATCGCTACTGTCTGCTTGAAATATCACCTTTGGGTGTGAAGGAGATAGATGCTTGGGATTGTGACCATATTTGGGAGGAAGAGCCTCTACTCTTTACAGATGGACAAAATATTGGCATCATCAAGGCTGGCAAGGAAATAGTCTATTATACTGGTGATTTTTCTCATCCAGAAATCATTGCCATAAAGGATCCACAAAGTATACTTCCTAAAAAGGCATAAGAGAGATATTTTCAAATCGTATCAGATAGCGACCAGATACCCGTGTGTTTTGAAGATCAAGTTTATACAAATCAGGCAAGAAACTTTGCCCTTTTAGAATTTGATAGAGAGAAAAAGCAGGCGAAGTGGACCACTTATTCGCATATTGATAAAAAAGAGTTAACCCACCACGACACGAGCTCTGATGCTTGTCCTAAAATTGATAGTATGAAATGTTGGAAGCAAGAGCTCTATGCCTTTACTTCGGGAGAAAGCCAAACCTCCGTCAATAAATGGGGCATGGACTATTATGCTCTTGTTAAAATCTCTAGTGATGGTCGTATTATCGAAAAGTTATTAGAATCTGAACATTTAAAGGCTTCAGGTAAAAAAGCTGGTGTCAATGGACTCTTTACGGATTCGCCTTATCTGATTCTGAGCCCCCTATTTAAGAATGATGATTGGAAGGGCAAGCAAAAGCTATTTTCTCTGGCAACGAGAGAATGGTGCGATATAGCCTTGCCTAGAGGAATGAGTAAACACAAGCTTCAAAATATGACAGAAAACTTTTGTTTAACCTTCCTGTACGACAGAGGATTAAAAGAACTTGCCCTTTGTCAGATTGACTAGGTTGTGAGGCTGAATATGGGAGCTTTTTATTGATAGGTGCTGATATTTCTTGATTAGTCTATAGTATTTATTTTTAGGTGTTTTCTTGTCAAATTTGACCAAGTATTGCAAATCGAATCTTAAAATAGTATACTAGTTCTGTTAGTTATGAAAACGTTTGCGTTTTTGTTGTTGAAGATTATTTAGGAGACAATACATGGAATTAACAGCCATTTATCATAGACCAGAATCAGAGTATGCATATCTTTACAAAGAAGGTCAGCTACATATCCGAATCAGAACCAAGAAAAATGATGTCCAGCAGGTTATCTTGCATTATGGAGATCCCTTTATTTTCATTGAGGATAAGTATGAAGCAAATAAAGAAATGACCAAAGTAACCTCAGATGCCCTATTTGACTATTGGCAGGTTACGGTATCGGTTGCTTTTGCACGGATTCAGTACCTCTTTGAACTCCTTGATGAAGAAGGTCAGGGTGTTTTTTACGGTGATAAGGGTTGCGTAGAACATACTCAAGAAAACTTGGATGCGGAAGGAAATGGTTTCAAGCTTCCTTATATTCACGAAATTGACGGTTGTCAGGTTCCTGACTGGGTTTCAAATACCGTTTGGTATCAGATTTTCCCAGAACGCTTTGCTAATGGAAATCCTAGTTTGACTCCAGATGGAGCTCGAGAGTGGGATGCTGTCATTGCACCTAACATGGATGATTTTTTTGGTGGAGATTTACAAGGGATTATTGACCATTTAGACTATCTAAAAGATTTGGGAATCACTGGACTTTACCTATGTCCGATTTTTGAAGCGACGACCAATCACAAGTACGATACGACGGATTATTTTGAAATTGACCGTCACTTTGGAGACAAGGAAGTCTTTCGTAAACTAGTCGAGGAAGCCCACAAACGTGGTATCAAGATTATGCTAGATGCAGTATTTAATCATATTGGCAACCAGTCAGTCCAATGGCAGGATGTTCTAAAAAATGGAGAAAAGTCACCTTATAAAGATTGGTTCCATATTCAAGAATTCCCAATTACAGAGGATAAACTTCAGAATCCAAGACAACTCCCTTATCATACTTTTGCCTTTGCTAGCTATATGCCTAAGTTAAATACGGTAAATCCTGAAGTTAAAAAATTTCTTTTAAGTGTTGCGACCTACTGGATTGAGAATTTTGATATCGATGCTTGGCGTTTGGACGTTGCCAATGAAATTGACCATCAGTTCTGGAAAGATTTTAGAAAGGCAGTTCTCGCTAAAAAGCCTGATTTGTACATCTTAGGTGAAATCTGGCATACTTCTCAGCCTTGGCTAAAAGGGGATGAGTTCCATGCGGTCATGAATTACCCACTTTCTGAAAGTATCAAGGATTATTTCTTGCGTCAGCATAAAAAGACAGAGCAGTTTATTTCAGAAATCAACAGCCAGTCTATGTACTACAAGCAACAAATCTCAGAGGTGATGTTTAACCTTTTAGATTCTCATGATACAGAGCGTATCCTTACAACTGCCAAAGGAAATATCCAGCATGTTAAGGCTGCCCTAACTTTCCTCTATCTTCAAAAAGGGACCCCTTGTATCTATTACGGAACAGAGTTGGCCCTAATTGGTGGACCAGACCCTGACTGCCGTCGTGTCATGCCTTGGGACCGTGTGTCTGAAGACAATGACATGCTGATTTTCATGAAGAAATTAATCCAAGTCCGTAAGGAGGTGGCAAGTATGATTCAGCATGGTTCATATAGTTTAGAAGAAGTGAAACCAGATGTTTTATCCTTGAAGTGGAACTACCAAGGAAAAGAAGTTCAAGCCATCTTCAATCAGTCTTCTGAGAAATATACTTTAGACAGAGATTCAGTTGATTTAGCGAGCCATTGCCAGTTTGAAGATGGACAACAAGTTATCTTGCCAGCTGGATTTGTGGTTTATTTAGATTCGATTTAAATCGATTTTAACTCCAGTACAGGTTTGTTTTAAACGAGAAAGGAAAGACCGATGGAAAAACTTCAAGTTTCGAAAGAATGGTTGGAAAAATACCAAGAAATCAAGCATATTTTGACCTCGTCTGTCAATTACGCAAAGTGTTTTGAGATGAAAGAAATAGACGGCAAGGAAGTCTTTGTCCTAGATATGGGGGAAGTGACCTTCCCAAGTGGAGAAATTTTAGTTAGAGATCCCTTGGTCTGGCTCCGTAGGAATGAAAAACCCTATCTAGAGACCGTACCCAAAGGAACATTTCCTCTCAAAACCTTAGTAGTCAAGATCGAAGAAGATCATTATCGGTATGTTGCAACAAGAGTTCAATTTACAGATAAGCTTCCAGTTGTTTACTATGAAGCCTTAACTGGTACTGAAAACTTGGATTCGGTTGAAGAAGATTCTTATTTTGGGTTTTCAGTCGATGCAGGCTTGGCAACCATTGTGGATGTTGAGACTAAAAATGCCTACTGTGATTTTGAAGAAAAATGGTATCAAGAAAATCCTGAAAAAAACATCTATGATGATTTCTTCGCGGAAATTTTTGCTCAAAATACCATAGAACATCCCCTGTATCAGCGAGAAGGCGGTGATTGGATAAACTTTAAAATCCCAGATACAGACCTGACTATTCCAATGATTCAGTCTGGTTTTGGAGATGGAAATTATCCTGTTTACTTTGGCTATGATAAGGATCACCAACTATGTGATGTGGTTATCGAGTATATCTATCTTGGATAAGGAGTTGGATGATGTCACTCAAGGAAGTTTATGAGTATTTTCGTCACTATGATAAGGAAACTTATCAAGTTGTCGCCTGCATGGGCAATGAACCATCGGAAGAAGATGTTCGGGATTTCGAAAATCAATACGGCATTCGTCTACCAGAAGATTTCAGAGAATTCACCATGTCATCTCTGGGAGGTCTCTTTATGGAAGTCAGAGAAGAGCTATGGCCAAGAGCCAAGGCTTACGATGTAGCACCATTTTGGACCTTCTGTCGAGGTATTAAGGTCTTGGGAATTGCAAATGGCATCCCAGACTTCTTAGACATTCGTCTTAAAACCAAGGAATTACACGCTCTGGGCTTTGTGGATTATATCCCATTTCTGTCTATCATCGGTGATGGAGATGTCATGTTTTGCTTTGATAAGGACAAGCATATAGTAGCTCTAGATTGGTATAATAGTGGTGAAACTGAAGAGCTTGAATGTGATTTTTCAGGACTTTTACTCCATCAAATTGCCGAGCTAGAAGAGCGTAAAAATGAGATGGTCAAGCTTTTGGAAAAGGGGAAATCTAGTCAATAATCTATAAGGAAATATCAGTTTGATAGTCCGTAAAAGAGGTTGGGACAAAAGATCCCGACCTCACTTTTTATTAGCCATCAAACTTTGATGCGGTAGCTGATTGAACTTTCTGTTCGTCTTTTATACTCTTCGAAAATCAAATTCAAACCACGTCAGCGTCGCCTTGCCGTACTCAAGTACAGCCTGCGGCTAGCTTCCTAGTTTGCTCTTTGATTTTCATTGAGTATTAGACTCCAAAAAGCTCCTAATCATCCTCGCGGGGTTGGGACTACGAAATCGAGACTTTGTCTATCGATTTCTGTCCCACCGCCTTTTTTAGTAAAATCATTCACTAAATGTACATTCAGATTTTCAAAGTTTTCTACAAATTATAGAAAAAAGAATCAAAAGTATGATTTTTATGCTGCCAGTATTGAAGTTTCTTATATTATTTTATAAAATAGAAGTTAAATACTACTATAAAAGTAGAGCGCTTACATAAAAATGGAAGCGGTTACGAATATAAGGAGGATCTTATGGGAAAAGATCATTGGAATCGAAAAAGAGTGTATAGTATCCGAAAATTTACCGTTGGAACTTGCTCTGTAGTCATCGGTACTTGCTCAGTCTTATTTGGAGCAAGTGTAGCTGGTGCAAATCCAGTAGCTGCGGAAGAAACTCCGATTACAGTTGCTACAGAAAAAGTAGAGGACGAATCTAAAAAAGAGAACCTTGTTGAAACGGCCAATTCAGTTGCTGATGAAGCAGTTGCTCCAAGCCATGAAGCTGAAAAAGCACAGGACGATCAAACTCTACAATCAGACTCTGACAAAAAAGAGGATTCCATGCTAGATAAGAAACCTCAAGTAATTACTCAAGACCAATCTTCTCAAACGGAAAAACCGGACCTAAAACCGGCTACCAGCGAGGAGGTAAATCAATTGGTTGAGGACCGTAAAGTAGAATTTAACCAAAACTGGCATTTTAAACTCAATGCTAATGCCAAAGACGCCATCAAACCAGATGCCGATGTATCAAGCTGGAAGAAATTAGACCTTCCTCATGACTGGAGTATCTATAACGACTTCGACCATCAGTCTCCTGCCCAAAATGAGGGTGGACAACTGAATGGTGGGGATGCTTGGTATCGCAAGACCTTTAAACTAGACGAAAAAGACCTTAACAAGAATGTTCGTTTGGTCTTTGACGGAGTTTATATGGATTCGCAAGTCTATGTAAACGGTCAGCTAGTCGGTCACTATCCAAATGGTTACAACCAATTCTCTTATGATATCACTGACTATCTCAACAAAGACGGTCGTGAAAACGTCATTGCAGTTCATGCAATCAATAAACAACCAAGTAGCCGTTGGTACTCAGGAAGTGGTATCTACCGCGATGTTACTCTTCAAGTGACAGACAAATTGCATGTTGCCAAAAACGGTACAACCATCTTAACTCCAGAGCTTGAAAAACAACAAAATGGTAAGGTTGACACTCACGTATCAAGTAAGATCGTCAATACTGATGATAAAGACCACGAAATCGTAGCTGAGTATCAAATCATCGAACGTGGAGGACAAGCAGTAAGTGACCTAGTTCGTACAGCTAGCCAAGTCTTGAAGGCTCATCAATCAACAAGCCTGAATGCTATCTTGCAAGTTGAGAAACCAAAACTTTGGACAGTTCTCAGCGACCAACCAGCTCTCTACGAATTGGTAACGCGTGTGTATCGTGATGGTCAGTTAGTTGATGCGAAGAAAGATATGTTTGGTTACCGTTACTACAACTGGACACCAAACGAAGGCTTCTCTCTTAACGGCGAAAAAATGAAATTCCATGGTGTTTCTCTTCACCATGACCATGGGGCTCTAGGAGCAGAAGAAAACTACAAAGCAGAATACCGTCGCCTCAAACAAATGAAGGAGATGGGAGTTAACTCTATCCGTACAACCCACAACCCAGCTAGTGAGCAGACTCTACAAATTGCTGCAGAGCTTGGTTTGTTGGTGCAAGAAGAAGCTTTTGATACTTGGTATGGTGGTAAGAAACAGTACGACTACGGCCGTTTCTTTGAAAAAGATGCCACTCACCCAGAAGCTAAAAAAGGTGAAAAATGGTCTGATTTTGACTTGCGTACCATGGTCGAAAGAGGCAAGAACAACCCAGCTATCTTCATGTGGTCTATCGGTAATGAAATCGGTGAAGCTTCAGGAGATCCACATTCTCTAGCGACTGTTAAGCGTTTGGTCAAGGTTATCAAGGACGTTGACAAGACTCGCTATGTCACTATGGGAGCAGATAAATTCCGTTTCGGTGATGGTAGTGGTGGTCATGAAAAAATCGCTGACGAACTGGATGCGGTTGGATTTAACTATTCAGAAGACAACTACAAGAAGCTTCGTGCGAAACATCCAAATTGGTTGATTTACGGTTCAGAAACTTCTTCAGCAACTCGTACACGTGGAAGCTATTTCCGTCCAGAAAGTGAACTAGTTCACAGTAACCAAGCTTACCGTCATTATGAGCAATCAGACTACGGTAATGACCGTGTTGGTTGGGGTAAAACAGCAACTGCATCTTGGACTTTTGACCGTGACAATGCTGGTTATGCTGGTCAGTTTATCTGGACGGGTACCGACTATATCGGTGAGCCTACTCCATGGCACAACCAAAACAACACACCAGTTAAGAGTTCTTACTTCGGTATCGTAGACACAGCCGGCATTCCAAAGAATGACTACTACTTGTATCAAAGCCAATGGGTTTCTGCTCAGAAGAAACCAATGGTTCACCTGCTTCCTCACTGGAACTGGGAAGATCCTACTCTTAAAGCTAACGTAGCTGATGCAGATGGTAAGATTCCAGTCCGTGCCTACTCTAACGCTGCAAGTGTTGAGTTATTCTTGAACGGTGAATCTCTAGGCAAGAAGACCTTTAACAAAAAACAAACAAGCGATGGACGTACTTACCAAGAAGGTGCCAATGCCAAGGAACTTTACCTTGAGTGGAAAGTTGCTTATCAACCTGGAACCCTGGAAGCAGTAGCTCGTGATGAAGCAGGTAATGAAATTGCTCGTGATAAGATTACGACTGCTGGAGAGCCTGCAGGTGTTCGCTTAGTGAAAGAAGAACATGCTATTGCAGCAGACGGGAAAGACCTCACTTATATTTACTACGAAATCGTTGACAGCGCTGGCAATGTGGTTCCTACTGCTAATAACCTTGTGCGCTTCCAGTTGCATGGACAAGGTCAGATTGTCGGTGTGGATAACGGTGAACAAGCTAGCCGTGAGCGTTACAAAGAACAATCCGATGGCTCATGGATCCGTAAGGCCTTCAATGGTAAGGGTGTTGTCATTGTCAAATCAACGGAGCAAGCAGGTAAATTTACCTTGACTGCCCACTCTGATTTCTTGAAATCTGGTCAAACAACGATCTTTACAGGTAAAAAAGAGCAAGCAGAAAAAACTGTTTTAGGAACTGAGGTACCTAAAGTACGTACAGTTATTGGCCAAGAAGCGAAAATGCCTTCAAAAGTCGCATTTATCTACAGTGATGGCAGTCGTGCAAAACTTCCAGTAGAATGGTCAGCAGTTAATGTCAACGAACCTGGTATTTTTACGGTTAAAGGTGTAGCAGATGGACGTGATGTAGAAGCGCGTGTTGAAGTCTTGGCACTCGAAGCTGAATTACCTGTAATTAAGAGAATTGCACCAAGTACAGACCTAAATTCAGTCGACAAATCTGTTTCTTACGTATTGTCAGATGGTACTGTGGGAAGCTATGATGTTAATAAGTGGGAAATTGCAGCAGAAGATCAAGCTAAACTAGCTATCCCAGGATCTCGCATCCAGGCAAAAGGTATTTTAGAAGATGAAGAAATTGCTGCAACCTTGGTAGTGGCAGAAGGTGAAGCTGCTAATCCAGTAGTTCCAAGCGTAACTGTGGCAGATCAAGCGGTTGAAGGCCTTTCGACTGACCAACCTGTAAAATACCACAAGCTTGCTTATGGAGTAGCCTTGCCAGAGGTCAAAGCTACAGCTGAAAATGCTCAAGTGACGGTTATTCAAGCTAATGAAGCAAATGGTATGCGTGCAAGCATTCATGTTCAACCAAACGATGGTGGCCCACTACAAACCTATGCTATCCAATTCCTACAAGAGGCTCCACAAATTGAACGTTTGAGCCTAGAAGTTGAAAATGCGGCTGCTTTGAAAGAGGACCAAACGGTCGGTATCAAGGTCTTGGCTCACTACCAAGATGGTACTCAGGCAGTCTTGAAGGCTGACAAGGTTAGCTTCTCAACTTCAGGTGAGGGAGATGTTGCCGTTCGTAAAGGTATGCTTGAATTGCACAAACCAGGTCAAGTAACTCTGAAAGCTCAATTTGAAGGAGCAGAAGGTCAGATTGATTTGAACATTCAAGCAAATACTGAAAGCAAAGTTGTCCAAGCCATCCGTCCAGTCAGCGTAGTGACAGGTTTGAACCAAGAACCAAGTCTCCCAGCTACAGTAACTGTAGAGTATGATAAAGGATTTCCAAAGGTTCACAAGGTGACTTGGCAAGCAGTTGCTAAGGAAGACCTTGCTAAATACCATAGCTTTGATGTTCTTGGTAAAGTAGAAGGGCTTGAAAAAGAGGCTCATGCAAAAGTATCTGTAGAAGGTATCATTGCTGTCGAAGAAGTGAGCACAACAACTCCAGTTGCAGAAGCTCCTCACTTACCAGAAAGCGTTCGTACTTATCATTCAAATGGCCAAGTATCTTCAGCTAAAGTAACTTGGGACGCTATTGCTCCAAGCCAATACGCACAAGAAGGCAACTTTACTGTGACAGGACATGTCGAAGGTACTCAACTACCAACCAAACTTCATGTTCGTGTGTCTTCACAGACAGAAACTGGTGCTAATATTTCTGACCAGTGGACTGGTTCAGAATTACCACTTGCCTTTGCATCAGACTCAAATCCAAGTGACTCAGTAGCCAATGTCAATGACAAATTGATTTCTTATAACAACCAACCAGCAAACCGTTGGACAAACTGGAACCGTACAAGCGAGGCATCAGTCGGAGTACTCTTTGGAGACTCTGGTATCATGTCTAAACGTTCAGTTGACAACCTCAACGTAGCCTTCCACGAAGACCACGGAGTTGGTGCACCTAAGTCATATGTCATCGAATACTATGTTGGCTCAGAAGTTCCAACAGTTCCTAAGAACCCAAGCTTTGTAGCTAGTGAAGACCACGTCTTTAATGATGCTAACAACTGGAAACAAGTGACAAATCTCAAGGCTCCAGATCAAGTAAGAGCTGGAGAAATGACTCACTTTAGCTTTGATAAAGTCAACACTTACGCAGTTCGTATCCGCATGGTTAGACCAGATGGTAAATGGGGTACTTCAATTACAGAATTGCAAATCTTCTCTAAACAGGTAGCAGCAGCTAAGAAAGCTCAAGCACAAATCCAAGTAGATGGAAAAGATTTGCCAAACTTTAACCCAGGCTTGACTGACTACTATCTAGAAGCAAGTGAAGGAAAAGTTCCAGCTGTAACAGCAAGTGTGACTGAAAATGGTATTGCAACAATTGTACCAAGCGTACGTGAAGGAGATCCAGTCCGTGTTGTTGTCAAGGCAGAAAATGGAGATATCCTAGGTGAATACCGCCTACACTTCACAACTGACAAAGATTTGCTAACAAGTAAGCCAGTAGCTGCGGCTAAAGCTTCTCGCTTGGTTGCTAAAGGACAAGCCCTAGAATTACCAGCCAAAGTTCCTGTTTACTTTACAGGAAAAGATGGCTATGAAGTTAAGGACTTGGCAGTTGACTGGGAAGCAGTTCCAGTAGAAAATCTAACAAAAGCAGGTGAATTTACAGTTCATGGTCGCGTTTTGGGTACTGATTTAACTGCTGAAGTGGCTGTACGTGTGACAGACAAACTCGGTGAAAACCTTTCAGACAACCCAGACTTCGATGATGACAGCAACCGTTCATTTGCCTCAGCAACTAACGATATTGATCCAAACTCTCGTGACCGTGTGGACTATGTCAATGATGGTTCTGATGATGAAAGCCGTCGTTGGACTAACTGGTCTGCAACTCCATCTGAAAATCCAGAAGTCTCAGTAGGGGTTATCTTTAGAGAAGCTGGTAAGATTGTTGAGCGTTCAGTTGCAGAAGGAAAAATTCGATTCTTTGCAGATGGTGGAACAGATGCACCTTCTAAACTCGTATTAGAACGCTATGTTGGACCAGAATTTGATTCACCAGAATATTACTCTAACTACCAACCATACGATCCTGATCACCCATTCAACACTCCTTCTAACTGGGAGAAAGTTGAATACCGTGCGGATCAAGAGATTCAAGCAGGAACTGACATCCATGTAACCTTTGCACCAGTCAAAGCTAAAGCTATGAGATGGCGCATGGACAGAAAAGCAGACAAGAAGGGTGTGGCTATCACTGAAATGGCCTTTATCGCACCAAGTGAAGCACCTAAGGACAATACAGCTTCTAAACTTCTTGTGGATGGTAGAGAGCTTGCTGACTTCTCAGAAGATCGTTCTGACTACCAAGTAACTTATAGTGGAAACCGTCCTAAAGTGACAGTGGAAGCTGGTGAAAACGTAGCGGCGACAGTTGTTGATAGTGGGGATGACAAACTTCCAGTCTTGGTACGTCTTGTTTCAGAAAGTGGAAAACACGTTAAGGAATACCGTATCCAATTGACTAAAGATGAGGTCGAAACTGCTAAGACAGAACCAGCTGTACACGAAGTTCCAGAGTTCACAGGTGGAGTAAATGGTGTCGAAGCAGCTGTTCATGAAGTTCCAGAGTACACTGAAGCTATTGGCACAGCAGGTGACGTGCCAGCTCCGGTAGTAGAAGTTCCAGAATTCAAGGGTGGCGTTAACGCAGTCGAAGCAGCTGTTCATGAAGTTCCAGAGTACACTGAAGCTATCGGTACAGCAGGTGAAGAAGCAGCACCAGTAGTAGAAATACCAGAATTCAAGGGTGGCGTTAACGCAGTCGAAGCAGCTGTTCATGAAGTTCCAGAATACACAGGAGCAATTGGCACAGCAGGTGAAGTAGCTATTCATGAAGTTCCAGAATTTACTGGTGGAGTGAATGGTGAAGAAGCAGCTGTTCAGGAAGTAAGCCCAGAATACACAGGCAGTGTCAATGGAGCAGAAGCCGCTATTCATGAAGTTCCAGAGTTTACTGGTGGTGTGAATGGTGTCGAAGCAGCTGTTCAGGAAGTAAGCCCAGAA
The DNA here is from genome assembly GCF_051106275.1 of Streptococcus sp. KHUD_014. Classification (GTDB taxonomy): domain Bacteria; phylum Bacillota; class Bacilli; order Lactobacillales; family Streptococcaceae; genus Streptococcus. The sequence continues at coordinate 1,537,072 of NZ_CP193666.1, read as the reverse complement.
TTCACAGGTGGTGTCAATGGAGCAGAAGGAGCAATCCATGAGGTTCCAGAATACAAAGATGAGCAGTCTCTTGTAGCTCTTACTATGTCACAAGATAAGACTTACCAAGCACCTGCAAGTCATCAATACAAACTCCCAGAGACAGGCACTAAAGAAAATGCTGGCCTTGCAGCCGTAGGTCTTGTAGGAGCACTTCTGGGCATGTTTGCAATGGGAAAGAAAAAAGACGATGAATAAGATGATGTAAAAGCATTCGAATCATAGAGATTGGACCAAGAGACTAATCTCAATCAAAAAAAGCGGACAAAACTAGTTTTCTGATAAATAGAATCTGGTCTTGTTCGCTTTTTTGGCTCATGAATCAAGTGCAAAAGAAGATAAGAGAAGATTTTCTACAAAAAGCAAACAGCAAACTAGAGGAATTGCCTTAGAAACAAGGTAAGTAAGCCAATAAGACTTGTTTTCAGCGATTTTAAGGAGTCTTAAAATCACTCTAATGTATACAGGGATAAGCTTTCTTTCTCTCCTCAAAAGAGTTATAATAAAGGTGAAAATAGTAGGAGAAGAGGAGGAGATAGGATGGCTTATATTGAAATGAAAAATAGCTATAAGAGATATCATACTGGTGATACAGAAATTGTAGCAAATCGAGATGTCAACTTCGAGATTGAAAAGGGAGAACTGGTCATTATCCTTGGTTCATCTGGTGCAGGGAAGTCAACAGTTTTGAATATTCTAGGTGGGATGGATACAAATGATGAAGGACAAGTCTGGGTTGATGGGACTAATATCTCGAATTTCACTTCCCATCAGAGAACCAACTATCGCAGAGATGATGTTGGCTTTGTCTTTCAGTTTTACAATTTGGTTTCTAACTTGACTGCTAAGGAAAATGTCGAGCTGGCATCAGAAATTGTATCAGATGCCTTGGATCCTGAGCGGGTTCTCAAGGATGTAGGCTTAGGTCACCGTCTTAATAATTTTCCAGCCCAGTTGTCAGGTGGTGAGCAACAACGGGTCTCCATTGCTCGAGCTGTGGCTAAAAATCCTAAAATTCTCCTTTGTGATGAACCAACGGGAGCTTTGGACTACCAGACTGGTAAGCAGGTTCTAAAGATTCTTCAAGATATGTCACGCAAAAAAGAAGCCACCGTTATCATCGTGACCCATAACGCTTCGCTAGCTCCTATAGCTGATCGTGTGATTCAGATGCATGATGCTGGCGTCAAGAGTGTTGTCCTCAATCCTCAACCACAGGATATTGATGATTTGGAGTATTGAGATGAAAAGAAAGACATATTGGAAAGACCTGCTCCAGTCTTTCACAGGTTCAAAGGGACGGTTTTTATCCATCCTAACTCTGATGATGTTAGGTTCTTTAGCCGTGGTTGGTCTCAAAGTAGCCAGTCCCAATATGGAGCGAACAGCTTGGGCTTATCTCAAAGAAACTAATGCGGCAGATATAACCGTCATAGGAGATTATGGTCTAGATCAGGCAGACCAGGAAGAATTGCAAAACCATACAGGAGCAGATGTCGAGTTTGGTTATATGACAGATTTGACTCTGGCAAATAGTGAAGATGCCATACGAATCTTTTCAAATACTGATAAGATTTCAAAATTTCAAGTAACGGAAGGTCGTTTGCCTGAAAAAGAAGATGAACTAGCCTTGGCGGATTTTTGGAAAGATCGCTATCAGATTGGTCAAGTCATTCATTTGAGTCAAAAAAAGGGCAGTAATTCTCAATTGAAGCGAGATAGTTATACCATTACAGGTTTTGTCCACTCTCCAGATATTTTTTCAAAAACGGATATGGGGAGTTCCGCTAGTGGAAATGGGAATCTAGCAGCTTATGCTGTCGTAACTGAAGATAATTTTAAGAGCTCTGTTTACACGATTGCCCGCCTGAGTTTTGCTAGTCTAACAGATGTCAATCCTTTTTCCAGTGATTATGAAAAAAAGCTAGAGGAAGAAGAAGCGACTCTTAAGGAACAACTTGCTGATAATGGTCAAGCGCGGCTAGAGAAATTGAAGAAGGACGCTCAAGAGTCACTTGATGAGGGCAAGAAACAACTGGACGAGGCTGAAAGTAATTTGACAGCTGGCAAGAGTCGCCTGCAAGAAATCGAAACGCGTCTACAAGCTCAAGAAAATCAAGTGAGCCAACTACCAGAACTACAAAAAAGCCAAGCATCTAGTCAGTTAGAAGAAGCCAAAGAGCAACTCAAGCAGGAAAAGGAAAAGCTAAGCCAGGCTGAAAAGGATCTGTCGAGTGAAAAAGCTAAATGGCAGACCAGTCAGGATGAGGTCAATGCTCTGACAGAGCCAAGCTATCATGTTTATAATCGAAAAAGTTCTCCAACTGGCCAAGGTTATCTCATGTATAGTAACTCGGCTATGAGTATTCGTGCCGTAGGGAATATCTTTCCAGTTGTTCTCTATGCCGTAGCAGCCATGGTTACCTTTACCACCATGACCCGTTTTGTAGACGAGGAGAGAACCAATGCTGGTATCTTTAAGGCCTTAGGCTACCATAGCAAAGACATCATTGCTAAGTTTGTTATTTATGGTCTGGTTGCTGGGACTCTTGGCACCCTTCTAGGAATTCTGATTGGTCATTATGTCTTAGCACCCACAATCTCGCATATCATCACTGAACGAATGATTGTTGGTGAGAGTCAGCAGTATCTCTATTGGACCTATAGTTGCTTGGCTCTAGGGCTAAGCTTAGTAGCTAGTGTCCTACCTGCCTACCTCGTATCTCGCAGAGAGTTGCATGAAGAAGCAGCACAATTATTACTACCCAAGCCACCAGTCAAGGGTTCTAAAATTCTCTTGGAGCGGATAACCTTTATCTGGTCACGTTTGAGCTTTACCCAAAAGGTTACGGCTCGCAACATTTTCCGTTACAAACAGCGCATGCTGATGACTATTTTTGGAGTTGCAGGTTCAGTAGCCCTCCTCTTTGCAGGACTTGGTATTCAGTCTTCTGTAGTTGGAGTGGCTGACAGGCAGTTTAAGGATCTGCAACAATACCAGATGATTCTCTCTGTCAATTCTCGAGCTTCAGATTCAGATAAGGCAAAGCTAGAAGAAAAATTGCAGAGTGATGAAGTTGAAAGCTATCGATTGATTTCTTCCAAGCAGATTGAAGAAAAGTATGCTGGCAAGGCTGGAGTTCAAACCGTGACCATCATGGTAACGGATCAAGATGATCTGGCTCCCTTTGTCCTCTTAGAAAAAAATGGGGAAAAACTGAGCTTATCTAACGGAGTCATCCTGACTGAAAAATTAGCCCAGTTGGCAGGAGTTTCTGTTGGTGACAACTTTACAATAGATGGGAAAACCTTTAAGGTTGGAGCCGTTACCGAACACTACGTGGGCCATTTTGTTTACATGAATCAGGCGACCTATGAGAAAATTTATGGTCAAGCTCCCAAGATGAACACCTATTTGGTCCAACTCAAGGATAAAAGTGAAGGGAATACTGAAACCGTCGCAGGAGAATTTATGAATCTAGCTGCTGTCACTGGCCTCGTTCAAAATGCCTCAACCATTCAACTCTTTGAAAGTTTTGCAAATTCTCTGAATCATACCATGGCGATTTTGGTGCTAGTATCGGTGCTATTAGCCATTGTGATTCTCTATAATTTGACCAATATCAATGTTGCTGAACGGATTCGGGAACTCTCAACCATCAAGGTTCTTGGTTTTCATAACAAAGAAGTGACACTTTATATCTATCGGGAGACCATCATACTGTCACTGGTTGGAATGATTGTAGGCTTGGTCTCAGGCTTTTATCTTCATCAATTTCTCATTCAGATGATTGCACCTGGTACCTTCCGTTTTCAACCAAAGGTTGGCTGGGAAGTTTATCTAATACCAGTTTTAGCCGTTAGTGTCATTTTGACCATCCTAGGAGTTTTTGTCAATCATTATCTCCGAAAGGTGGATATGTTAGAAGCCCTTAAATCCGTAGAATAGTTGGTAGAGGATAAAAACAGATAAGAAAGCCCTTTGTGGCTTTTTTATTTTCATAAAAATGGTAAAATAGTAAGAGTAGAAATGGAGTTCTAGATATGAAACGAATTGATCAATTTAAAAATAAGAAAGTATTAGTCCTCGGTTTAGCCAAATCTGGTGAATCTGCAGCTCGTCTTTTAGACAAGCTAGGTGCCATTGTGACGGTTAATGATGGCAAGCCTTTTGAGGAAAATCCAGCAGCGCAAAGTCTCTTGGAAGAGGGCATCAAGGTTGTCACTGGTGGACATCCTTTGGAATTATTGGATGAAGAGTTTGCCCTCATGGTAAAAAATCCAGGAATTCCTTATAGCAATCCGATGATTGAAAAAGCGCTAGAAAAAGGTATTCCAGTCTTGACAGAGGTTGAGTTGGCCTATTTGATTTCTGATGCACCGATTGTTGGTATTACTGGTTCTAATGGTAAGACTACGACCACAACCATGATTGGTGAAGTTCTGACTGCTGCAGGACAAAATGGGCTTTTATCAGGTAACATTGGTTATCCTGCTAGTCAAGTGGCTCAAACTGCCACAGATAAGGACACCCTTGTCATGGAACTTTCTTCTTTCCAATTAATGGGAATCCAGGAATTCCATCCTGAAATTGCTGTTATTACAAACCTGATGCCAACGCATATTGACTATCACGGTTCTTTTGAGGACTATGTGGCAGCCAAGTGGAATATCCAAAGTAATATGACAGCAGCTGATTACCTAGTATTGAACTTCAACCAGGGATTAGCTAAAGAGCTTGCGACAAAGACAAACGCGACTGTAGTACCATTCTCAACCCTTGAAAAGGTTGACGGAGCTTATCTTGAAGATGGTCTTCTTTACTTCCGTGGTGAAAAAGTCATGGCAGCTGATGAAATCGGAGTTCCTGGTAGCCACAATGTGGAAAATGCTCTTGCAACCATTGCTGTAGCTAAACTTCGTGGTGTGGACAATGAAATCATCAAGGAAACCTTGTCAGCCTTTGGTGGTGTGAAGCACCGTCTCCAATTCGTAGATGAAATCAATGGGGTGAAATTCTACAACGATAGTAAGTCAACTAATATCTTGGCAACTCAAAAAGCCTTGTCAGGATTTGATAATAGCAAGGTTGTCTTGATTGCGGGTGGGTTGGACCGTGGAAATGAGTTTGATGAGTTGGTTCCAGACATCACTGGTCTTAAGAAAATGGTCATCCTCGGTCAGTCTGCAGAGCGTGTCAAACGTGCAGCGGACAAGGCTGGTGTGGCTTATGTGGATGCAACAGATATTGCTGATGCAACTCGTAAGGCTTATGAAATTGCGGAAGAAGGAGATGTGGTTCTCCTCAGTCCTGCTAATGCTAGCTGGGATATGTATGCCAACTTTGAGGTACGTGGAGATCTTTTCATCGACACTGTAGCGGAGTTAAAGGGATAATATGAAAAAAATAGTATTTACAGGTGGGGGAACGGTTGGACACGTTACCCTCAACCTTTTGTTAATGCCTAAGTTCATCGAAGATGGCTGGGAAGTCCACTATATTGGTGATAAAAATGGGATTGAGCATCATGAAATTCTCAAGTCAGGTTTAGATGTTACCTTCCATTCGATTGCAACAGGGAAATTGCGTCGTTATTTCTCATGGCAAAACATGGTTGACGTCTTTAAGGTTGCTTTTGGAATTCTTCAATCGCTCTTTATCATGCTTCGAGTTCGTCCACAAGCCCTCTTTTCTAAGGGTGGATTTGTATCTGTTCCGCCTGTTATTGCAGCGCGAGTATGCAGAGTACCAGTCTTTATCCATGAGTCTGACCTCTCTATGGGATTGGCCAATAAAATTGCCTATAAGTTTGCGACTAAGATGTACTCTACTTTCGAGCAGGCGTCTAGTCTCACTAAGGTAGAGCATGTAGGAGCCGTGACCAAGGTTTCTGGACCAATTATGGAAGAGCCTGAAGAAATGGTGGATATCCGAACTTCTTTCAATGATAAGCTACCAACTCTTCTTTTCGTCGGAGGTTCTGCTGGTGCGCGTATCTTTAACCAATTAGTTACAGACCACAAGGAAGAGCTGACTAGTCGTTATAATATCATCAACCTAACAGGGGATGCTAGCTTAAATGAACTAAGTTCAAACCTCTACCGTGTTGACTACGTGACTGAACTCTATCAACCGCTCATGAATATGGCTGATGTAGTCATCACTCGTGGTGGTGCCAATACTATTTTTGAACTTCTTGCCATGGCTAAATTGCATGTCATTGTCCCTCTAGGGCGTGAAGCTAGCCGTGGAGATCAGATTGAAAATGCGGCTTACTTTGTGAAAAAAGGCTATGCTGAGGAGTTGCAAGAGGGCGATTTGACCTTGTCAACTTTAGAAGAAAAAGTAAGCAAGCTTTTGACCCACAAAGAAGACTACCAGAACACGATGAAGAATTCTCATGAATTAAAATCTGTGGCGGATTTTTATGCGCTACTAAAAAAAGATCTATCATAAGGAAAATCGATGTCAAAGGATAAGAAACAAGAGCCAACGCAAGGCAAGGAATTGTCAGAGTGGCAAAAACGAAATCAAGAATATCTTCGAAAAAAGGCTGAAGAAGAGGCCAACTTAGCTAAAGAAGAAGCCAAGGGAGATTCAGGCAAAAAGGAAGTTTCAATAACTTCTGATGCAGAAACTAGCTTATCAGAGTGGCAGAAGCAGAACCGTGAATATCTGCGTAAAAAGGCTGAGGAAGAGACCAAGGAAGAACAAGAGTCAGATATATCCGAAAATACAGAGGAAGCAACGGAAGTAGATCCTAATAGCGAAGAACAGAAGGAGCTTATAGCAGATGAGTCCTCGTCTGAACTTGAAGAGGAAGCAGCTGAAGCAGAACAAGTGGAAGACCAGGCCGAAGAATCAGAGGCAGCAAAAGTAGAAAAGGTAGAAGAAAAGAAGGTTAAAACCAAGAAAAAGGCTACCAAGCCTTCTATTCCTAGAGTTCATATCTGGCGTGCTGTTACGATTCTAATCCCGAGTTTGCTTTTCTTGGTCTTTTCGATCTATCTCTTGACGCCCTTCTCAACTCTGAAAAACATAGAAGTCACTGGGACAGTAGAGACCAATGCAGATCAAATCAAAGAGGCTTCAGGGATTCGTGATAGTGACTATACCTTTAGTCTACTTCTCAATAAAGACAAACATGCTGAGATGATTAAGTCCAATCACTGGATTGAATCTGCTAGCATTCACTATCAATTCCCGACCAATTTCACCATCCAGGTCAAGGAATACGGGATTGTAGCCTATTATGTTTCTGGCGAGGACCATTATCCAATTCTTTCCAGTGGCACAGTTGAAACTAGTCCAGTCAGTCTCCTTAGTTTGCCAGAAACCTATCTATCTGTACTCTTCAACGATGAGCAGCAAGTAAAGACCTTGATTGCCCAACTGGCTGATGTTAGCCCAGAGATTAAGCAAGCGATCAAAACGATTGAATTGGCTCCAACTAGTGTAACCAGTGATCTTCTCAAGATTACCATGTATGATACGGATGAAGTTTTGGTTCCTCTATCAGAACTAGGTAAAAAATTGCCTTACTATAGTAAGATAAAACCACAATTAACAGTACCAAGTGGTATTGATATGGAAGTTGGGATCTATAGTTATAGCTTGACGGATAAGGCACTTGAGGAGGAGAGAATCAAGGCCAAAGAAGAGGAAAAGAAAAAGCTGGAAGAAGAGAAGAAAAAACAAGAGGAACAGGGTAATCAAAACCAAACAACTCAACAATCACAGAGTCGCTAAGCTTGAGAGTATTCTATCGGCTTGATTGTGAGTCTTGGCTTTAAAGTCCTTCGGATACTAGTTTTTACTTGACAAGTCTCGCTTTAAATAATAGAATAGTAAAAAACCTTTAAAGCAGTCCAGAGAGGCAGCTAAGGTTAGACGGTGAAAGGGTGGATTCTACCCATTTTTCGTGGAACCTTGCTGTTGGCAGGTTCCTTTTTTCTAGTTATTTTGAAGGAAGCTGGGCTGATAAGAAAGATAAGAGGAGAAACACATGCGTGAAAGTCGCCCGGTCATAGCTCTGGATTTTCCAAGTTTTGAAGAAGCCAAGGAGTTCTTAGCCCTATTTCCAGCAGAGGAAAAGCTCTATGTCAAAGTAGGAATGGAAATCTACTATGCAGTAGGGCCTGAAGTTGTCCGTTATTTGAAATCATTAGGACATAGTGTCTTTTTGGATCTCAAACTGCATGATATTCCCAATACAGTCAAATCAACCATGAAAATTTTATCGAACCTAGGAGTTGATATGACCAATGTGCAGGCAGCAGGTGGGGTTGAGATGATGCAGGCAGCGCGTGAAGGATTGGGAGACAAGGGAATTCTCATAGCGGTGACCCAATTAACCTCAACCTCGGAAGAACAAATGCAGGAGTGTCAAAATATCCAAACCAGCCTCCAAGAGTCTGTTATCCACTATGCCCAGAAAACAGCTGAAGCTGGTCTAGATGGAGTCGTTTGCTCGGCTCAAGAAGCCAAGCTTATCAAACAAGCAACTCATGAAGACTTTATCTGTCTGACACCAGGGATTCGCCCAAGAGGGACAGAAGCAGGAGATCAGAAACGGGTAGTAACCCCAGGAGAAGCATACCAAATTGGCAGTGACTACATCGTAGTTGGCCGTCCGATTACGCAAGCAGCTGATCCAGTCGCAGCCTACCATGCCATCAAAGAAGAATGGACACAAGATTGGGTTTAAAAAGAAGATTCATTTAACACTATAAAAAGGAGCACACCATGACACTTGCTAAAGATATTGCTAGCCATCTATTGAAAATTCAAGCCGTTTACCTCAAGCCAGAAGAACCCTTTACTTGGGCATCAGGTATCAAGTCACCGATTTATACGGACAACCGTGTGACACTTGCTTATCCAGATACTCGTAGCTTGATTGAAAATGGTTTTGTGGAAGCCATCAAGGCAGAATTCCCAGAGGTAGAAGTGATTGCAGGAACAGCGACTGCAGGCATTCCGCATGGTGCCATCATCGCTGACAAGATGAACTTGCCATTTGCCTATATCCGTAGCAAACCAAAAGATCACGGAGCAGGCAACCAAATCGAAGGCCGTGTAGCCCAAGGGCAAAAAATGGTCGTTGTTGAAGATTTGATTTCAACTGGTGGCTCAGTTCTTGAGGCCGTGGTTGCTGCCAAGCGTGAAGGAGCAGATGTTCTGGGTGTTGTAGCTATTTTCAGCTATCAACTAGCAAAAGCAGATAAAAACTTTGCGGATGCTGGTGTCAAACTGGTGACTCTTTCAAACTATAGTGAGCTGATTCACCTAGCCCAAGAAGAAGGCTACATCACACCAGAAGGACTTGACCTTTTAAAACGATTTAAAGAAGACCAGGAAAATTGGCAAAATGCTTAAAAAATAGAAAATCAGGTAGTCGCTAGGATTACCTGATTTCTTTTTGTGATTTCATTGGATGTTATACTCAATGAAAATCAAAGAGCAAACTAGGAGGCTAGCCGCAGGCTGTACTTGAGTACGGCAAGGCGACGCTGACGTGGTTTGAATTTGATTTTCGAAGAGTATTAGTCGACTTTTCCACCTTCAACAACCAGGTCATCTGCTTTAGCAGCATCACCGTAGGTTGGTTGAAGTGTTTTTTCATAAGCCTTGTGGAAGAAGTTTTCCTTACCTAATTTTTCGATTTCTTGGTTGATGTAGTCGAGTAGTTCTTGGTTACCTTTTTGAACTGCTGGTGCGATGGTATCTGGGTTACCTAGAGAGGTAATTCCTACTTCAAATCCTTTATTTTCAAGCGCCCAAGCTAGGACTTCAGTATTGTCAGTAGAAAAGGCATCTCCACGTCCGTCAAGAAGGGCTTGATAGGCATCGCTATATTGGTCATATTTTTGAAGTTTTACTTCTGGGTGATTTTTATCAAAGTAAGTTTCAGCAGTCGTTCCTTTTGTAACAATCAAGGTTTTGCCTTCAAGTTGCTTAACATCTGTAATTAGACCAGTCTTAGGTGACACAACACCGAGAGAAACTTTCATGTAAGGAAGGGCAAAGTCAACTTGTTTCTTACGTTCGTCAGTAACTGTAAAGTTAGCTAGGGTGATATCAACCTTGTTAGAAATCAAGTATTCAGCACGGTTGGCAGCATCGACAGAAACGTATTTGACCTTTACACCAAGGTCTTGTGCTAATTGGTTACCAAGTTCGATATCGTAACCTTGGTAAGAACCGTCGTTGTCAACATAACCAAACGGTTTCTTGTCTCCAAATACCGCGATTCGAAGTTCACCACTTTTCTTAATTTCATCAATGGTACGAGCTTTGGCAGTTGCCTTAGTAGATGAAGCATCAGAGCTTCCGCCTGAACTACAAGCTGTGATGAAGATAAGCGCAAATGCTAGGGCAAAAACAGTTAGAATTGGTTTAAGTAGTTTCATAATAATCTCCTTTATTGATTATAGATATGAGCCAAACTGGCTAAAGTCAAAGACGTTTAAAAATTCTTGTGCTCGTTTGGTTTGTGGATTTGTGAAGAATTCTTGAGCAGTTCCTTCTTCAGCAATCTTCCCTTGGTCAAGGAAGATAATGCGGTCCGCAATGGCTTGGGCAAACTGCATTTCATGGGTTACCAGAATCATGGTACGCCCTTCTTGAGCCAAGTTATTGATGAGTTCCAAAACCTCACGCACCATTTCTGGATCCAGTGAAGCCGTTACCTCGTCAAAAAGAATGATTTCTGGATGCATGAGAAGGGCACGAACGATAGCAACCCGTTGCTTTTGTCCACCAGATAATTGGCGAGCAAAGCTATGTTGTTTATCTAGAAGTCCGACACGTTCTAGTAGTTGCAGAGCTTCTTCGGTAACTTCTTTTTTGTCTCTCCCTTGAGCCTTGATAGGGCCTAGGATGAGGTTTTGAAGGACATCCAAGTGAGGAAAGAGTTCATAACTTTGAAAGACCATGCCAATCTTTTGACGAACTAGGTGAAAATCTTTTTTATTTTCAACGATGGACTGACCATCCAGTAGGATATCTCCTCCTTGAATACTTTCTAAACCATTGAGGCAGCGAAGTAGCGTGCTTTTACCACAACCAGATGGTCCTAGGATGACGACCACTTCTCCCTTTTTAATATCTAAAGAAAGTCCTTGGAGGATTGGATTGTCTCCGAAGGATTTTTTTAGTTCCTTGATTTCTAAAATAGTTTCAGACATTTAGTTCCTCCAATGTTTTTCTAGATGAGTAGATAGTTTGGAAATAGGGAAGCAAACTGCGAAATACAAGACTAGGATGGTTCCATAAATCCAAAAGGAAGCTGTTGGGATAGTCAAACGATTGCTATCGATGATTTGTTGTCCAACCTTGGTAACTTCAACAACCCCAATCAAAACAACCAAGGAAGTTGTTTTAATCATCCGAGTGACAAGGTTGATGGCTTGTGGAAGTAATCTTCTCAAGACTTGTGGGATGATGATATGGTAGTAGAGTTGCACTTTAGTTAAACCAAGCGCTTGTCCGCTCTCAAACTGATGTTTTGGGAGAGAAGTAATGGCTCCACGAACCAAGTCTCCCATCTCAGCTGTTCCCCAAAGAGTGAAAACGATAATAGCAGAAGTCTCACCTGAGATATTGATATTAAAGTTTCGAGCCAAACCAAAGTAAACGATGAAGAGAAGCACTAGCTGCGGCATAATCCGGATAAATTCTAGATAAAAACGTGTCAAGAAGCGAATCACTCTAGAATGAGAAGTCATGATAATTCCCATCACCGTTCCGAAAATCATGGATAAGAGGACAGACAGGATAGAAATCCCAATCGTGACTCCCAAACCTTGTAAGATTCTCAGGAGATTATTTCCCTGAAAGAGTACTTGCATTCCCGAATCCTGCATGACGGAGCCTCCTTTCTATCCAACTAAAGACTAGTGAAATAGGTAGCAACATGATAAGGTAAGCAACCACCAACATGGCTAGTGCGATATCTGTTTCATAGTAGAGTCCTATCAAATCCTTAGCAACATACATAAGGTCAGCAAGGGCAACCGCTGAAAAGACAGAAGTTTCCTTGATGAGGAAAATAACATTGGCACTAAAGGATGGTAGAGCAACCGCAGTCGCTTGTGGCAGAACCACGTAGCGAAAGACCTGGAATGGTGTAAGCCCAATGGCTAAACCAATCTCATGCTGGGTTTGACTGACAGCTTCTAGTCCACTTCGGAAGGATTCCGCCATGTAGGAACCACCTAAAAAAATCAGTCCCAGTGTTGCACAGACTTCTGAAGAAAGAACAATCCCAATACGTGGAAGACCGAAGTAGAGAAAGAAAAGTTGTATCAAAAGGGGTGTATTTCGTGATAGCTCGATATAGGCTGTTGCCAACTGTGAAAAAACAGGAAGGCGGTAATGCCGGATGACGCTGACGATGAGCCCCAGCAAAAAAGAACCTAGAATTCCCCAAACTGCAATATGCAAGGTCAAAAAGAATGCCTCTTGATAAAGTGGTAGATATTGTTCAACAATAGACCAATCCAAACTAAAACCTCCCATCTAGAAATGATAAAAACATTGTAGCATTAAAAATCTGCTTTGGATAATATGTATTTTCTATCACAATGATAGACAAAATCTATTGGAAAGAGAAATTTTAAAATTTTTAGGAAATTTAGTTGACAAATGTAGATTTTAAGAGTATACTGATGATTGTAATTGACAAATGTAGATTTTGGAGGTGTACTGATGCAGATTTCGGATGCAGAATGGCAGGTCATGAAGATTATCTGGATGCAGGGAGAACAGACTAGTACTGATCTCATAAAAGTATTAGAGAAAAGGTTCAGTTGGTCCAAATCCACGATCCAGACACTCTTGGCTCGTTTAGTGGAGAAAGAATGTTTGACTCGAGAAAAACAGGGCAAGTCCTTTGTGTATTCGTCCCTTTTAACTCCAGATGATAGTAGGGGCTTAATGGTTCAGGATATCAAAGACAAGCTTTGTTCTCGCAGAATAAAGCTCTTACTTGCCGATTTGATCAAAGAATGTGATTTTACTCTAGCTGACTTGGAAGGCTTGGAAGAAGTGATTTCAAAGAAAAAAGCAAGTGCTGTAACAGAAGTAAGATGTAATTGTATGTAAAGGAGACGCTATGTTAAATCTATTTGTATCTATTGTTGTTTTAGGAATGATTGCTTTTATCCTCTTTTGGTTTTTCAAAAAACCGCAAGAAGATGCTAAGAGAGCCCAGCAAAAAAATGGCTATCAAGAAATTCGAGTGGAAGTCATGGGGGGCTACACTCCAGGAACCATTATCCTCAAAAAATCGCAACCTGCTCGTATTATTTTTGATAGAAAAGACCCGTCACCTTGCTTAGACCAAATCGTTTTCCCAGACTTTGGTGTGCATGCAGATCTACCTATGGGAGACCAATATGTGGTTGAAATCACTCCTGAAGAAGCAGGTGAGTATGGTTTCTCTTGTGGCATGAATATGATGCACGGTAAGATGATTGTAGAATAGGAGAATGATATGACCGAAATTGTAAAAGCAAGTCTTGAAAATGGTGTTCAAAAAATCCGTATCACGGCAGACAAAGGCTACCATCCAGCCCATATTCAACTGCAAAAGGGGATTCCTGCTGAGATTACCTTTCACCGTGTGACACCTTCAAACTGTTATAAGGAAATTCTGTTTGAAGAAGAAGGAATTCTAGAACCAATCGCTCAAGACGAGGAAAAAGTCATTCGCTTTACGCCTCAAGACTTGGGCGAGCATGAATTTTCATGCGGCATGAAGATGCAAAAGGGGAGTTATACTGTAGTTGAGAAGACTCGAAAATCTCTATCACTTTTACAGCGTTTTTGGATTACTAGTATCTTTACTGTGCCTCTTGTGATTCTCATGATTGGGATGTCGACAGGAGGAATTAGTCACCAAGTCATGCGTTGGGGCACCTTTTTAGCCACAACACCCATTATGCTGGTAGCTGGAGTTCCATATATCAGAAGCGCCTGGGCTAGTTTTAAAAAGCACAATTCCAACATGGATACCTTGGTTGCTCTGGGAACCCTAGTGGCCTATTTCTATAGCTTAGTTGCCCTCTTCACTGGTCTGCCCGTTTACTTTGAAAGTGCTGCATTTATCCTCTTCTTCATTCTTTTGGGAGCAGTTTTTGAGGAAAAAATGCGAAAAAATACTTCGCAGGCAGTCGAAAAATTATTAGACCTACAAGCAAAGACAGCAGAGGTTTTGCGTGATGATGTTTATGTTCAAATCCCTCTAGAACAAGTCAAAGTTGGGGATCTCATTCGCGTTCGACCAGGTGAAAAAATTGCCGTTGATGGGACTGTGTTAGAAGGTGAAACGAGTATTGATGAATCAATGGTGACTGGGGAAAGTATTCCAGTCGATAAATCAGTTGGAGATGCTGTTATTGGGTCAACTATCAATAATAGTGGTACGATCATCTTTAGAGCTGAAAAAGTTGGTTCTGAGACTATGCTGGCTCAGATTGTGGACTTTGTGAAGAAAGCTCAAACGAGTCGTGCTCCTATTCAAGATTTGACCGACAAGATTTCAGGGATTTTTGTACCAGCAGTTGTCATTTTAGGACTTCTTACTTTTTGGGTCTGGTTTGTTTTCCTAGGAGAAAGCTTTGTGACGTCACTTCTCTACGGAGTTGCTGTTTTGATAATTGCCTGTCCTTGTGCACTAGGACTTGCGACACCGACAGCACTCATGGTTGGAACAGGACGAAGTGCCAAGATGGGGATTCTTCTCAAAAATGGTACAGTTCTACAGGAAATCCAAAAAGTTCAAACGGTTGTTTTTGATAAGACAGGAACCTTAACCGAAGGGAAGCCGGTAGTGACAGATGTTATCGGTGATGAAAGAGAAGTGCTAAGTTTGGCTGCTTCACTGGAAGATGTATCTCAACACCCGCTAGCTCAAGCTATTGTTAATCGTGCATCTGAACTAGGAATTAGCCTTTACCCAGTGGAAAACTTCCAAGCCTTGCATGGAAAAGGTGTGACTGGGATTATTAATAGTAAACAAGTCTTGCTTGGGAATGCCAAACTCTTAGCTGATCTTGCTATTCCACATGATTATCAAGAACGATTTGATTTGCTTGAGAAAGAAGCGAAAACAGTTGTCTTCTTATCAGTAGATGGTGAACTAAAAGGCTTAATTGCCTTGCAGGATGTCCCTAAGGAAAATGCTCGAGAAGCTATTGCTAAATTGAAAAAACGTGGCCTTAGAACGGTCATGCTTACCGGAGATAATGCTGGAGTAGCGCATGCGATTGCAGAGCAAATTGGAATCGAAGAAGTGATTGCAAATGTCTTGCCAGAGGAAAAGGCACATGAAATTCACAAGCTTCAAAAGAATGGCAAATTGGCCTTTGTCGGCGATGGCATCAATGATGCGCCGGCCCTCAGTGTAGCGGATGTCGGAATTGCCATGGGCTCTGGGACAGATATTGCTATCGAATCAGCAGATCTTGTCCTTACAACCAACAATTTACTAGGATTGGCACGTGCTTTTGATATGAGTAAGAAGACCTTTAATCGTATTCTACTCAATCTTTTCTGGGCTTCTATCTATAACCTCATTGGTATTCCGATTGCAGCAGGAGTTTTTTCAAGTCTTGGTTTGGTGCTCAATCCAGAACTTGCAGGATTAGCCATGGCCTTTAGTTCAGTCTCTGTTCTGATCAGCTCTCTCATGCTTAATTTTACTAAAGTCGATTAATACTCTTCGAAAATCAAATTCAAACCACGTCAGCTTCACCTTGCCGTACTCAAGTACAGCCTGCGGCTAGCTTCCTAGTTTGCTCTTTTATTTTCATTGAGTATAAAAAGGCGGTCTTAACCGCTTTTTTTGCTATTCTAAAACAGATTTTCAAAACGTTTTCAATCTGTACTGTAATAGAGAATGAAAGTTTCTGAGCACATTCTTATGAAACTATAAGTAAATGTGATAAATTAGGAGTGTAAATTTACTGAATCGTTTTCAAAAAACATATAAAAGCGCTTTTATTATTCATCAAATTAACTTTTAAGGAGAGTTATCATTATGACTCAAGGGAAAATTACTGCATCAGCAGCAATGCTTAACGTATTGAAAACATGGGGCGTAGACACTATCTACGGTATCCCATCAGGAACACTCAGCTCACTTATGGACGCTTTGGCTGAAGACAAAGATATCCGTTTCTTGCAAGTTCGCCACGAAGAAACAGGTGCTCTTGCAGCGGTTATGCAGGCTAAATTTGGCGGTTCTATCGGTGTTGCAGTTGGTTCAGGTGGTCCAGGTGCGACTCACTTGATCAACGGTGTTTACGATGCAGCTATGGATAACACTCCATTCCTAGCGATCCTTGGATCACGTCCAGTTAATGAACTCAACATGGATGCTTTCCAAGAATTGAACCAAAACCCAATGTACAACGGTATCGCTGTTTACAACAAACGTGTAGCTTACGCAGAGCAATTACCAAAAGTGATTGACGAAGCTTGCCGTGCTGCCGTTTCTAAAAAAGGTCCAGCCGTTGTTGAAATTCCAGTAAACTTTGGTTTCCAAGAAATCGACGAAAACTCATACTACGGTTCAGGTTCTTACGAGCGTTCATTCATCGCTCCTGCTTTGAACGAAGTTGAAATCGACAAAGCTGTTGAAATTTTGAACAACGCTGAACGTCCAGTTATCTACGCTGGTTACGGTGGTGTTAAAGCTGGTGAAGTAATCACTGAATTGTCACGTAAAATCAAAGCCCCAATCATCACAACTGGTAAAAACTTCGAAGCTTTCGAATGGAACTACGAAGGTTTGACAGGTTCTGCTTACCGTGTTGGTTGGAAACCAGCCAACGAAGTGGTCTTTGAAGCAGACACAGTTCTTTTCCTTGGTTCAAACTTCCCATTTGCTGAAGTATACGAAGCATTCAAAAACACTGAAAAATTCATCCAAGTGGATATCGACCCTTACAAACTTGGGAAACGCCACGCCCTTGACGCTTCAATCCTTGGTGATGCAGGTCAAGCGGCTAAAGCTATCCTTGATAAAGTAAACCCAGTTGAGTCTACTCCATGGTGGCGTGCAAACGTGAAGAACAACCAAAACTGGCGCGATTACATGAACAAACTCGAAGGTAAAACTGAGGGTGAATTGCAATTGTATCAAGTTTACAATGCAATCAACAAACATGCTGATCAAGACGCTATCTACTCAATCGACGTAGGTGACACTACTCAAACATCTACTCGTCACCTTCACATGACACCTAAGAACATGTGGCGTACATCTCCACTCTTTGCGACAATGGGTATTGCCCTTCCTGGTGGTATCGCTGCTAAGAAAGACAATCCAGATCGCCAAGTATGGAACATCATGGGTGACGGTGCATTCAACATGTGCTACCCAGACGTTATCACAAACGTTCAATACGACCTTCCAGTTATCAACGTTGTCTTCTCAAATGGTAAATATGCCTTCATCAAGGACAAATACGAAGACACAAACAAACACTTGTTTGGTTGTGACTTCCCTAATGCTGACTATGCGAAAATCGCTGAAGCGCAAGGTGCTGTAGGGTTCACTGTGAACCGTATCGAAGATATCGATGCAGTTGTTGCAGAAGCTGTTAAATTGAACAAAGAAGGTAAAACTGTTGTGATCGATGCTCACATCACTCAACACCGTCCACTTCCAGTAGAAGTACTTGAATTGGATCCAAAACTTCACTCAGAAGAAGCTATCAAAGCCTTCAAGGAAAAATACGAAGCTGAAGAGCTTGTACCATTCCGCCTCTTCTTGGAAGAAGAAGGATTGCAATCACGCGCAATTAAATAATTCCTCTCGACGAAAATCAAAGATAAATTTGTAGACTTTATTCTGAGATTCACTTCCGACGATTTCATCATTGAAACCTTAATTTTCAATGATGGAATCTAGTGCGGAGCCTAGAAAAAGTCCCAAAGGATTTTTCGTAGTTTGATGAGCAAAGATTTGCCATCAAACTTGGTTCCGCCTTGTTTATTCTTTGATTTTCATAGAGAGAAACTTAAAAGATCGGAGTCATCCGGTCTTTTTATGGAGGATAGTAAATGAATTTAAATCAATTAGATATCATCGTTTCAAATGTTCCACAAGTCTGTGCTGACCTGGAGCGTATTTTGGATAAAAAAGCCGATTATGTTGATGACAGTTTTGCTCAGTTTACGATTGGCAGTCACTGTCTTATGTTGTCCCAAAATCATTTGATTCCTATAGAAGATTTTCAGTCAGGCATCATTCTTCACATCGAGGTTGAGGATGTAGACCTGAACTACAAACGGTTGAAAGAGCTTGGTGTCGAGATTTTACACGGTCCTTGTGAAACGGATTGGGGGACAGAGTCCTTATTAGTTAAAGGTCCTGCTGGTCTAGTGCTTGATTTTTATCGAATGAAATAGGTCGCTTAATCATTTGAAGCTAACCACAATGATTCTTAATACAGAATGTGAGAATATGAACTATTGAAAGATCGGAGCCATCCGGTCTTTTTTATATAAAGAACTTGCATATAAATGGTTGACAGCGCTATCCTGAAATCTTATAATAAAAATGTAACTGATGTGGAAAGGAGAAATATTTTTAAATAGATATAGTAAGAGGGCTTCTTTATTTTATTAGGAAGAGAGAGTGAAGATGGCGTTCAGTTTACCGCTCGACTTTATGGTTCTGGGAAACCTTACAATTGTCACATAATGACCAATGAACCTTGAGATTGAAAGTATCTCCATGAATGGACGCGAATAGATATTAGGAGAAAAGAGATGCAAAAAAAGGATATTTATTTAATCTGTATTACCATGATTATCTGTTCAATTATTCTAGGATTGATTATAGGTAGTTTTATTCTTCGTGGTCTGGAAGATATTGCTGCAATAATTAACCATGGCTTGCTGACAATCAATCAATCGATTAATAGTATGAGGTATTAATTTTCTTACATTTTGATGACTGAAAAGATCGGAGCCATCCGGTCTTTTTTTTCTTGTTTTTTCTGTTAAATTTGTTAAAATAGCTTCATAACAATGTTCTAAGGAGAAAAATATGCCAACAACTTTCTTTCTATTAATTGGCTTAATGATGTTAGGATTTGCTGCCTTCACCTATTTTATGTTTTCCTATTTTATATTTAGTAATTATAGCAATGCCAAGAGGTGTACCGAAAGAACGGAAGGAGTTATTATCCGATATTCCTATGCTCTTTATAATGGGATTAGTCTCCCAGTTGTTGAATACACTGTTGATGGAAACCAATACAAGGTCGTAGGGCCTAAATTTCTATCTGCTATTTCAAATACAATCAGTACTCCCTTAGGTTCAATCGTATCTGATGTAAAAACGGATAATTTTGAAAATGGTGAAATTCCACAAGTTTTAAGATACAAAGTTAAGGGTAATAGTTTTTTGTCTTTTACAAAATCTCCTCTTAAGGAACGCTTTCCAATTGGTGGAAAAGTTGCTGTTTATTATGATCCTAAAAAACCAAAACATTCCTATGTAGAAAGACCACTAAGACCTGGGCGATATGCATGGTTGGCAAAATGTTTTATCTATCTCAATGTTTTTATTATGGTTGCTCTAGCTTTCTTTATCATGTTCATTCTTCCAAATCTTATGAAATAAAGCAGTTTTGTATACAAACTTCAACTACCTTATTTGGCTTCTATGTTCATCGTAGAAGCTTTTTTATAAAGAAAATGCTTTTCTTAAAACATTTTTTGGGCTATTTCAGCTTTATTTAAATGTTTGATAGTATAATAGTAGTACTAAATCATGTGAGGTAAAGTGATGACAGAAATACTACAATTTCCAGAGGGCTTCCTTTGGGGTGGTGCTACGGCAGCTAATCAATGTGAGGGTGCCTATAATTTAGACGGTCGTGGGTTGGCCAATGTTGATGTTGTTCCAATCGGTAAGGACCGCGAAGCCATTATCACAGGTCAGAAAAAGATGTTTTCTTTTGAGGAGGGCTATTTTTATCCAGCCAAGCAAGCTATTGATATGTACCATCATTACAAGGAAGATATTGCCCTTTTTGCGGAAATGGGCTTTAAGACCTATCGACTTTCCATTGCTTGGACTCGGATTTTTCCTAAGGGCGACGAAAGCGTGCCAAATGAAGCTGGTCTAGCCTTTTATGAGGATTTGTTTAAGGAATGCCATAAGTATGGGATCCAACCTCTGGTAACCATCACGCATTTTGACTGCCCCATGCACTTAATTACTGAGTATGGTGGTTGGCGCAATCGTCGTATGTTGGACTTTTATGAGAATCTCTGTCGCACACTCTTTACCCGTTACAAGGGTTTGGTCAAATACTGGCTAACATTTAATGAAATCAACATGATTCTCCATACCCCCTTTATGGGAGCTGGTCTCTGTTTTGAAGAAGGTGAAAATCAAGAACAAGTCAAATACCAAGCAGCTCACCATGAGTTGGTAGCTTCAGCTCTAGCGACTAAGATTGCCCACGAAATTGACCCGGAAAACAAGGTTGGATGTATGTTGGCTGCAGGGCAATACTATCCTAACACAGCCCATCCGAGAGACTACTGGGCAGCCATGGAGGAAGACCGCAAGAGTTACTTTTTCATTGATGTTCAAGCGCGTGGGGAATATCCAAGCTACGCTAAGAAGCAGTGGGAGCGTGAGGGGATTGAGATTGAAATGACGGCAGAAGATTTGGTTTTGTTGAAGAACAATACTGTTGACTTTGTTTCCTTCTCTTACTATGCAAGTCGAGTGGCCTCAGGTGATCCAAAAGTTAAAGAATTAACAGCTGGAAATGTTTTTGCCTCTCTCAAAAATCCCTATCTAGAATCCTCAGAATGGGGATGGCAGATTGATCCGCTTGGGCTTCGTATTACCCTCAATGCCATCTGGGATCGTTACCAAAAGCCCATGTTCATCGTAGAAAATGGTCTCGGTGCTATTGATACACCGGATGAGAATGGTTATGTAGCAGATGACTATCGGATTGATTACTTAGAAGCTCATATCAAGGCTATGCGAGATGCCATTTACCAAGATGGAGTTAACTTGCTTGGTTATACGACTTGGGGTTGTATCGATCTAGTTTCAGCTGGAACAGGCGAAATGACCAAGCGCTATGGCTTTATCTATGTGGATCGTGATAATGGAGGTCATGGAAGTTTCAAACGTAGCAAGAAGAAATCCTTCTACTGGTACAAGGATGTCATTGCCAGCAATGGTGCAAGCATTGAGTAGAACACATTTATTCACTATTTTTACAAAATCTTCTCCCTACTTTATAAGATGTGAAAAAGAGTTCAATTAGACCTAGCTTTTTGCTATAATGGGGGGAGAAAAATCAGACAGGAGATCGACATGTCAGAACCATTATTTTTACAATCAGTTATGCAAGAAAAAATCTGGGGTGGTACCAAGCTACGTGATGAGTTTGGTTATGACATCCCAAATGAAAAAATCGGAGAATACTGGGCCATCTCAGCTCATCCAAATGGAGTTTCAAAGGTGGCAAACGGTCGTTACGAGGGAACAGACCTAGCAACTTTGTACGCAGAACACCGTGAATTGTTTGGCAATCGTCCAGAACCTGTATTTCCGCTTTTGACCAAAATCCTCGATGCCAACGACTGGCTCAGCGTCCAAGTTCACCCAGACGATGCTTATGGACTAGAGCATGAAGGCGAACTAGGAAAAACAGAGTGCTGGTATATCATTGCTGCAGATGAAGGTTCAGAGATTATTTACGGTCACAATGCTAAGTCAAAAGAAGAACTCCGCCAGCAAATTGAAGATAAAAACTGGGATGCCTTGCTTACAAAGGTTCCTGTTAAGGCTGGAGATTTCTTCTATGTACCAAGTGGGACTATGCACGCCATCGGTGCAGGAATCTTGATCCTTGAAACGCAACAGTCTAGTGATACAACCTACCGTGTTTATGACTTTGACCGTAGGGATGATAATGGCAACTTGCGTGAGCTTCATCTTGAAAAATCCATCGATGTTTTAAATATCGGTGAGCCTGCAAATAGCCGTCCTGTGACTGTTAAAGCAGATGATTTGCGTTCAACTCTCCTTGTATCCAATGAATTCTTCGCAGTTTACAAGTGGGAAATTACTGGAAAAGTTAACTTTGAAAAAACAGCTGATTACAGCTTGTTGAGCGTCTTGGCTGGTCAAGGTCAACTCATTGTAGACGGTAAGGAATATCCAATCCAAAAAGGTAGCCACTTTATCCTACCAAGTGATGTTGAAGCTTGGACCTTGGAAGGTCAAGGTCTAGAATTGATTGTTAGTAATCCATAAAAAGAAAGGGCCTGAGTTCATTACTCAAGTCCTTTTTTGTATTTACATAAATTGGGCGATAAAGACCACGATGATGATAATTGGGATGATGAAACGAAGAAGGAAGAGCCAGACTTGGGAAAGTCCTTGTTTCCAAGGTGTTTCATCAAGATGAAGTTCCTCCATTGCCAGTGCCTTCTTGAAAATATAGCCTGTAAAAAGAGACAAGCAGAGAGCACCAAATGGCATGAGGAGGTTGGAAACCAAGAAATCCATAGCATCAAAGAAGGTTTTCCCAAAGATATGGACATCAGCCATGACACCGTAAGATAGGGCCGAAGGGATACCAAAGATAAAGGTCAAGATACCTAAAATAAGACTCCATTTATTACGTTTTTCGTTATCTTGGTCAGTGATATTTCCAACATTAATTTCCAGCATAACGACAGAAGAAGTGACCGTCGCAAAGAGGAAGAGCAAGAGAAAGAGAATATAGAAAATACTTCCAAAAGGCATCTTGTCAAAGAGTTGGGGCAAGACGATAAAGAGGAGACTCGGACCACCTTCAGACTGGATATTAAATGCTGACATAGCTGGGAAAATAGCTAGTCCTGCCATGATCGATACAGAAATGTTCATGGCAACGATAGACATACCTGATTGGACCAGATTGGTTTTCTTATCTAGGTAAGAAGCATAGGTCAACATGGCCGTAACCCCGAGGGACAAAGCAAAGAATGACTGTCCTAGAGCATAGAGGAAACCAGAACTTGTCAGTTTTGAAAAATCAGGTTTGAGGAAATAAACGACCCCTTCCATAGCATTTGGCAAGCTGAGAGAGCGCCCGATAATAATGACAAAGATGATAAATAGCAAGGGCATCATAACTTTCGATGCTCTTTCAATTCCTTTTTGAACTCCCTTAGATACGATAAAAATGTTGAGGAAGATAAAAAGAGCTTGAGAGCCAAGGGCAATCCAAGGATTTGAAATGATATCTGTGAAGAGCTGGGCATAATCACTGTTAATCCCAACTTGGAAGGCTTTAGCAATAGCGATACCTAGATACACTAAAACCCATCCCCCGATAACACTGTAAAAGGATAAGAGGATGAAAAGGGCAAAGGCACCGATCCAACCGATAAAATTGTATTTGCTATTGTTGCCAAGTTTTCCAAAGGTTTTTATTGCTGACACGCCCGCACTTCGACCGAGGGCAAATTCAGCCAAGAGAAGTGGAAATCCAATCAATAGTGTCGAGATGAGAAAGACCAGTAAAAAACCTCCCCCACCATTGGCAGCAGTCATATAAGGGAACTTCCAAACGGCCCCAAGACCAATAGCAGAACCAGCAGATGCAAGGATAAAGCCCAGTTTTGAGCCCCATTGCGATTTTTCAGACATTGTTAAACTCCAATCTATTTCTAAATAATAAAAGGCTACTTGAGTTGTCAAATAGCCTTCTCTCAATTGCTCTTTTGAGCTTATTCTTTGATTGATAGACTTGATTATCCTATCATGATTTTTCAAGTCTGTCAAGAAAGCGATTTTCATGTTTTTATAAAAAATATGATAAAATACTTGACTCTCCTCAAAGGGGAGGGTATATACTATTTATGTGAGGAGGAAATCATGTACCATATCAAAGAAGCTGCGCAACTTTCAGGTGTCTCCGTCAAGACCCTCTACCATTATGATAAGATAGGACTCTTGGTTCCTTTAAAGTCGGAAAATGGCTATCGAACCTACAGTCAGGAGGATTTGGAACGCCTTCAGGTTATTCTTTATTACAAATATCTAGGCTTTTCTTTAGAAAAGATAGCAGAGCTATTAAAGGAAGAAAGGAAAAATTTATTGCCTCATTTGACCAGGCAGTTGGACTATTTGACTCGAGAAAGGGAACATCTGGATACCTTGATTTCAACCTTGCAAAAAACCATTCAAGAACAAAAAGGAGAAAGAAAAATGACTATTGAGGAAAAATTCACTGGATTTAGCTATCAAGACAATCAAAAATACCACCAAGAGGCTGTAGACAAGTATGGCCAAGAAATCATGGATCAAGCGCTCGAGCGCCAAAAAGGTCACGAAGACGAAGCTACGGCTGCCTTCAACCAAGTCTTTCAAGCCATGGCACAAAATCTTCGAGATGGTCTACCTGTAACAGCATCTGAAAACCAAGAAGAGGTAGCTAAGCTATTGCAAGCCATCCGTACTTATGGATTTGACTGTTCTATCGAGGTCTTTGGTTATATCGGAAAAGGCTATGTCTATAATCCAGAGTTTAAGGAAAACCTTGATAAGTTTGGACAGGGAACAGCCCAGTACACATCAGATGTCATTGCCCACTATGTAAGCACACAAACTCGATAAAACTCAAAGACTAAGCTAAGGTTGACAAAGCTGGTGACAGAATTTTATACTCTTCGAAAATCTCTTCAAACCACGTCAGCTTCCATCTGCAACCTCAAAGCTGTACTTTTAGCAGACTGCGGCTAGCTTTCTAGTTTGCTCTTTGATTTTCATTGAGTATTAGTAGGAGGACACAGACCTAGCTTGAAGATTAGATAAGATAAAATCGGCGGAGTGACCTCTGCCGATTTACTGTTATTTGAGTTGGTAAGACCAGTCTTCTCCGTCATTGTAGTAAAAGAACTCACTGAGGTCCTCTTCGAGAAAAACACGAAGCATGTCAGACATATCCTCAGTAGCAAATTTTAGATGAGATAGATTTTCAAAATCCTCCCACCAGACTTTTCCTTCGTCTGAAGATTGGAGCTCACCAGTAAAGTGTTCTGTTTTGTAAAAGAGGACAACATAACGATAGTCCTCGTCATCATACCAGTCTTTGATACCACAGAGTTGGGGTTTAGAAATGGTCAGACCAGTTTCTTCCTTCACTTCGCGAATGACAGCATCGACAAAGGATTCGCCACGCTCAACATGACCACCAGGAAAAGTAATTCCAGGCCAGTTAGGACTAACTCGGTCTTGAACTAGGACCTTGTCCCCATTTTTAATCAAGCACATGTTGACAAATTCGACTGATTCTCTTCTGCTCATATTATTTTTCCTATTTTGTTAGTAATTTTTCTACCACGTTTAACTTTCGCATGGTCAGATCAACGCCGAACAGTTTTTCAAGATAGTTGGTATTAAGTTTTTTTCGTTTTGCAGTTCTAGGGAGATAGAGGTAAAGACAATGGTTGCCGATACAAATCTCTTCTTCACCATAGTCACTATCCAATTTTTCTAATGGTAGACTTTGGATATCATTTTGAAAAAGGATCACATGTATTCGGTCAAAAAGATAGTGTTTTCCAAATGGGTTTTCTTGGACAATTTTTGCAAAATCATTTTTGTTCTTGATTACCATTTTTAAATCAGCACCAATTTTTTCCTTTATTAGAGTGTGAACCTGTTCTCGTATTTCTTCCAGAGATAAGTTACTTTCAAGAATGATATTCCCACTTTGAATATAGGTTCGAACGTGTTGAAAATCAGCCTCTATCAAGATATCTACTAGATAAGACATTTTAGGGATAGCATTTTTTCCATTAGGAGTAACTCCCCTTAGTAAGATAATATGTTCCAAAGTAGTTCCTTTCTTATCTAACATCCTTAGATACTAAATCATTTATAGATTAAGTTTGAGCCTGCCACCCAGCCAGTACAGAGGGCAGAAGTGATGTTAAAACCACCCGTGTGGGCGTTGATATCTAGGACCTCGCCAGCAAAGTGAAGGCCAGGAACCAGTTTGCTTTCCAGCGTTTTAGGATTGATTTCCTTGAGACTAACACCTCCTTTGGTAACAAAGGATTTAGCCAAGGACATTTTTCCTGTCACAGGGATTTTGAGTGTCTTGATAGACTGGACAAGTTGGTCGCGTTCTCTTTCAGTTAGTTGTTTGACTTTTTCAGGATATCCTTGGACAAAAAATTCTGCCAAGCGTTCAGGGAGTAAAGTTTTTAAGGCATTTTTCAAGGACTTTTCACGGTTCTCTTCTAAAAAGTCAACTAAGTCACCTTCTGAAAGTTGTGGCAAGACATCTAGAGAGAGAATTTCCCCACCCTTGACAAAGCTAGACATGCGTAGCGCAGCAGGACCTGACAAACCAAAGTGGGTAAAGAGTAGATCATGAGTGATGACATGCTTGCCATAGCTTAGGGTCACATCGTCCAGCGAAATTCCCTGCAAGGCCTTATGCGGGAAATCAGTCAACAATGGACTTTCAGCAGCCTCAAGCTCGGTAATGGTGTGTTTGAAATGGCGAGCAATCTCATGACCAAAACCAGTAGAGCCAGTAGAAGGATAGGATTTTCCACCAGTTGTGACAATGAGTTTATCACAAGTGAAGGTTTGATCTGTAGACTTCAGGACAAACTGGTCGTCAATCTTTTTAACCGAAACAATCTCTGTTTGAGTGGCAACTTGCCCACCTAGCTCCATGATTTTCTTTTCCAGTGCTTCGATAATGGTCCGAGATTTGTCACTGGCTGGAAAGACGCGGCCATGGTCTTCGACCTTGAGTTTTACGCCATTTTCAGTAAAAAAGTTGATGATATCATGGTTATCAAACTGGGAAAAGACACTGTATAGAAAACGGCCATTTCCAGGGATGCCAGCTAATAGGTCATCTAGAGTTCCATTGTTGGTCACGTTGCAGCGACCACCACCAGTACCAGCTAATTTTTTTCCGAGTTTTCGATTTTTTTCGATGAGAAGAGTTTTCTGACCATAAAAGCTACTTGAAATCGTAGCCATCATGCCAGCAGGCCCTCCACCGATGACGATAGTATCAAAATGTTTCATAAGAGTATTGTACCATAAAAAAGACGGAGGGACAGAAATCGGTAGATCAAGTTTTGCATGATAGTACCTAGTCCCGTGAATCTTTATCAAACCCGTGGCTTCTTCAAGCTTATGTATTGACAAGATGAAATTGTCAGTACAAAAGTCTACTCAGCTACAGTAGAAAAGATAATTGCTGATAAAAATTGAGGTCGGGACATTGAATCCCGACCTCTGTCTTATATAAATTAGGCAATTTCATATCCCATGAGGAGTCCACCCTCTTCTGCATAAAAACTGCAGAGGCCAGAAGTTGGGAGAACCTTAATATCAGCTTGTGGGAATGTTTCACGCACACGTTCAGAGAGCTGTTGGCAGAATTTATCATTACTGCGGTGAGCCATGACGATACGTCCACCAGCATAGCCAGCTTTAATTAATTCTTCATAGGTAGCTTGAAGAGATTTTTTAGCACCACGAGCCTTTTGGAGGAGTTCCAAGGTTCCAGTTTCACTTGCTTCCCCAACCATACGAATATTGAGGAGCCCAACAACTGTACCGATCAGTTTACTCAAGCGACCATTCTTAACCAGATTATCAACCTTAGCGAGAACGAACAATAACTTAGTTTTTTCTTGGTAAGCAGTAATAGCATTAACCACTTCTTCAAAAGAAAGTCCTTGGTCAATCAAATCATTGATTTTCTCAACGATTAGATCAACTTCCCCACCAGCAGACAAGCTGTCAATAACATGAATCTGAGTATCAGGATGTTCTTCGAGATAGAGATTCTTAGCTAATTGAGCGCTGTTTTGACTACCAGAAAGAGTTCCGGTAATGGTCACTACAAAAATATGTTTTGCCCCTTCAAATGCTCGCAAGTAATCATCAGGGCTAGGACAAGCTGATTTTGAAGCTTCAGAAGTTGCATACATGGTTTCCATCATTTTGTCAATATCAAGACTAGCATCGTCAATAAAGACTTGATCAGCCACTTGAATGGTTAAAGGAACACTTACAAATTCAGTGTCAATCGCAGGAGTAGGTAATTGACGATAATCACAACCAGAATCTGCCACAATCTTCCAAGTCATAGAAATTCTCCATCTTTGTCACTTATACATTGACAAAGGTTCTGTCTTTTTCTACAATTATATCATGAAAGTGCTTAAAACAAAAGTCTCGTCACTCTGTTGTCACAAGTAGAAAGGAAGTGTTATGGCCGAACGAAGAATTTCCGAAAATTCACTTGAAAATCTCAGAAAATCCAATCAAGAATCCAATTTACTAACCAGAGAAGCTATCGAAACAGCTCTCTTGCAACTTTTGGAGAAAAAGGAATTGACAAAGATTAGCATTTCTGAGTTGGTCAAACGAGCTGGAGTCTCCCGTGCAGCCTTTTATCGAAACTATGACTCCAAAGAAGAGATTTTAGAAAGTGTCTTTAAACGAAGCGTCCATAACATTATGGAGCAATTGAGCCATTACGATGTAAAAACGGACCTCTATCTGGTTTGGGTTCGCCTCTTTAGAGAAGCCAAGAAAGAGGCTAAGGTCATTCAGCTTGCCTTGGACTACCACTTGGAAAAAATCTTTGTGCAAGCCATGCAAGAATTTTTAGAAAAATACTATGGAAAATCAAAAGGAGTCAGCTCTTACCTGCATTCTTTTTGGAGTTCTGCCATCGTATCAGTTTTGCTTAAATGGATTAAGGATGGAATGAAGGTTCCTGCTGAAAAAATTGCAGATTTACGCCTACCATTTTTCAAAAAATAAACCAAGAGGAGAGAAGATATGACAGAAAAAAGACTGGCTTGGGATGAGTATTTTGCTGCTCAAGCTCTATTGATTGCCAATCGTTCAACCTGTAAACGCGCTAAGGTAGGAGCTGTTTTAGTCAAGGATAATAAGGTGATTTCAACGGGATACAATGGTTCTGTATCAGGAACGGAGCACTGTATTGACCACGACTGTCTGGTGATTGAGGGCCACTGCGTGCGCACCCTTCATGCAGAGGTAAATGCTATACTACAAGGAGCCGAACGTGGCGTTCCAAAAGGATTTACAGCCTACGTTACACATTTTCCATGCCTCAACTGTACCAAGCAATTGCTTCAGGTAGGTTGTGAACGTGTCGTTTATATTAATCAGTACCGTATGGACGACTACGCCCAGTATCTCTATCGTGAAAAAGGGACAGAGTTGACCCATTTACCACTTGAGACAGTACAAGCAGCTCTTCAAGAAGCTAACTTGATTTAAAAATTAAAAAAAAGATGGTTTAGAAGGATTTTTAAACCATTTTTTGATATAATAAGAAGAATAAATTGAAAGAAGGAATTCAGAAAATGGGAAAAATTGAAGTTATCGATCATCCACTAATCCAACATAAATTGTCAATCTTGCGTCGCACAGACACTTCTACTAAAGCATTTCGTGAATTAGTTGATGAAATCGCTATGTTGATGGGCTATGAAGTGCTTCGTGATCTTCCGCTTGAAGATGTGGAAATTGAAACACCAATTACTAAAACCGTTCAAAAACAATTGACAGGTAAAAAATTAGCAATCGTACCAATCTTGCGCGCTGGTATCGGTATGGTTGACGGTCTCTTGAGCTTGGTTCCAGCTGCTAAGGTTGGACATATCGGTATGTACCGTGATGAAGAAACTCTTCAACCTGTTGAATACTTGGTAAAATTACCAGAAGATATCGACCAACGTCAAATCTTTGTTGTTGACCCAATGCTTGCGACAGGTGGTTCAGCTATCCTTGCTGTTGATTCCCTCAAAAAACGTGGCGCTTCAAACATTAAATTTGTCTGCCTAGTTGCAGCACCAGAAGGGGTTGAAGCTCTTAATGCAGCACATCCTGATGTTGAAATTTTCACAGCAGCTTTGGATGAACGCTTGAACGAAAATGGATACATCGTTCCAGGTCTTGGAGATGCTGGTGACCGCTTGTTCGGTACTAAATAAGAATCCAATCTAGGATTTGATCAAATTAGAAAATTGACCTTTTTTGACCAAAAAGATATAATAGACCTGTATTGAGTCGTTTGACTAAGAAAAATTGAAATCAGAAGGAGAAATGAATGATTCCTGTAGTTATTGAACAAACAAGTCGTGGAGAACGTTCATATGACATTTACTCACGTCTTTTAAAAGATCGTATCATCATGTTGACTGGACCAGTCGAAGACAATATGGCAAACTCAGTTATCGCTCAATTGCTTTTCTTGGATGCCCAAGATAGTACAAAAGATATTTACCTTTATGTGAATACTCCAGGTGGTTCTGTATCAGCTGGTTTGGCAATCGTTGATACTATGAACTTTATCAAGGCAGATGTCCAAACCATTGTTATGGGGATGGCTGCTTCAATGGGAACAATTATTGCCTCAAGTGGAGCAAAGGGCAAACGTTTCATGCTTCCAAATGCAGAATACATGATTCACCAACCGATGGGTGGTACAGGTGGTGGTACACAGCAAACAGATATGGCCATTGCTGCTGAACACTTGCTTAAAACTCGTAAGACTTTGGAGCAAATTCTTGCAGATAATTCTGGTAAATCAGTTGAGCAAATCCATGCAGATGCTGAACGTGATTACTGGATGAGCGCTCAAGAAACACTTGAATATGGTTTCATTGATGAAATCATGGCTAATAATTCTTTGAATTAATCTTTTGAAGCAAACTCGACTGAGTTTGCTTTTTTTGATATAATAGTAAGAAGATTGTTAGAAGGAAGTTGTAATATGTTTCAAAAAGAGAATCGGTCTGGTCTGATTATCTACCTATACTATAATCGTGATGCAAAAAAACTCGATAATTATGGTGATATTTGTTACCACTCTAAAAAACACCGTTATCTGCAACTGTATGTCCCAACAGAAGAAGTGGAAGAACTGGTTAGCCGTTTAGGAAAAGAGAGATTTATCAAAAAAGTGCGACGATGTCATATCCAAGAATTGGAAACTCCCTTTGTTGGTAGTCTCTATAGAAGTGGCGAAAACGTTATCATGTAAAAATTAAGATAAATGTGTTGACAATTTTCAGATAATTCGGTATATTCTTAACATGCTATTTATTTAAGAAATAAGGAGACAAAAAAGATGAAGAAAAAATTTGCCTTATCACTTGTAGCACTTGCAAGTGTAGCTGTTTTAGCAGCTTGTGGAGAAGTGAAGTCAGGAGCTTCAAATTCAACTGGTAACCCAGTGGATGAGAAAGTCGTTAAAATCGGTTTCAACTTTGAAGAAACTGGTGCTGTAGCATCTTACGGTACATCTGAGCAAAAGGGTGCTCAACTTGCAGTTGATGAAATCAACGCTGCAGGTGGTATTGATGGAAAACAAATCGAAGTAGTAGACAAAGATAACAAATCTGAAACTGCTGAAGCTGCTTCAGTTTCAACAAACCTTGTTACTCAATCTAAAGTAGCAGCAATCGTAGGACCTGCAACTTCAGGTGCAACTGCAGCAGCAGTAGCAAATGCTACACAAGCTGGGGTTCCATTGATTTCTCCAAGTGCTACTCAAGATGGTTTGACAAAAGGTCAAGATTTCCTTTTCATCGGAACATTCCAAGATAGCTTCCAAGGGAAAATCATTTCTAACTATGTTACAAACAAGTTGAACGCTAAGAAAGTTGTCTTGTATACTGATAACTCAAGCGACTACGCTAAAGGAATTGCAAAATCATTCCGTGATTCATTCTCAGGCGAAATCGTAGCAGATGAAACGTTTGTATCAGGTGACACTGACTTCCAAGCAGCTTTGACAAAAATCAAAGATAAAGACTTTGATGCAATCGTATTGCCAGGTTACTACACAGAAGCTGGTAAGATTGTAAACCAAGCTCGTGGAATGGGAATTGATAAACCAATCATTGGTGGTGATGGATTCAACGGTGCAGAGTTTGTTCAACAAGCAACAGCCGAACGCGCATCAAATATCTACTTCATCTCAGGTTTCTCAACTACTGTAGAGGTTTCAGCAAAAGCAAAAGCCTTCCTTGAAGCTTACCGTGCAAAATACAACGAAGATCCTTCAACATTTGCAGCTCTTGCTTATGACTCAGTTTACCTTGTAGCTAATGCAGCAAAAGGTGCAAAAACTTCAGTTGATATCAAGAACAATCTTGCTAAAACACAAAACTTTGAAGGTGTTACAGGTCAAACAAGCTTTGATGCAGATCACAACACTGTGAAAACAGCCTTCATGATGACCATGAATAATGGTAAAGTAGAAGCGGCAGAAGTCGTAAAACCATAATTATAGATACAGGAAATGGGGAATGAGCTTCTACTCACTCCCTGTTTCGGTGTTTATGAAAGGATTATTTTTTTATAAAATTCTAAAAATATAAATTAGAAAGAGTGAACCATATGCTTCAACAACTTGTAAATGGTTTAATCTTGGGTAGTGTCTATGCGCTGCTAGCCCTAGGTTATACTATGGTTTATGGAATTATCAAGCTCATTAACTTTGCCCATGGTGATATTTACATGATGGGTGCTTTCATGGGTTATTTTTTGATTAATTCCTTGCAATTAAATTTCTTTGTTGCCTTGATCTTATCGATGATCGGTACAGCAATTCTCGGTGTTATCATTGAGTTCCTAGCTTATCGTCCATTACGTCATTCAACTCGAATCTCTGTGTTGATTACAGCTATCGGTGTATCCTTCTTACTGGAGTATGGAATGGTCTATCTAGTAGGTGCCAACACACGCGCCTTTCCTCAAGCAATCCAAACAGTGCGTTATGACTTAGGACCAATCAGTCTAACAAATATTCAATTGTTGATTTTAACTGTCTCACTTGTTTTGATGGTTCTTCTACAACTCATCGTACAAAAAACCAAGATGGGGAAAGCTATGCGTGCGGTTTCTGTAGATAGTGATGCAGCTCAGTTGATGGGGATTAACGTGAACCGTACAATCAGTTTCACCTTTGCATTGGGTTCAGCTCTAGCTGGTGCAGCGGGTGTCTTGATTGCGCTTTACTATAACTCTCTTGAACCATTGATGGGAATGACTCCAGGTATAAAATCATTCGTGGCTGCCGTTCTTGGTGGTATAGGAATTATCCCTGGTGCAGCTCTGGGTGGCTTTGTTATTGGTCTTTTGGAGACATTTGCAACCGCCTTCGGAATGTCAGATTTCCGTGATGCCATCGTGTATGGAATCTTGCTCTTAATCTTGATTGTTCGCCCAGCTGGTATCCTCGGTAAGAATGTGAAAGAGAAGGTGTAAACAATGAAAGAAAATTTAAAAGTTAATATTCTATGGTTATTCCTTTTGTTGCTTGGATATGCTTTGATTAGCCTATTGGTTTCTGTAGGAGTCTTGAACCTTTTCCATATTCAGATTATTGAACAAATCGGTATCAACATTATTCTAGCAGTAGGTCTTAACCTTATCGTTGGGTTCTCTGGTCAGTTTTCACTTGGACATGCTGGATTTATGGCTATTGGTGCCTATGCAGCAGCCATTATCGGATCAAAATCTCCAACTTATGGTGCATTCTTTGGAGCTATGTTGCTCGGTGCTATCATTGCTGGTCTGGTTGCCTTGGTCGTTGGAATTCCTACCCTACGTTTGAAAGGGGATTATCTTGCGGTTGCGACACTTGGTGTTGCTGAAATTATTCGTATCTTCATTATTAATGGTGGAAGCCTTACAAACGGTGCTGCTGGTATTTTGGGGATTCCTAACTTTACAACTTGGCAAATGGTATATTTCTTTGCTGTGATTACAACGATTGCTACTCTCAATTTCCTTCGTAGTCCTATCGGGCGTTTGACTTTATCTGTTCGTGAAGATGAGATTGCTGCTGAGTCAGTAGGGGTAAATACTACAAAAATTAAAATCATCGCTTTTGTTTTTGGTGCTGTTACTGCAAGTATCGCTGGTAGTCTTCAGTCAGGATTTATCGGATCAGTCGTACCAAAAGATTATACGTTCATCAACTCTATCAATGTATTGATTATCGTTGTATTTGGTGGTTTAGGATCCATTACAGGGGCAATTGTTGCTGCAATCGTGCTTGGAATCTTGAACATGCTCCTTCAAGACGTGGCCAGCGTTCGTATGATTATCTATGCTTTGGCCTTAGTACTCGTTATGATCTTCAGACCAGGTGGTCTTCTTGGGACTTGGGAATTGAGCCTATCACGTCTCTTTAAAAAAGGTAAGAAGGAGGGACAAAACTAATGGCATTGCTTGAAGTAAAAAATTTAACCAAACATTTTGGTGGTCTGACAGCCGTTGGGGACGTCACTCTCGAATTGAACGAAGGTGAACTTGTTGGTTTGATTGGACCGAATGGTGCTGGGAAAACAACCCTCTTCAACTTGTTGACAGGTGTTTATGAACCAAGCGAAGGGACAGTAACCTTGGATGGTCACTTGTTAAATGGCAAGCAACCCTATAAAATCGCATCTCTTGGTTTAGGGCGTACCTTCCAAAATATCCGCCTTTTTAAAGACTTGACAGTTTTGGATAACGTTCTGATTGCATTTAGCAATCATCATAAACAACATGTTTTTGCAAGTTTCTTGCGCTTACCAGCTTTTTATAAGAATGAAAAAGAATTGAAAGCTAAAGCCTTAGAATTACTAAAAATCTTTGATTTGGATGGAGATGCTGAAACTCTAGCTAAAAATTTAGCCTATGGTCAACAACGTCGCTTAGAGATTGTTCGTGCTCTTGCTACAGAACCTAAAATCCTCTTCTTGGATGAGCCTGCAGCAGGTATGAACCCACAAGAAACTGCAGAATTAACTGAGTTGATTCGTCGTATTAAGGATGAATTCAAGATTACTATCATGCTGATTGAACATGATATGAACTTGGTCATGGAAGTTACGGAGCGTATCTATGTTCTTGAGTACGGTCGTTTGATTGCTCACGGGACACCAGATGAAATCAAGAGTAATAAACGTGTTATCGAAGCTTATCTTGGAGGTGAAGCCTAATGTCTATGTTAAAAGTTGAAAACCTCTCAGTACACTATGGTATGATTCAAGCTGTACGTGATGTGAGCTTTGAAGTAAATGAAGGAGAAGTTGTTTCCCTTATCGGTGCAAACGGTGCTGGTAAAACAACCATCCTTCGTACCTTATCAGGCCTTGTTCGTCCAAGTTCTGGTCGGATTGAATTTTTAGGACAAGAAATCCAAAAGATGCCTGCACAAAAAATTGTGGCATCAGGACTTTCTCAAGTACCAGAAGGACGTCACGTCTTCCCTGGTTTGACAGTTATGGAAAACTTGGAAATGGGAGCCTTCCTTAAGAAAAATCGTGAAGAAAATCAAGCAAATCTGAAAAAAGTATTTTCACGTTTCCCGCGTTTAGAAGAACGTAAAAACCAAGATGCAGCTACTCTATCAGGTGGTGAACAGCAGATGCTTGCTATGGGACGTGCGCTTATGTCAACGCCTAAACTTCTTCTTTTAGATGAACCATCAATGGGACTTGCTCCAATTTTTATCCAAGAAATTTTTGATATCATCCAAGATATTCAAAAACAAGGTACGACCGTTCTTTTGATTGAGCAAAATGCCAATAAGGCACTTGCCATCGCAGATCGAGGCTATGTTCTTGAAACAGGAAAGATTGTCCTATCAGGAACAGGTAAAGAGCTCGCAGCATCAGACGAAGTCAGAAAAGCATATCTAGGTGGCTAAAACAATCCAGTGGATTGTTTTAGTCGGCGGATAAAAATTGCGGCAGCAATTAACATCTAGTCCGTGGGACCTTTTTAGTCGGCAGATAAAGATTGCCAAACAAAATACATAATCATAAGATTGAGGGCCCTAATATAGGGCTCTTTTTATAGTATTTCAGAGTTTTCAGAATCTTGAAAAAGAGATGAAAGCGTTTGATTGATTTTCGTAAAAAGTGTATAATAAAGCTATAAACATAAAGGAGAGTTCCTATGGCAGTTAAAGATTTTATGACACGAAAGGTCGTATATATTAGCCCAGATACGACTGTAGCACATGCAGCAGACTTGATGCGCGAACAAGGTTTGCATCGTCTTCCTGTTATTGAAAATGATAAATTAGTTGGTCTAGTAACAGAAGGAACAATTGCTGAAGCCAGTCCATCAAAAGCAACGAGTCTTTCAATCTTTGAGATGAATTACTTGCTTAATAAAACAAAAGTAAAAGACGTCATGATTCGTAATGTTGTAACTGTCTCCGGTTATGCAAGTTTGGAAGATGCAACCTATCTTATGCTGAAAAATAAGATTGGAATCTTGCCAGTTATTGATAATGAACAAGTCTATGGTGTCATTACTGACCGTGATGTATTCAGAGCATTTCTTGAAATTTCTGGTTATGGCGAAGAGGGAATCCGTGTTCGTTTTATCACAGAAAATGAAGTTGGGGTACTTGGTAAGATTGTTTCTTTAATCGTTGAGGAAAATCTTAATATCTCTCATACTGTTAATGTTCCACGTAAAGATGGTAAGATTGTTATCGAAGTTCAAATTGAGGGAACGGTTGATCTAGCTACCTTTAAACAGAAATTTGAATCTGAGAATATTCAGGTTGAAGAAATTACACAAACTTCTGCAAAAAAACTGTAAAAAATAAAATATAAACAGTTTTTCACTTGCGAAAAAAATTTTTTTCTAGTATAATAATTTATTGTGAGCAAACCTCACTTACCCCTTGCAATGTCTCGGGGTCATTAGACCAAAAGGAGGAACATATCAATGGCTAAATACGAAATTCTTTATATCATTCGTCCAAACATTGAAGAAGAAGCGAAAAACGCTTTGGTAGCACGTTTTGACTCTATCTTGACTGACAACGGTGCAACTGTTGTTGAATCAAAAACATGGGAAAAACGTCGTCTTGCATACGAAATCAAAGATTTCCGTGAAGGACTTTACCACATCGTTAACGTTGAAGCAAACGACGACGCAGCTCTTAAAGAGTTTGACCGTCTTTCAAAAATCAACGCTGACATTCTTCGTCACATGATCGTCAAACTTGACGCGTAAGAAGGTAGATTATGATTAACAATGTTGTACTTGTAGGGCGTATGACTCGTGACGCTGAGTTGCGTTATACCCCATCAAATGTAGCAGTTGCGACTTTTACTCTTGCAGTAAACCGTACATTTAAGAGTCAAAATGGCGAACGCGAGGCTGATTTTATCAATGTCGTTATGTGGCGCCAACAGGCTGAAAACCTTGCTAACTGGGCTAAAAAAGGCTCACTTATCGGGGTGATAGGTCGTATCCAGACTCGTAGTTACGATAACCAGCAAGGACAACGTGTCTACGTAACAGAGGTCGTGGCTGAGAATTTCCAAATGTTGGAAAGCCGTAGTGTGCGTGAGGGTCACACAGGTGGAGGTTATTCTGCACCAAGTTCAAACTACTCAGCACCTACACAATCAGTACCTGACTTTTCACGTGATGAAAATCCATTCGGAGCAACTAATCCTTTGGATATTTCAGATGATGATTTACCATTCTAATGGACAATTAATACTATAAAGGAGAAAAAACATGGCTCAACAACGTCGTGGCGGATTCAAACGCCGTAAAAAAGTTGATTACATCGCAGCAAACAAAATTGAATATGTTGATTACAAAGATACTGAGCTTCTTAGCCGTTTCGTTTCAGAACGTGGGAAAATCCTTCCTCGTCGTGTAACAGGAACTTCAGCGAAGAACCAACGTAAAGTAACAACAGCTATCAAACGCGCTCGCGTAATGGCTTTGATGCCTTTCGTAAACGAAGATTAAAAAAGAGGTCCGGGGGACCTCTTTTTCAGACCCGGTTGGGTCTTTTTTTCACGAGCCTTGAAATGAGAGAGCGAGTTGAGGTCCAGTGGACCTCTTTTTCATGAGCTCGGAAATAAGAAAGCGAATTAAGACCCGGTTGGGTCTTTTTTTTCAGGTTCGGTTGGACCTCTTTTTCAGACCCCGACGGGTCTTTTTTTCACGAGCTTTAAAATGAAAGAGCGAGTTTGGGTCCAGTGGCCCTCTTTTTCATGAACTTGAAATGAGAGAGCGAGTTGGGGTTCAGTGGCCCTCTTTTTCATGAGCTCGGAAATAAGAAAGCGAATTAAGACCCGGTTGGGTCTTTTTTCACGAGATAGTCTGACCTTGGCATGCTATAATGGTAATAGAAAGAGTAAAGGTGGGTAAGTCAAAGATGAATTGTACGATTAGAAATATGATTAAGTCTGATATTGAATCCTTATCTCATGGATTTATGAATCAAGGTTGGCCTGGTAGAGAGGAAATTTTGGCTAGATATTTTCTGGAATAGGAAAGTGGGGAGAGAGAAGTCTTAGTTGCAGAGATTGATGGTGCTGTAGCGGGCTACGTTACCATTTTGCCCTCTGCTAAACATGGTCCTTTTGCAGAAGTCTATCCAGAATTATCAGATTTTAATGTGTTTGAGCCTTTTCGAAATCAAGGGATTGGGAATCAACTGCTAGAAGAAGCAGAAAAACGAGTCAAGTTTGTTTCGAGTAAGGTCACTCTTGGTGTAGGTTTGCACTTAGGCTATGGCCCCGCCCAGAGATTGTATATCAGACGGGGCTACATTCCAGATGGGACAGGTGTCTGGTATCGAAATCAACCCTTGGAAATGAATGCAACTAGCCAAAATAATGATGATTTGGTTTTGTATCTAGTAAAGGAATTTGAATAAGAGACAAGGATTTTATTGGGGATGTGGGATTTCTCTACTTTATGGTATAATGGAAAGAGTTAGATTGAAAGAGGTAGCGAGATGGATGCAAAATTAAGATATAAGGCAAAAAAGATAAAGGTTATTTTTTTTGATATTGATGATACGTTGAGAAACTCAAAGACTGGTTTTATCCCCACCTCAATTTCAACTGTTTTTAAACAATTGCGTGAAAAAGGTATTTTGACTGGGATTGCGACTGGTCGTGGGATTTTCGGTGTCGTCCCAGAGATTAAAGCCCTCAAACCTGACTTTTTTGTTACTTTAAATGGTGCCTATATTGAGGATAAAAAAAGTAATGTTATTTACAGCAACAAAATTGCTAAAGATAAGGTTGAGGAATATATTGCTTGGACTAAGGAAGTGGGGATTGACTATGGTTTGGTTGCTAGTCACACAGCTAAATTATCTACTCGAACAGATATGATTAGTCAGGCCATTGATCCAATTTATCCTGATTTGGATGTTGATCCTGATTTTTATGAAAAAGAAGACATCTATCAGATGTGGACTTTTGAGGATCAGGGAGATGACCTGACTTTGCCTGAAAGTTTAGCATCGACTTTGCGTATGGTACGCTGGCATGAACTTTCGTCAGATGTGGTACCAATTTCAGGTTCAAAAGCAGCTGGTGTAGCAAAAGTCGTAGAGCATTTAGGCTACAAACCAGAGAACGTCATGGTCTTTGGGGATGGACTGAACGATTTGGAGCTCTTTGATTATGCAGGTATTAGTGTTGCTATGGGTATTTCTCATGACAAAATCAAAGAAAAAGCAGATTATATTACAAAAACATTAGAAGAAGATGGCATTTTTGATGCCTTAGAAAGATTTGGTATGGTAGAAAAAGAATTGCATTTCCCACAAGTAGACATTGAAACAGCGGAAGGTCCGATTGCGACTATTAAGACAAATCATGGAGATTTGCGTATTAAGCTTTTTCCTGAGCATGCACCAAAAACAGTTGCCAACTTTATTGCTCTATCAAAAGATGGTTACTATGATGGTGTCATTTTCCACCGTATTATCAAGGACTTTATGATCCAAGGTGGAGACCCAACTGGAACTGGTATGGGTGGCGAGTCAATCTACGGCGAATCATTTGAGGATGAATTCTCAGAAGAACTTTACAATATCCGTGGTGCCCTTTCAATGGCCAATGCTGGTCCAAATACCAACGGTAGCCAGTTCTTTATCGTGCAAAATCAACACCTGCCTTATTCTAAGAAAGAAATTGCTCGTGGTGGTTGGCCAGAACCGATTGCGGAAATCTATGCCAACCAAGGTGGGACACCTCATCTAGACCGCCGTCACACGGTTTTTGGTCAGTTAGTTGACGAAGCTTCTTACGCTGTCTTGGATGCCATTGCTGCTGTTGAGACAGGAGCTATGGACAAGCCAGTTGAAGATGTTGTGATTGAAACAATTGAAATCGAGGACTAAGATGAAAATCGGTGATAAGCTTAAGGGGCGTATTACAGGGATTCAGCCCTACGGTGCCTTTGTTGAGCTAGAAACGGGTGATACGGGGCTGATTCACATTTCAGAGATTCGGACAGGCTTTATTGAAAATATCCAAGAAGCCTTGAAAGTCGATGAAGAGGTTCAAGTTCAAGTAGTGGATTTAGATGAATTTACAGGGAAAGCTAGTCTATCTATTCGCACTTTGGAGGAAGAAAAACACCAGTTTCCGAGACGGAGACGCTTTTCAAGCGACCGTTTTAACTACGGCTTTGCGCCTCTCAAAAGAATGATGCCAATTTGGACCAAGGAAGCTCTTCAACATTTGAAGAAGCAGAAGAATTAGTTAGAAATCTATATTCTTTGTAATGTTAATATAAATTTGCTATAATAGGACCATGGAAGAAGAACAATTATTAAAATCAGGGGAGCGTATTAACCAGCTCTTTTCGACAGATATCAAAATCATTCAAAATAGAGAGGTTTTTAGCTATTCGGTGGATAGTGTTCTCTTGTCACGTTTTCCACGTTTTCCTAAAAAGGGCTTGATAGTGGATTTTTGCGCTGGAAATGGAGCAGTGGGGCTATTTGCTAGCACTCGTACTCAAGCACAGATATTGGCTGTTGAGATTCAGGAGCGTTTGGCGGATATGGCTGAACGCTCTGTCCGTTTGAATGGTTTGGAAGAGCAGATGCAGGTCATCTGTGATGATTTGAAAAATATGCCTGCTCACATTCAGGGGAGTAAGGTGGATATGATTTTGTGTAATCCGCCCTATTTCAAGGTGGATCCTCATTCAAACCTGAACGAGAGCGAACATTATCTCTTGGCGCGCCATGAAATCACGACCAATTTGCAGGAAATCTGTCGTAGTGCCCAGAGTATTCTCAAATCTAATGGGCGTTTGGCCATGGTTCATCGTCCTGATCGACTTCTGGATATTTTAGATACGTTACAACGGCATAATCTAGCGCCTAAGCGCCTGCAATTTGTCTATCCAAAAAAGGAAAAGGAAGCTAATATGCTTTTGATTGAGGCTATCAAGGATGGCTCGACAAGCGGCTTTAAGGTTTTACCACCTCTCATTGTTCACAATGATGATGGCTCTTATACGCCTGAACTTGAAGAGATTTATTATGGATCATAAGGCTTATATGTATGTGCTGGAGTGCCGTGACGGATCCTACTATACAGGCTATACGACTGATGTGAGAAGACGCCTCGCTGTTCACAATAGTGGGAAGGGAGCCAAATACACACGAGCACGCTTGCCAGTCAAACTTATCTATGCTCAAGGTTTTGCCAGTAAGGAAGAAGCCATGTCAGCAGAAGCCCTTCTCAAGCGTAAGAAGAGGTCACAGAAGGAAGAATTTTTATCTGAAAATCAAGATAGAAATTTACTCAGTTATTTTGAAGAATCGTGAGGAGTCCTTTGACTCCTCTTACTTTTGTCAAAAAGCGAAAAAAATGCTACAATAAAGAGAATAAACAAAATGAGGTATTATCA
This sequence comes from Streptococcus sp. KHUD_014, assembly GCF_051106275.1. Lineage (GTDB taxonomy): Bacteria > Bacillota > Bacilli > Lactobacillales > Streptococcaceae > Streptococcus. The sequence continues at coordinate 1,495,247 of NZ_CP193666.1, read as the reverse complement.
TGTCTAAGATTCTAGTATTTGGTCACCAAAATCCAGACTCAGATGCCATCGGGTCATCTGTAGCCTTTGCCTACCTTGCAAAAGAAGCTTATGGTTTGGATACGGAAGCTGTTGCTCTTGGAACTCCAAATGAAGAAACAGCCTTTGTCTTGAACTATTTTGGTGTGGAAGCACCGCGTGTTATCACTTCTGCTAAAGCAGAAGGCGCAGAGCAAGTTATCCTGACTGACCACAATGAATTCCAACAATCTGTATCAGATATCGCTGAAGTAGAAGTTTATGGTGTTGTGGACCATCACCGTGTGGCTAACTTTGAAACTGCAAGCCCACTCTACATGCGTTTGGAGCCAGTTGGATCAGCGTCTTCAATCGTTTACCGTATGTTCAAAGAACATGGTGTAGCTGTGCCTAAAGAGCTTGCTGGTTTGATGCTTTCAGGTTTGATTTCAGATACTCTTCTTTTGAAATCACCAACAACACACCCAACAGATAAAGTCATTGCTCCTGAATTGGCTGAATTAGCTGGTGTAAACTTGGAAGAATATGGTTTGGCTATGTTGAAAGCTGGTACCAACTTGGCTAGCAAATCTGCTGACGAATTGATTGACATCGATGCTAAGACTTTTGAATTGAACGGAAATAATGTCCGTGTTGCCCAAGTAAACACAGTGGACATCGCTGAAGTATTGGAACGCCAAGCAGAAATTGAAGCTGCAATGCAAGCTGCTAACACAGCAAATGGCTACTCTGACTTTGTCTTGATGATTACAGATATCGTCAACTCAAACTCAGAAATCCTAGCACTTGGTGCTAATATGGGCAAGGTTGAAGCAGCCTTCAACTTCAAACTTGAAAATAACCATGCCTTCCTTGCTGGTGCCGTTTCACGTAAGAAACAAGTGGTACCTCAATTGACTGAAAGCTTTAATGCTTAATCATAGATGGGAAAGCTCATCGTTAAAAAGGAGTTTCGGCTCCTTTTTTGCTAGGAGAGAAGTATGTTAGAGAATGGTGATTTGATTTTTGTAAAAGATGATTCGGATATAGGACAGGCCATCCAGGAATCTACTGGAAACTATAGTCATGTGGCCATCTTTTTAGACGAGAAGGTCTATCATTCTAGTGGGAAAACTGGTGTTGTTTGTCAAAAACTAACAGAATTTCTTGAATCTGAATGTCTTTACGATATCTATAGCTATCCAAAGATAGATATTCAAAAGGTAAAGAAAAGAGCAGTTCAGCATCTGGGAGCTCCTTATAATTTTTCTTTTTATCCTGATGGAGATGGTTTCTATTGTTCCCAATATATCGCAGACATTCTACCGATTTTTGAAACCATTCCTATGAAATTTGGTGATGAGGAGCAGGAAATCAGTGATTTCTGGAGAGGGTATTATAAAGAACTAGGATTAAGTGTACCTCTGAATCAGCCTGGCACTAACCCTAGTCAATTAACAACATCTCTACTTTTAGTTTGTAAAGAAAGGAATCTTCATGATTCAGATTTTTAATCCATCTCGCTTGACGCGACAACCATTCTTTAGAGATTTGGTAGACTATCTTGATCAGCATGATGATGTTATCCTCCGTGAAATCAAGGCTCAGTTTTCAGAGGTCGCAGTTGACAAGCTCTTGGAGGAATACATTAAAGCGGGTTTGATTTTGAGAGAAAACAAACGCTATTATCTCAATCTTCCCTTTCTAGAATTTACAGAATCTCTTGAACTAGACCAGGAAGTATTTATGAGAGATGATAGTCAAATCTATCAAGAAATCTTAGAGAAACATTTTCAGACCGAATTGCGCAATCTAACAAATGTAGCTATCCTAGAAGAGCACACCGATTTTGCAAGGGAAAAGATGACCTTGTCTAATTACTTTTACAAGGTCAAACACCAGTATCCGCTGACAAATGAACAGCAGAGACTGTATGAAATTTTAGGGGATGTCAATCCTGAGTATGCCCTCAAGTATATGACAACCTTTTTGCTAAAATTTCTCAAAAAAGATCAACTCATGCAGAAACGACGTGATATCTTTGTTGATAGTTTAGTCTTATTAGGCTACATCGTTCAAAATGAAGATGGGAAATATGAGTTGGCTGTAGAATTTGATAAAGAACGATTCATCTTTATAAAAAAAGAAGGCTAGGAAAATTCCTAGCCTTCTTTAAATATACTATAGATAACGTTCGGCAACAGCAGCATCACCTGGATAGTCTTCTTTCTTACCTTGGATAATTTGGTAGCAGTCAGCTCCTTTACCAGCGATAATGACAGCATCCAGTTCTTGATCTGTAACAGACATCGCAGCCTTGATAGCTTGCTCGCGGTCAGCAATCTTTTCAACAGGATGATGGATGTAGCTACTGATTTCATCTGCAATGGCCATCGGATCTTCGTAGTTTGGATCATCAGCCGTTAGAAAGACTTGGATTTCAGGATGTTGATTGAGGAGAAGTCCAAAGTCCTTACGACGGCTTTCTCCCTTGTTTCCAGTTGAGCCGAGTACTAGAGCAATTTTTCCAGTCTGGTGTGTTTCAACAACTGAGATTAGTTTTTTAAGACTGTCACCATTGTGGGCGTAGTCAATGAAAACTTTTGCGCCATTTTTCTGAGTGAGGACTTCCATGCGGCCAGGGACACGAGTTGTCGCGATCCCTTTTTTAATGTCTTTCAGACTAGCACCTAAACGAAGGCAGGCAAGTCCGGCTGCGACTGCATTTTCTTGGTTGAAATGTCCAATCAACTGGATATCATAGTCTCCTGCTAATTTACCAGTAGCTGAGAAGCTAAAGGCTTTGGAGTTTTCGATTTGGTTATTTGACTGGCTACCGTAGAAGTCATGCTCTTGGTTCTCAACTTGTTCTTTTAGAACAGAGAAGTGGTCCATATCACTATTAATGACAACTGCTCGGCTATTTTTCATCAAGAGACGCTTGTGGTAGAAGTAGTCTTCAAAGTTAGGATGCTCAATTGGACCAATATGGTCAGGGCTGATGTTGAGGAACACACCTACATCGAAGGTTAGACCGTAGACTCGCTTGACCAAGTAGGCTTGACTGGATACTTCCATGATGAGGTGGGTTCTACCATTATCAACAGCCTGGGCCATCATGTCAAAAAGGTCGATACTTTCAGGAGTTGTCAGAGCAGACTTGAAGAAAGTTTTACCGTCCAAGGTAGTGTTCATGGTTGATAACATAGCTGGACGATGTTGCTGATTTAAGATATTGTAGGCAAAGTAAGCAGCTGTTGTTTTTCCCTTGGTTCCTGTAAAGGCTAGAATTTTAAGATTATCCTGCGGGTTGCCATAAAATTCCATGGCAATCAAACTCATAGCCTTCTTAATATCGCTTACAATAATAACAGGAATATCTACTTCATAGTCCTGCTCAGCTACATACCAACTAAGACCTTGCGAAATCGCTGAAAGAAGGAATTCTTTCTTAAAAGCAGCTCCTTTCACGAAGAAGAGAGAATTTTCTTGAGCTTTTCGACTGTCATAGCAGATTGTGTCAAAAACGACATTACTGTAGTTATAGCAGTAATGTCCTTGGTTGATAATCTCACGGAAGAGACCATCCTTCTTTAAAATATCTAATATAGTTTCAATCTTTATCATACTTTCTATTGTAAACCGAAAGTCTGAATTTTACAAGTAACAAGGAAAAGTTTATAATGGAAGATAAGGAACATTTCCTAGTTATTAAAATTGAATGAGGAAGTTATGTCTAACGAAAACAATCATCAGCAGGCCCAGATGTTACGAGGGACTGCTTGGCTTACAGCTAGTAACTTTATCAGTCGCCTGCTTGGAGCCATTTACATCATTCCCTGGTATATCTGGATGGGGACTTATGCTGCTAAAGCTAATGGTCTCTTTACTATGGGTTACAATATCTATGCTTGGTTCTTGTTGATTTCGACAGCAGGTATTCCTGTTGCAGTCGCAAAGCAAGTTGCTAAGTATAATACAATGCATGAGGAAGAACATAGTTTTGCCCTGATTCGGAGTTTCCTAGGCTTTATGACAGGACTTGGTGTGGTCTTTGCTTTAATTCTGTATCTCTTTGCTCCGTGGTTAGCGGATCTTTCGGGTGTTGGTAAGGAGCTCATCCCCATTATGCAGAGTCTAGCTTGGGCTGTCTTGATTTTCCCGTCCATGAGTGTGATTCGTGGATTCTTCCAAGGGATGAATAATCTCAAGCCTTACGCTATGAGCCAAATCGCTGAACAGGTTATTCGTGTTATTTGGATGCTCTTAGCAACCTTTATCATCATGAAGCTCGGTTCAAAAGATTATCTATCAGCAGTTACTCAGTCTACCTTTGCGGCCTTTGTGGGAATGGTAGCTAGTTTTGCAGTCTTGATCTATTTCCTTTACAAAGAAGGAATGCTTCAAAAAGTTTTTGAAACCCGAGATAAGATTGATAGTAAAGGTCTCTTGATTGATACCATTAAGGAAGCTATTCCTTTTATCTTGACTGGTTCGGCTATTCAGCTCTTCCAAATCTTGGACCAGATGACCTTTATCAATAGCATGAAGTGGTTTACCAACTATAGTAATGAAGACTTAGTTGTCATGTTTTCTTATTTCTCTGCCAATCCTAATAAAATCACTATGATTTTGATTTCGGTGGGAGTTTCTATTGGTAGCGTTGGTCTGCCTCTCTTGACGGAAAACTATGTCAAGGGGGATTTGCAGGCAGCTGCTCGTTTGGTGCAAGATAGTATCACCATGCTCTTCTTATTCTTACTTCCAGCAACTGTTGGAGTAGTCATGGTTGGTGAACCTCTCTATACAGTCTTTTACGGTAAGCCAGATGGCTTAGCTATGGGCTTATTTATCTTTGCGGTCTTGCAATCAACAATTCTAGGCTTGTACATGGTCTTGTCACCAATGCTTCAGGCTATGTTCCGTAACCGCAAGGCAGTCTTGTATTTTATTTATGGCTCAATTGCTAAGATTGTTTTACAATTACCATCGATAGCGATTTTCCATAGTTATGGTCCTCTCATTTCAACGACTATCGGTCTTATCATCCCGAATGTCTTGATGTATCGTGATATCTGTCAGGTTACAGGTGCTCGTCGTAAGCTTATCTTGAAGAGAACAATTCTAGTCACTATTTTGACACTAGTTATGTTTATCCTCGTAGGATTCTTACAATGGATGATAGGATTTGTCTTCCAACCAACTGGACGTTTCTGGAGTTTCCTATATGTCGCCTTAATTGGTACAATCGGTGGCGGGCTTTACGGAGTTATGTGTCTCTATACTCGTCTATTGGATAAGGTTATTGGACAGGAAAAAGCAAATCAGTTACGAGCACGATTAAAATTATCATAAAAATTTATAAATAAAATGAATAATTTGAACTTTTCTATCCGAAAAAGTTTAAATTGTTCATTTTTTTATTTAAAAAATAGGATAAAATATAAAATTAGTAGAAAAAAATCTATAATTTGGTAAAAATTAGATAAAATTGCTTGACTAAAAAAAACAATAGCTGTATAATGATACAAATATTTAAATTTGGAGGTTCTGAATATGAAAAAGTCTAAGGCAAAATACCTGACGTTAGCAGGCGTCGTCTTAACTGCTGGTTTGCTCTTGGGAGCTTGTGGTAACTCAACTAGCTCTTCTAAAGTCTACAACTATGTATATCCAAGCGATCCTTCGAGTCTGAACTATCTCTTAGAAAATCGTGCAACTACTGGTGATGTTGCTACAAACTTAGTGGATGGTTTGATGGAAAACGACCAGTATGGGAATTATATTCCTTCATTGGCAGAAGATTGGACTGTATCTCAAGATGGTTTGACATATACTTATAAACTTCGTAAGGATGCTAAATGGTATACAGCTGAAGGTGAAGAGTATGCTCCAGTTACAGCACAAGATTTTGTGACAGGTTTGAAATATGCGGCTGATAAAAAATCTGAAGCTCTTTATCTCGTTCAAGACTCTGTTGCAGGCTTGGATGATTATATCAACGGAAAAACAACAGACTTTTCAACAGTTGGTGTGAAGGCTATTGATGACCAAACTGTCCAATATACCTTGACTCACCCAGAACCTTACTGGAACTCAAAAACAACTGCAACCATTCTTTTCCCAGTCAATGCTGATTTCTTGAACTCAAAAGGGGATGACTTTGGTAAAGTGGCTCCAGCAAATCTTTTGTACAACGGTCCATTTATTCTCAAATCATTTACCTCTAAATCTGTCATTGAATACAAGAAAAATCCAAACTATTGGGATGCTAAAAATGTATTCGTAGACGAAGTGAAGTTAACCTACTATGATGGAAGTGACCAAGATGCCTTGGCACGTAACTTCATGGAAGGGGTTTACAGTTACGCCCGACTCTATCCGAATAGTTCGAGCTTCGAAGGGATTAAGGAAAAGAACAAAGATAATATTATCTACAGCATGCAAAATGCCACTTCTTTCTACTTTAACTTTAACCTAGATAGACAATCTTATAACCATACTTCAAAAACAAGTGATGCGGAAAAGACAGCTCAACAGGAAGCAGTCTTGAATAAATCTTTCCGTCAAGCCATTAACTTTGCCTATGACCGTACTGCTTATGGTGCCCAATCTCAAGGGGAAGATGGAGCAACTAAGATCGTCAGAAACTTGCTTGTCCCACCGACATTCGTTACTCTTGAAGGGAAAGATTTTGGTGATGTCGTAGCTTCTAAGATGGTCAATTACGGTCAAGTATGGCAAAATATGAACTTTGCGGATGCCCAAGATGCTTACTACAATGCCGATAAGGCAAAAGAAGTCTTTGCTCAAGCCAAGAAAGAATTGGAAGCCAAAGGTGTTCAATTCCCAATTCACCTGGATTTACCGGTTGACCAAACCTATAAGAAGGGTGTGTTAGAGGCAAGTTCTTTCAAACAATCGATTGAATCTGTCCTTGGTGCAGAAAATGTGGTCATTGATATTCAAATGTTGACTACTGAGGAAATGGATAGTATTGGTTATCTAGCGAATACAGCTGCTCAAAAGGACTATGACCTCTACAACGGTGGTTGGGGCCCTGACTATCAAGATCCATCAACCTACCTTGATACCCTTAGCTTAACAAGTGGTGGCTCACTACAAAACCTCGGTTTGGAACCAGGAGAAACCAATGCCAAAGCAACTGCTGTTGGTTTGGATGTCTACACTAAGATGTTAGCAGAAGCCAATGCTGAACAAGATTTGACAAAACGTTATGACAAATATGCAGAAGCTCAAGCTTGGTTGGTGGATAGCTCTCTTGCAATTCCAAACGTATCTCAAGGTGGAATACCTACATTGAGAAAAACAGTTCCATTCTCTGCTGCCTTCTCTCAAGCTGGTAACAAGGGTGTTGAATCATACAAATACGTTAAGTTGCAAGATAAGGTTGTCACGACGGCTGAGTATGAAGAAGCTAGACAAAAATGGCTGAAAGAAAAAGAAGAATCTAATAAAAAAGCCCAAGAAGAATTGGCAAAACACGTTAAATAATCAGTCTATTCAACAGGAAAAACGATAGTTTCTCAGGAAGCTATCGTTTTTGTATAGTTTGAAACTATAACTAGCTCTTGAAAACAAGAAAACGAAGGATCCCAAATAAGTGGTACAATAGTTACTATAGATTTGGAGGTAAAGTATGAGCAAATCATTTCACATCAACACAATTTTAGCACAAGCAGGTATCAAGTCAGATAAAGCGACAGGTGCTTTGGTAACACCAATTCACTTTTCAACGACTTATCAGCATCCACAATTTGGTCAATCAACTGGATTTGACTATACACGCACTAAAAACCCAACTCGTAGCAAGGCAGAGGGAGTTTTGGCAGCAATTGAATCAGCCAAGTATGCTTTGGCGACTAGTTCAGGTATGTCTGCGATTGTGTTAGCCTTTAGCGTTTTTCCAGTAGGAAGCAAGGTTTTGGCTGTCCGTGACCTTTACGGTGGTTCTTTCCGCTGGTTCAATCAAGTGGAGCAGGAAGGACGATTCCACTTTACCTATGCCAACACAGAAGAAGAGCTAATTGCCGAGCTAGAAAAGGATGTGGATGTACTCTATATCGAAACACCAACCAACCCTTTGATGTTGGAATTTGATATTGAAAAATTGTCAAAATTAGCTCATGCTAAGGGGGCTAAAGTTGTCGTCGACAATACCTTCTATAGCCCGATTTACCAACGTCCAATTGAAGATGGAGCAGATATTGTCCTTCATTCAGCAACCAAATACCTTGCAGGACATAATGATGTCTTGGCTGGTGTAGTTGTGACAGATAATGCTGATTTGTACGAAAAACTCTTTTACAATCTCAACACGACAGGGGCTGTCTTGTCACCATTTGATAGTTATCAATTGATTCGTGGTCTTAAAACATTGTCACTTCGTATGGAGCGCTCAACAGCTAATGCTCAAGAAATCGTAGCCTTTTTGGAACAATCACCTGCAGTCAAAGAAGTCTTGTATACAGGTCGTGGAGGAATGATTTCCTTTAAAGTGGCGGATGAAAAACGAATCCCTCATATCTTGAATACCTTAAAAGTATTCTCTTTTGCTGAAAGTTTGGGTGGTGTAGAAAGTCTAATTACATACCCAACCACTCAAACCCATGCAGACATTCCTGCAGAGGTCCGTCATTCTTATGGATTAACAGATGACCTTTTGCGCTTGTCTATTGGTATTGAGGATGCTAGAGATTTGATAGAAGATTTGCGTCAAGCTTTGGAAGGATAAGACTATGGGAAAATATGATTTTACGACCTTGCCCAATCGTTTTGGACATCATACTTATAAATGGAAAGAAGCAGAGACTGACCGTCAAGTATTGCCGGCCTGGATTGCTGATATGGACTTTGAAGTCTTACCTGAGATCCGTCAGACAGTCCATGATTATGCAGAGCAATTAGTCTATGGATATACCTATGCTAGTGATGGTTTGATTGAAGCAGTTCAAGACTGGGAGAAAAAACACCATGGTTATGGCTTTGATAAGGATGCTCTAGTCTTTATCGAAGGTGTAGTACCAGCCATTTCAACAGCCATTCAAGCCTTTACCAAAGAGGGTGAAGCAGTCCTCATTAACACACCTGTATATCCACCTTTTGCTCGTAGTATCAAACTCAATCACCGCAAACTGGTTAATAACTCTCTTGTGGAGAAAAATGGTCTTTTTGAGATTGACTTTGACCAACTAGAGAAAGACCTAGTTGAAAATGAGGTTAAACTTTATGTTCTTTGTAATCCTCATAATCCTGGTGGACGCGTTTGGGAGAAAGAAGTCTTGGAGAAGATTGGACAACTGTGTCAAAAACATGGAGTCTTGCTGGTATCTGATGAAATTCACCAAGATTTAGCTCTATTTGGAAACAAACATCAGTCATTCAACACGGTAAATGAAGATTTTAAAGAATTTTCACTGATTTTAAGTAGTGCAACTAAGACCTTTAACATTGCTGGAACGAAAAATTCTTACGCCATTATCGAAAATCCCAAGTTGAGACTTGCTTTCCAGAAGCGCCAGCTTGCGAATAATCAACATGAAATCTCAGGTTTGGGATATTTGGCAACAGAAGCCGCCTATCGCTATGGTGAAGATTGGTTGACAGAACTCAAAGAACTAATTGAGAAACACATCAATTATGTAGTGGATGTATTTGGCAAAGAAACTAAAATCAAGGTCATGAAACCTCAAGGGACCTATCTCATTTGGCTTGATTTTTCAGCCTATGATATTAGCGATGAAGAGCTAAGAAGGCTCTTAAGAGACGAGGCCAAGGTAATCCTGAACAGAGGCTTGGACTTTGGTGAAGAAGGAGCCCTCCACGCTCGCTTAAATGTGGCCATGCCTACATCCGTCTTGGAAGAGGTTTGCCAACGAATCATCTCAACTTTCGCTAAACTTTAAGAAGCTAGCCTTCTAGGGGAAAAGTACCCTGGAAGGCTATTTTCATGAGAAGAAATATGGTATAATTAAGAGATAAAGAAAAGGGGAAAATATGGCTAAATTGATTCCAGGAAAGCTTCGAATGGAGGGGGCTCAACTCTACGAAACTGGTAAGATCCAAATCATCAAAGAGAAAAATCATCGCCTATATGCTCGTGTAGGGGAGGCTGAAATTCGTTACAGTCTTGATGATGAACTGGTTTTTTGTGCTTGTGACTTTTTTCAAAAAAGAGGGTTCTGTGTCCATTTGGCAGCGCTAGAACATTACCTGAAAAATGATCATTTGGGTCAAGAACTTTTACAGAAACTAGAAAATGGGCAGGAAAAGAAGGAGGAAGTCGAAACCCAAGTGTCCTTTGGGGGACGTTTCCTAGAGAGCATACAAGCTACTAACTCGCCTAAAATCTATCAGCTAGCCGCTCAGGGGCAAGTTGAAGCTGGAACCAATCGTATTATTTGGACTTTGAGGATTGGTCTTATCCAGACCCATAAGTTTTATGTAATCCGAGATATTCCTCTTTTTTTGAAGGTTCTAGAAAATAGTAAACCTTACATGATTGGTAAGCTATATGAAGCTTCCTTGAAGCTTAGTCAGTTTGATGAGACTAGCCAGTTTGTCTTAAATTTTCTTCAGGGAATTGTAGAAGATGAGGCTGAAAATGTCCTCTTTTTCCAGAATCAAGGTCGTCACCTCTATTTTCCTTTATCCTTTTTTGAACAAGGTGTCAGTCTTTTGATGGATTTAGATGAGTTTCAATTTGACCATCAAATTTCGAGCTATCATCACCTTCTCTTCCAAGACTTGGATGGTCAAACAGGATTATTTACCTTTGATATCAAAGAAAATCCAGACTACTATGAGATGGAAATTTTTGAGAGAGGACGAGTCAATCTTTTCTATAAAGGGCGAGTTTTATTTACCAAAGGCATATTTTATCTCTTGTCGAGAGAGCAGGCAGGATTGCTGGAGAAATTAAGAAAACTACCTCTAGATAGTAAGGGAAGAAAAGTTCTCCAGTTTGATACTAGTAATCGTGATAGATTAGCTTCTTCCTTGTCTCAATTTAGGAATATTGGAGAAGTTCAGGCTCCTCAAGGGCTTCAGATTGAATCTTTCTGTCCCTCTTTTTACATGGATAGAGAAGAAGATGGTTCGATTCGTTTGGAGATGCAGTTTCAATACGATACTTGCTTGGTAAGCAATCGTAGGGAACTAGATAATCTTCCCTTTGCTAGTGACATTCAACTGGAGAAAGAGATTTTTCAACTAGCTCTATCAGCTGGATTTGAAGCTGATTTTCGTTCTTGGCGTCAAAGCCTCAAGGCTGAAGCTGTCTATGTTTTCTTTCATGAGACGCTGCCAGCTTTTGAAGCACTTGGAAAACTTAGGATTTCGGAGAGTCTCCAAGATCTCTATCAAGTTCAAAGTCCTCAGATAGAGATTTCATCTAAAGGCCATTTATTAGAGATTCAATTTGATTTTAAAGATATTGCCCAAGAAGAGATTGATCTTGCTATGAAAGCCCTAGTTGCCAATCAAGACTTTTATATTAGTTCATCTGATCAGGTCTACTTCTTTGATGACCAAACCAAGCAGATTCGACAGGATTTGAAAGAACTGGGAATAGAAGACTTAAAAGATGGGGCATTTCGAGCTCGTAAGTCCCTGGCTTATACCTTATCGCATTTATTTAAGGATCAAAAGCAGATTTCTTTTACGGAAGAATTCCGTCATTTGGCCCATGATTTGACACATCCAGAAGAATTCCCGATGCAGAAATTGAATATTCAAGCAGAATTAAGGGATTATCAGAAAAGGGGAATTCAGTGGCTACAGATGCTTCACCATTATGGCTTTGGTGGAATTTTAGCGGATGATATGGGGCTTGGGAAGACCTTGCAAACCATTGCCTTTTTAAGTAGTCAAGTTCAAGCAGATACCAGTGTCCTAATCCTTGCTCCGTCTGGCTTAATCTATAACTGGGCTGATGAATTTCAAAAGTTTGCTCCAGATTTGGATGTTGCGGTCGTGCATGGCTTAAAATCTCATCGAGAGTCAATTTTGGCAGAAAATCATCAGATTTATGTTACAAGCTATGCTACTTTCCGTCAGGACAGTGAGATTTATCGAAACCTACCTTTTGATTTTCTCTTTTTAGACGAAGCTCAAGTCATGAAAAATGCACAGACCAAGATAGCACAAAGTTTGCGACAGTTTGTAGTTCCATCTGTTTTTGCCCTCTCAGGAACTCCAATTGAAAACCACCTAGGAGAGCTTTGGTCGATTTTTCAGATTGTCTTACCAGGCCTCTTACCAACTAAAAAAGACTTTATGAAACTACCCGCTGAGAGAGTCGCTCAATTTATCAAGCCTTTTGTCATGCGACGGAAGAAAGAAGATGTGTTGACTGAGCTACCTGATTTGATTGAAGTAGTCTACAAAAATGAACTTGATGATCAGCAAAAGGCTATTTATCTAGCTCAACTGCAACAAATGCAGGAACACTTGGGAAAGGTAAGTGATTTGGAATTTCAACGAAATCGTGTTGAAATTTTAACGGGTCTCATGCGTCTTCGTCAGATCTGTGATACTCCTGCACTCTTTATGGAGGATTACCAAGGAGAAAGTGGGAAACTGGATAGTTTACGAGACTTGCTGACTCAGATTGCTGAAGGAGGTCATCGTGTACTCATCTTTTCACAATTTAGAGGTATGTTGGATCGGATTGAGCAAGAATTACCTGAATTAGGCTTGACATCCTTTAAAATTACTGGTTCAATGCCTTCACAAGATCGTCAAGAGATGACCAAAGCCTTTAATCAAGGTGAGCGCGATGTATTCTTAATTTCTCTAAAGGCCGGTGGGGTTGGTCTCAATCTTACTGGTGCCGATACAGTTATCCTGGTAGATTTGTGGTGGAATCCTGCGGTTGAATCACAGGCTATCGGCCGCGCCCATCGTATGGGGCAAGAGCAAGCTGTAGAAGTTTATCGCTTGGTGACCCGAGGTACAATAGAAGAAAAAATTCAAGAATTACAAGAAAAAAAGAAAAATCTGGTTTCAGAAGTTTTGGATGGAACAGAGTCCCGAGGCAGTTTGAGTCTGGCTGAAATTCGAGAAATTTTAGGGATTTCATAAGCCTAGACTTGAAAAATCAAGACATTACGCTATAATGGAGTATTGAAAGGGAATAAAAATGAAGCAAAAACGATTTCCAATAGTGGCAGATGATGAAGTCATGTTGACAGAAATGCCAGTTATGAATCTTTACGATGAGTCGGATTTCATCAGTAATATCAAGGGGGATTACCAGGATAAAAACTACTTGGACTGGTCTCCTATTGTTAAAGAGAAAAAACAAGAGGAAGCCCAGCCCCTTGTAGAGAAGACTGAGAAAAAAGAAAAATCTTATGCTGAACTGGCACGTGAAGAAGCGCGTGCGGATTTGAAAAAGAAACGTTCAGCTAAGTATTTGACCCAGGACGTGAGTCATACAAGACGTCATACCAAGACAAGTATTGTGAGACAGGCAAATCAACCAACCGCACCTTTCCAAAAGGAAAATCCGGGAGAATTTGCTAAATACAGTCAAAACTTGAGCCAATCTCACTATATTCTGGCAGAAACAGTTTCTCAAGTGGATAGTCCTTCGCCAACTAGCGAAAAGTCTCATCCTAAGAAAAACAACTATGACTTTTTAAAGAAAAGTCAAATTTATAACAAAAAAAGTAAACAAAAAGAACAAGAGCGTCAAGTAGCTCAAGAGCTCAACTTGACTAGAATGAGTGAATAGAGGGGAAGAAAATGGCAAAAACCTATCATTTTATCGGAATCAAAGGATCAGGTATGAGTGCCTTGGCTTTGATGTTGCACCAAATGGGGCATAAAGTTCAAGGTTCTGACGTTGAAAAGTACTACTTTACACAACGTGGACTAGAGCAAGCAGGAATTACAATTTTACCTTTTGATGAAAAAAATCTTCAAGGAGATTTAGAAATTATCGCGGGTAATGCCTTCCGTCCAGATAACAACGTTGAAATTGCATACGCGGACCAAAATGGTATCAGCTATAAACGTTATCATGAGTTTCTTGGTAGCTTTATGCGTGACTTTATCAGTATGGGAGTTGCTGGTGCACACGGTAAGACGTCAACAACTGGTATGCTTTCTCACGTCTTGTCACACATCACTGATACAAGCTACTTGATCGGAGATGGTACAGGTCGTGGTTCTGAAAATGCCAAGTATTTTGTCTTTGAATCAGACGAGTATGAGCGCCATTTCATGCCATATCACCCAGAATACTCTATCATTACTAACATCGATTTTGACCACCCTGACTATTTCACAAGCTTGGAAGACGTCTTCAACGCCTTCAATGATTATGCCAAACAAATTACCAAAGGTTTATTTGTCTACGGTGAAGATGCTGAGTTGCGTAAGATTACAGCAAATGCCCCAATCTATTATTACGGTTTTGAAGCAGACAACAATGACTTTGTAGCTAGCGATTTGCTTCGTTCTACAACAGGTTCAACCTTTACCGTTCACTTCCGTGGTCAAGAGTTGGGCCAATTCCATATTCCAACCTTTGGCCGTCACAATATCATGAATGCCACTGCAGTAATTGGTTTGCTTTACATAGCAGGATTTGACTTGGATTTGGTTCGTGAACACTTGAAGACTTTTGGAGGAGTGAAACGTCGTTTTACAGAAAAGATTGTCAATGATACAGTGATTATCGATGACTTTGCCCACCATCCAACAGAAATCATTGCAACGCTAGATGCTGCACGTCAGAAATACCCTAGCAAGGAAATCGTGGCAATTTTCCAACCACATACCTTTACTCGTACAATTGCCTTGTTGGATGACTTTGCTCAAGCCTTGAATCAGGCTGATGCCGTTTACCTAGCGCAAATCTACGGTTCAGCTCGCGAAGTAGACAATGGTGATGTCAAGGTTGAAGATCTTGCAAGTAAGATTAATAAGAAAAATCAAGTAATCACAGTTGAAAATGTTTCTCCACTCCTAGACCATGACAATGCTGTCTATGTCTTTATGGGAGCTGGTGACATCCAAACTTATGAATACTCATTTGAGCGTCTCTTGTCAAACTTGACTAGCAATGTTCAATAAGGAATATCATGGAATTTTCAATCACTATTCGGGAGCTTCAGCCATCAGATTTAGAGTCAATCTGGCTGATAGGAGAAAGCAACTCTGACTCCCAAGATGAAATTAGTATAGAAATGATAAAAGAGCGTATCCGCAACCATGCGGGTACGTTTCTGCTAGCCAGCCTTAATGAAGAAATCATTGGTTATATCATTGGTGACGAACTCACTAAGTTCACCCAAAGTGATTCTAGGAAGCAGCTTGAAGCAGCAATTCCTGACACGAGTGATTTTATCACTATTTTAGATCTTGCCGTCCATCCTGATTATCAAGGACAAGGATTTGGAACCTTGTTGTTGGGAGCTATGAAGGAGTATGCTTTTCAGAAAAATAGACCAGGCCTCTATTTGCTGTCCAGGGATGAATTACTGGCTTACTTTGAGATGAATGGATTTCTTGACTATGGTCTAGCAGATATGCCAACTAGTAGTGAAACTTATTTTCATATGTTTTGGGCAAATCCCTATTTTCAGGAGGAAAGATGATTATTAGACAAGCAAGGCTTACAGACCTTGATCGTATCCTAGAGATTGAGTTGGAAAATTTCTCTGCTGAGGAGGCTATTCCTCGATCTGTCTTTGAAGCTCATCTGAAGGAAATTAAGACCAGTTTCTTAGTTGCTGAAAAGGAGGGACGAATCCTTGGTTACGTTGAAGGACCGGTAATGCCTCACCGATATTTACAAGACCAGTCCTTTACAGAAGAAATTAAAGATTATAGTCATCAAAAAGGTGGCTATATTTCTGTGACTTGTCTATCCATTGCAAAGAAAGCTCAGGCCTTGGGAATCGGTCGCAAACTCTTGACAGCATTGAAAGAAGTTGCTCTTGAACATGAACGAGAAGGGATCAATCTAACTTGTCACGACTACCTCATTGCCTATTATGAAAAACATGGATTTATAAATGAAGGAAAATCCAAGTCAACGTTTGCGGGTGAGGAATGGTATGATATGGTCTGGGAAAACAAGAATTAGGCTTTAGAAGGGCATCTATGGTTGCTTTTCTTTGGTTTTTAAGATATAATATTATGGATTATCAACAAGGAGGTAATACCTTTGAGCGAAAATTCAAGAGATGAAGAAAAATTAAGTTTTAAGGAACAAATTTTACGAGACTTAGAAAGATTGAAAAGGGAAGAAGGGCTTGACACTAGTGAGAGTAGCAAGGATGATCTTTTCCCTGATTTCAGTAATCTTTCAAAGACAGAAGAACCAGTGAAAGAGCCATCTGTAGAAGACTTGATGGTAGACTCAGTTTCACTTGTGGATGAACTGCTTGCTAAGGCTCCAACAGTTCCCCCACGTCCATCTTTGGGACCAGAGGAACCTGTTGAACCAGTTGCAGTTCCAGAAGAAGTTGCCCCTACTGAACCAATAGTAGCTACAGAACCAGTAGCACCTACTGTAGATCCAGTTGAACCTCCAGTTGAGCCTCTTGCTCCTGCTCAGCCAGTTCAAGAGGAGAAGGAGTTTATTCCTAATTCGACTAGGATTCCAGTTTCTTATCGTACCAATCAAGCCAAACCAAGTCCGGCTAGAAAGGCTATTAAGCCACAACCAAAACTAACAGATTTTGCTAAGGAGACACCTGCTCAAGAGCCGGTAGCTCCAGTTGATACAAGAAATGATCTACCTAGAAGAAGTCGTACAGAGTCAGTTAAGCCAACTAAGAAAAAGAAAAAATCACGCTTGAAAGGATTTTTCGTAACACTATTTGTGTTATTGGTTCTACTAGGTGTAGGTGGTTTCTTTGGTTACCAATATGTTGAATCTGCACTTCAACCTGTTGATGCAAGTTCTAAAGAGTATATCACCGTTCAAATCCCCGAAGGTGCTAATACTCAGGAAATTGGTGAAACTTTAGAAAAATCTGGTTTGGTAAAACATGGTTTGATCTTTAGCCTCTATGCAAAGTATAAAAACTACTCTGATTTAAAATCTGGTTACTATAATTTGCAAAAGAGCATGAGTACAGATGATCTCATCAAAGAGTTGCAAAAGGGTGGAACACCAGAACGTCAAGAAGTTTCACTTGCAAGCTTAACAATCCCTGAAGGTTATACAATTGATCAAATCGCAGAAACAGTTGGTCAACTTCAAGGAGAGTTTAAAGAAGCATTGACTGCGGAAGCTTTCTTGGCCAAGGTTCAGGATGAAACCTTTATCTCACAACTAGTTGCTAAGTATCCAACGCTTCTTGAAAGTTTACCAACTAAGGAAAGTGGTGTTCGTTACCGTCTAGAAGGATACCTTTTCCCAGCAACTTATGCCATCAAAGAAAGCACAACTGTTGAAAGCTTGATTGATGAAATGGTAGCAGCGATGGATAAGAATTTATCAACACACTATGCTGCAATCAAAGAAAAGAACTTGACAGTGAATGAACTCTTAACTATTGCATCACTTGTTGAAAAAGAAGGTTCAAAAACAGAAGACCGCAAACAGATTGCTGGAGTTTTCTATAACCGTCTCAACATTGGGATGCCACTTCAGAGCAATATTGCTATTCTCTATGCAGAAGGGAAACTAGGAAAAAATATTAGTTTGGCAGACGATGCAGCAATTGATACCTCAATCAATTCACCATATAACGTTTATCTGAACCTAGGGCTAATGCCTGGTCCAGTGGATAGTCCAAGTCTGGATGCAATTGAAGCAAGTATCAATCAAACTAAGAGTGAAAACCTATACTTTGTTGCCAATGTACAAGATGGCAAGGTTTACTATGCGACAACACGAGAAGAACATGATCGAAACGTTGAAGAGCATGTAAACAGTAAACTGACACAATCAAGCAGTTCAAACTAAGCCTTTCCGACCTGATAAAAGCGCCTGAAATTTTTAAATTTCAGGCGTTCGGAAAGTTTGAGAGTGACATAGTTTTAGAAACTATTTTAGATTGAGTTCAGAAATGAAAGTTTCAGTGCTCAATGTCTACCTAGTGATTTTTTAAGAAATCACTAGAAACAATCATGACTTACGAAAAGTCATAAAAAGAAAATTATGTGGTTTACCACATAATTTTGCTTTACTACCTATAAAAATATAAATTTAATTAAAAGAAAGTTGAGAAAAATGGCAGAAAAAACATACCCTATGACCCTTGAGGAGAAGGAAAAACTCGAAAAAGAATTAGAGGAGTTGAAACTAGTTCGTCGTCCAGAAGTTGTTGAACGCATCAAGATTGCTCGTTCATATGGTGACTTGTCAGAAAACAGTGAATACGAAGCAGCGAAAGACGAGCAGGCTTTTGTTGAAGGACAAATCTCAAGCTTGGAAACAAAAATCCGTTATGCTGAGATTGTTAACAGTGATGCAGTTGCTCAAGATGAAGTTGCAATCGGTCGAACTGTCACTATCCAAGAAATTGGCGAGGACGAAGAAGAAGTATATATCATCGTGGGTTCAGCGGGTGCAGATGCCTTTGCAGGAAAAGTATCAAATGAAAGTCCAATCGGGCAAGCCTTGATTGGTAAGAAAACAGGCGATACAGCTACAATTGAAACACCTGTTGGTAGCTACGATGTTAAAATCTTAAAAGTTGAAAAAACAGTTTAATAGGATATGAAAAGGAGTAGATATAAGGAAAGCGCTTCCTATCACTCTTTTTTTTAATTTTAAAAACAAGAGGAGACTATATGAATTCAGAAAACAAGCACAAAAAGAAAAATAAAATGGAGCGTGGTTTGACCAATCGCCATGTTCAAGTCATGGCCATTGCGGGAACCATTGGGACAGGACTTTTTCTAGGAGCAGGGCGATCTATTAGCTTAACTGGTCCTTCAATCGTTTTAGTTTATATGATTACTGGTGGTTTTATGTATCTCATGATGAGGGCTATCGGTGAAATGTTATATCAAGATCCAGAACAACATACCTTTATCAACTTTATTACGCGTTACCTAGGTCAGGGCTGGGGTTATTTCTCAGTTTGGTCTTACTGGTTATCAGTAGTTTTTATCGGGATGGCTGAGATAACAGCTGTTGCCCATTATGTTCAATTTTGGTTTCCATCTTGGCCTTCTTGGTCTATTCAGCTCGTTTTTTTAACAATCCTTGGTCTAGTTAATCTGATCGCGGTTAAAATTTTTGGTGAAGTCGAATTTTGGTTTGCCATGATTAAAATTGTTGCTATTCTCGCTATGATTGCAACTGGAATTTTTATGGTCTTGACAGGATTTGAAACACCATACGGATCAGCAAGCCTTTCAAATATCAGTCACCAGTTTTCTCTCTTTCCAAATGGGGGAATGAACTTTGTTATGGCCTTCCAGATGGTTTTCTTCGCCTATCTTATGATTGAATTTATCGGGGTAACAACCTCTGAAACCAAGAATCCAAGAAAAGTATTGCCCAAGGCAGTTAAGGAAATCCCCTTGCGAATTATCTTTTTCTATGGAGGAGCCCTTTTAGCCATCATGTCTATCATTCCTTGGGGTGAGCTATCTTCTGCGGATTCACCCTTTGTAACTGTTTTTGAACTTGCTGGTCTTAAGTGGGCCGCCGCCTTGATTAATTTTGTTGTCTTGACTTCGGCAGCTTCAGCCTTAAATTCAACTCTTTACTCTACAGGTCGACACTTGTACCAAATTGCTCATGACTCTCCAAATAGCTTTTTGAAAGCCATTAAGGCTGATACTCTGTCTCGTCACAATGTTCCTCAGAATGCTATTATAGCCTCGGCTGTCTTGATTGGTCTAGCAGCCTTCATCAATGTCTTACCAGGTGTATCAGATGCCTTTGCCCTGATTACAGCATCTTCATCAGGTGTTTATATTGCAATCTATATCTTGATCATGCTAGCCCATCTCAAATACCGCAAGTCCAAAGACTTTATGGCAGATGGTTACCTCATGCCCCAGTATCGCTTGCTGAATCCCATAACGATCCTCTTTTTTGTCTTTGTATTTGGAACTCTCTTTTTACAAGAATCAACCTTTATGGGAGCAGTTGGCTCAGCTATCTGGATTGTCGTCTTTGGAATCTATAGTCAGTGGAGATTTAGAAAATAAGTTATAAGCTCATCAACTCAGGTTGATGAGTTTTCTAGTTTGACAGCTCTTGGTAATAAGACTATAATCAAGCTATAAGTATCTTCGAGGAGGTTTGGATGCAGTTAAGATTGGAAAATACAGAGTCTCAGAAAGCGCAAGAAATAGGCGATTTGATTCGTTCTTATAATCGATCAAAAAGAGAAAAAGCTGAAAGCGAGCCACTTAACCTTTATGTCGAAGATGAACATGGTGAAATCATGGCTGGTTTAGTAGCAGAGACTTTCGGGAATTGGTTAGAAATTGAGTATTTGTTTGTGAAGGAGGACTTGCGAGGACAAGGAATCGGCTCCCAACTATTACAGCAAGCAGAAAGTGAAGCTAAAAAGAGAAACTGTCGCTTTGCTTTTGTGAATACCTATCAGTTTCAAGCGCCAGCCTTTTATCAAAAGCAGGGCTACAAGGAAGTCTTTACTTTAAAAGACTATCCCTACTCAGGACAAAGGCACTATTATCAAAAAGATTTATAACATAAAAATAGAGATTGAAGCAAAGATTGCTATTCGATTAACAATAGAGGTTGATAATGGATATTATACTAGACATGGGAAATGTTTTATTAGAATGGAATAAGGATAAGATTTTACGAGGTGTGGTAAAAACAGAGAAGGATTATATGATATTGGACAAGGCGATCTTTCAATCAGGTCTTTGGGAAAGATTAGATCTCGGAACCCTGACCAGAGAAGAGTTGGTCTTGAAAGTTATTTCCATGATTGGAAGCATATATCAAGAAAAGGTTCAAGAAGTAGTCTGGAATTGGCCTTCTTACATTGAAATTTACACGGAAGTCTTTCCTCTTCTTGTACGTTTAAAGGAAAAAGGCCATCGTATTTTTGTTTTGTCAAATACATCACCAGTTTTTTATGAATTATTAGAGGAACAACTCTCTCCTTTAAATGAAATCTTAGATGGTTTCGTCCTTTCTTGTGATATCAAGGCCATCAAACCAGATCCAAAAATGTTTGAAGAAATCCTCCATAAATATCAGTTGGATCCAGTAAATTGTATTTTTCTGGATGATGTAAAAGATAATACCAAGATGGCAGAAAGTTTAGGCATCAAAGCCTACCAAGTCAAACAGAGAAGTGACGTTGTAGATATTTTGAAAAAATTTGAATAAACATAGAACTCTCTATCATGTAAGTGGTAGAGAGGTTTTTGTTAAAAAAATCGCACAAAATGTAATGTATATATTGCATAATGTAAAATATATGATATAATAAAGTTGAAAAAGAAGCGCGACTTTTAAAATTAAGGAGGAGGTAACAAGTGGCTAAGAATTTAAAATTAAAGTTAGCTCGAGTGGAGCTTGATATGACACAAGGTGATTTGGCAGAAGCTGTGGGTGTCACTAGGCAGACTATCGGCTTGATAGAAGCAGGAAAGTACAATCCTTCGCTTTCACTTTGCCAATCCATTTGTAGATGCTTAGGGAAAAGTCTAGATCAATTATTTTGGGAGGAAGAAGATGAAAAATAGATTATTTTATTATCAATTACTGGATGAAAGAGAAGAACAACTAATCAATAAAGCGGGGGCTGAAAGTTTCTATATCTGTATCGCTTTGTCGCTCCTATCTTATATCATTGCAGTATTAGCACCAAGTCTTTTTAATCCGAGAATGATTCTCATCATTATCATTATTGGAACTTTTTACTTTTTCGGCCGTGCTCGAGATTTGGGTGTGAACTACTATAGTCGTTTTCATTTTACAATTTTAGGATGTCTGTTATTAACTCTAGTGATTACAGCTACCTTGATGCTACAAAACTACCAGTTCAATATCGAAATTTATCAGCACAACCCTTTACATCTTAAATACATGTATGCTTGGGTCATTACATATCTCCTTTATCTTCCTTGGGTCTTTATTGGAAACTTAGGCTTAAAAAGTTATGGTGAATGGGCTCAGAAAAAGTTTGAGCAAGATATGGATGAACTGGAGAGTATGGAATAGCTTGTTAACTTTTTATCCATCTCGGTAAAATGTGTTATAATAGTACTAATTTATGAGAAAAGAAGAAACATTTTCATCTTTTTACAAATAGGGAAGAAGGACAGTATATGTACCCAGATGACAGTTTAACATTGCACACGGATTTGTATCAAATTAACATGATGCAGGTTTACTTTGACCAAGGGATTCATAACAAGAAAGCAGTTTTTGAAGTTTATTTCCGCCAACAACCGTTTAAAAATGGTTATGCTGTTTTTGCAGGTTTGGAACGAATTGTGAAATACCTTGAAAACTTGCGTTTCTCAGATAGCGATATAGCTTATTTGGAATCACTTGGTTATCATGGCGCCTTCTTGGAATATCTCCGTAATCTCAAGTTGGAATTGACTGTACGTTCTGCTCAAGAAGGGGACTTAGTATTTGCTAATGAACCGATCGTTCAAGTGGAGGGACCTTTGGCTCAGTGTCAGTTGGTTGAAACAGCACTTTTAAATATCGTCAACTTTCAAACCTTGATTGCGACCAAGGCTGCTCGTATTCGCTCGGTCATTGAAGATGAACCTTTGATGGAGTTTGGTACACGTCGTGCGCAAGAGATGGATGCAGCTATCTGGGGAACTCGTGCTGCTGTCATTGGTGGTGCAAATGGTACCAGTAACGTTCGAGCTGGGAAGCTCTTTGGGATTCCAGTTTTAGGGACTCATGCTCATGCTTTAGTTCAAGTTTATGGTAATGATTATCAGGCTTTCAAGGCTTATGCCTCAACTCACAAAAACTGTGTCTTCCTAGTGGATACATACGATACTCTTCGCATCGGTGTTCCAGCAGCAATTCAGGTTGCACGTGAACTTGGTGACAAGATTAATTTCCTTGGTGTTCGTATTGACTCTGGAGATATCGCCTATATTTCTAAAAAAGTTCGTCAACAACTGGACGAGGCAGGATTTACTGATGCTAAGATCTATGCGTCCAATGACCTTGATGAAAATACTATCCTTAACCTCAAGATGCAAAAAGCTAAGATTGACGTCTGGGGTGTGGGTACTAAGCTCATTACAGCCTATGACCAACCAGCACTTGGGGCAGTATATAAGGTTGTTGCCATCGAAGATGAGAATGGTCATATGCGCAATACCATTAAACTTTCAAACAATGCAGAGAAGGTTTCAACACCAGGTAAGAAACAAGTTTGGCGCATCACCAGTCGTGAAAAAGGTAAGTCTGAAGGTGACTACATTACTTACGATGGTGTAGATGTTACTAGTATGACGGAGATTAAGATGTTCCATCCGACCTATACTTACATCAAGAAAACTGTCCGCAATTTTGATGCCGTTCCTCTCTTGGTGAACATCTTCAAGGACGGTAAGCTGGTCTATGATTTACCAAGTCTGCCTGAAATCCAAGCCTATGCTCGTAAGGAATTTGATAAACTTTGGGATGAATATAAACGTGTCCTGAACCCACAACATTACCCTGTAGACTTGGCTCGTGATGTATGGCAAGACAAGATGGACTTGATTGATAAGATGCGTAAGGAAGCTCTAGGTGAAGGAGAAGAAGAATGACCTTACAAGAAAGTATTATTCAACAATTAGGAGTAAAACCTGTGATTGATCCACAGGAGGAAATTCGTCGTTCTGTTTATTTTTTAAAGCGATATCTGAAAAAGCATCCCTTCCTTAAAAGTTTTGTATTAGGAATTTCTGGTGGTCAAGACTCGACTTTAGCTGGTCGCCTTGCCCAACTAGCTATGGAAGAAATGCGAGCTGAAACCGGTGATGATTCTTATAAATTTATAGCAGTTCGCCTGCCTTATGGAATTCAAGCAGATGAGGATGATGCCCAAAAAGCCCTAGCTTTTATCCAGCCAGATGTCAGTTTAGTAGTGAACATTAAAGAATCTGTTGATGCTATGGCAGTGGCAGTAGTGGCTACTGGAAGTTCAATGACAGACTTTAATAAAGGGAATATCAAGGCTCGAAGTCGTATGATTGCTCAATATGCTCTTGCAGGTGCTCATAGTGGAGCAGTTATCGGGACTGACCATGCTGCGGAAAATATCACAGGTTTCTTTACCAAATTTGGTGACGGTGGTGCAGATATTCTCCCACTTTATCGCCTCAATAAACGCCAAGGAAAACAACTTTTGAAGGAACTTGGGGCTGATCCAGCCCTCTATGAAAAAATCCCAATAGCAGATTTGGAAGAAGAAAAACCAGGTATTGCAGACGAAGTAGCTTTAGGAGTTACTTACAATGAAATTGATGATTACCTCGAAGGTAAGCAAGTCAGCCAAGAAGCCCAAGCAACCATTGAAAAATGGTGGATCAAAGGCCAACACAAACGCCACCTACCAATCACAGTGTTTGATAAGTTTTGGGAGTAAAAACCTCCAGTGGAGGTTTTTACCCCGAGTTTTGAAACAGGAGAACGAGGCAGGTCGGTAACTCGAAGAGTTCGATTTCGTAGTCTCACCCCCGCAAGGCTGACTAGGCTTGAAGAAGCTTGATAAAGCGTATTTCAAGCCAGACAGCTACTGCGTCATGAAATTAGAGGAAACTGTTGTTTTCTCAATGTTTATGAGTAAAGTGTTTTTACCCCGAGTCTGAAAATACAAAAGCGAAGAAGGTCCGGAGGACCTTTTTAGCTTGGACATTCAAATAGAAAGCGAGGCAGGTCGGTAACTCGAAGAGTTCGATTTCGTAGTCTCACCACCGCAAGGCTGACTAGGCTTGATAAAGCGTATTTCAAGCCAGACAGATACTGCGTCATGAATTAGAGGGAACTGTTATTATCTCAATGTTTGTGAGTATAGTTTTTACCTTGAGCTTAGAAACGAGAAAGCGAGGCAGGTCTGTAACTTGAAGAGTTCGATTTCGTTGACTCACCCCCGCAAGGCTGACTAGGTTTGAAAAAGTTTGGGAAAACGTATTTCAAGCCAGACAGCTACTGCGTCATGAAATTGGAGGAAACTGTTGTTTTCTCAATGTTTATGAGTAAAGTGTTTTTACCTTGATCCTAGAAATAGGAAAGCTAAGAAGGTCCAGTGGGCCTTCTTAGCTTAAACCTTCAAATAGAAAGCGAGGTTGAATTATGAAATCCATAGGTACAAAGACATTACATACCGAACGGTTGATATTGCGACGCTTTTGTGAAACTGATGCTGAAGCCATGTTTGATAATTGGGCTTCACGCTCAGAAAATCTGACTTATGTGACTTGGAATCCACACCTGAATGTCGAACAGACTAGAAATGCTATTGGCAATTGGGTAGCCTCCTATGACAATCCTTACTATTACAAATGGGCCATTTGTCTCAAAGAAAATCTAAATTCTGTCATTGGAGATATTAGTCTGGTCAGTGTGGATGAAGAAAACTCTAGCTGTGAGATTGGATATATCTTAGGGATGGACTACTGGGGACGAGGACTCATGACAGAAGCCTTGAAGGCAGTTTTATCCTACTGTCTAGATGAGATTGGATTTGAAGAGGTTAATGCTTGCTATGCAAGTTTAAATCCAGTATCTGGTCGTGTTATGGAAAAGGCGGGTATGACTTTTGGGAAGAGGATTCCAAATGCAGTTGAACGAAAAGGTTATATAGCTGATAAAATTTATTATCAAATCAAAAAATAAGATGGAAAAGAATAACTTTTCCATCTTATTTTTTATAATTTACTTTTTAATCAAAATAAAGCAAATCTTTGCTGGTGCTTGTAAAGAGGTCGAAACCATCTTTAGTTACAACACCACAATCTTCGATGCGGACACCAACTTTACCAGGAATGTAGATACCAGGTTCAACTGAGAAGCACATGCCTTCTTCGATAACCATGTCGTTTCCTTCCATGATGGATGGAAACTCGTGTACATCCATACCGATACCGTGACCGAGACGGTGGTTGAAGTACTCACCGTAGCCAGCTTTTTCAATCACTTCACGAGCTGCGCGGTCTACTTCATGAGCTGTCACACCAGGTTTGATAAAGTCAAGGGCAGCTTGTTGGGCTTCAAGAGTCAAGTTGTAAATATCTTTCTTGAATTGGTCTGGTTTACCAACAGCGACTGTACGAGTCATATCTGATGCATAACCATTCACCATCACACCGAGGTCAAAGAGGAGAAGTGCATTGTTTTCGACCTTGTTGGCTCCAGGAATACCATGTGGATTTGCAGCATTATCACCAGTCAAAACCATGGTGTCGAAGCTCATTTCATAGCCTTCACGTTTCATAGCAAAATCGATTTGCGCAATGATATCAGTTTCCGTATTGTCAAGAGAGATATTGTCAAAACCAACCTTGACAGACTTATCAGCATAGACACCTGCTACCATCATCTTTTGCACTTCGTCTGCAGATTTGATTAAGCGCATGCGTTGGATTAATGGAGTCAAGTTATCAAACTCAGCAGTTTCAAAGACAGTTTTCAAACCGTGGTATTTAGTCAAGATGAGATTGTCAAACTCAACTGCTACACGTTTGAAATCAAGCTGTGGAAGAGCATTTTGAATTTTCTTCCAAGGGTTTTCAGAGTCCACGTAGCCAACTACTGGGAAAGAGACAGTGCTAGTTGCACGTTCAACCTCAAGTGCTGGAACGAAGAGAAGCGGTTCTTGGTTTCCAAGGACAAAGAGGAACATCTGGCGTTCGTGGGGATCACTGTAAAAGCCAGTGAGGTAATTAATTGTGACGGGGTCAGATACGACAGCGACGTCTAGCTTTTCTGATTCAAGATATGTGAGGATTTGTTGTAATTTAGACATATGCTACCTTCTTTCTACCCCTCTATTTTGGCAAAAAACAGCAGAAAATGCAAGAGAGAAGGGGAAATGAAGGTAAAAAAATTCCAACAGCCGAAGCAAGTTGGAATCTAAATATTAGTTAAAATCTGCTTTGCTCTTAACATCGCCATATTCTTCAGCAACTTCTTGGCTGAGAACATCTTCGTAAGCTGGAAGGACAAGATCCTGACCGTATTTCTTTTTGAGGGCAAGGGTTACTAAGCGATAAGCGAGATTGGCATTTCGGGAGAGGATAGGTCCGTGGAAGTAGGAACCAAAGACATTTTTATAGTGAACACCTTCACCGACCTTTTCTTCATTGTTTCCATTTCCATAAACAACCTGACCTAGCGGTTTTTGGTCATCTGAGAGGAAGGTACGGCCTTGGTGATTTTCAAAACCATAGTAGGTTTCATCGAATTCTTCATTATGAATTTTAATGTCACCGATAAAGCGGTTATTGGTCTGGTTGAGGGTGTAGTGGCCCATGACCCCTAGTCCTTCGATACGTCTCCCTGAAGCTTCAACATAATATTGCCCCAATAGTTGGAAACCACCACAGATAGCCAGAACCACACCGTCGTTTTGGATGTAGTTGTCAATGCTCTCTTTTTTAGCAGGTAGGTCGTCTGCAATAATACTTTGTTCAAAGTCTTGACCGCCACCGAAAAAGGCGATGTCGTAGTGATTTTCGTCAAAGTCATCATGGAGAGAAACGATGTCAACGGTCACATGGGCTCCCAGCTTTTCAGCCACATACTTGAGCATGAGGATGTTTCCATTGTCCCCGTAGGTATTCATGAGGTTTCCATAGAGGTGGGCAATGTTGAGCTGATAGGGGTAATTGCCAGCTTTTGAGGAAAGTGAAGTATAAACCATTAGTTCATCTCCTTTCTAACAATCTGACGACTAGCCAGCAATTCGCGGAATTCCAGCATAGCAGTATAGGTAGCCAGGATATAGGCATGCTTGCAGTCTTGGTTCTCAATGGTCTTAAGAACTTGTTCCAGACTACTTGTTTCAGTGATTTTATCAGCTGGATAGCCTGTCACTCGGAGACGACGTGCAATTTCAGAATGGCGAACACCACCAGCGTTGATTTCAGGAATGTCCATCTCAGTAATTTGTTCAAAATCAGCATCCCAGATCCAGCTGGTATCAATACCGTCTGCATAGTTGGCATTAAGGAGGACAGATAGGCTAAATGGATAAGGTGCTAGTTTGATCATTTCGATAGCTTGGGTCGCACCGACTGGATTTTTAATCAAGACAAGGGTACATTCTTTGTCACCGATATGGAAGGTTTCTTGTCGTCCAAAGACAGCACGACTCTTGTCAAATCCTTGTTTAATCAGTTGAGAATCAGCGCCTAGGTAACGGGCGATAGCAACTGCAGCAAGGGCGTTGTAGATATTGTAGAGTCCACCGATTTGGATACCATATTCTTGTCCGTCAATGACAAAGCGAGAACGATTGTTAGTTAACTCAACCAATTCTGTCAGACAGTAGTCCAAGTTAGGACGCTTACATCCACAATTCTCACAGATATAAGCTCCCAAGTTAGCATATGTATTTAGCTCATATTTCAAAATACTTTGACATTCAGGGCAGAGGATACCTTCAGTATTGTAGTGAGCAAGCTTTGCTGGACCTTTTTCCAAATCAAAACCAAAATACTGAACAGGATTTGGAATTGTAGGTTTGTAGAAAAGAGGACTGTCACCATTCAGCAGAACAGTAGCAGTAGGAACTTTTCGAATAGCATCCAAAATCATGTTATAGGTTGTATAAATTTCACCGAAACGATCCATCTGGTCGCGGAAGATATTGGTGATGACGAAGAGACTTGGCTTGATGTAGTCACAGATACGGGAAAGACTGGCCTCGTCGATTTCTAAAACTGCAATGTTTTTACCTGTTTTAGAGGATTTGGCTGTTAAGAAAGTAGTCGTAATCCCTGTGATCATATTGGCACCACTTGGATTGGTCAAAACTTGACCATAAATTTCCTTTAGGATACCGACAGTGAGAGCGGTTGTCAAGGTTTTTCCATTGGTACCAGTTACCACAACAATCTCGTAGTTCTTCGCTAAATGCTGTAAAATATCTTTATCAAATTGAAGGGCAAGTTTCCCAGGGAGCGTACTTCCACGTCCGAGACGATTCAAAATAAAGTGAGAAGAACGTCCAGCAAGGAGCCCAAAAGTAGTTTCTAGTTTCATGTTTCTATTATATCATAAAAGCTGAAAAAGACAGATTTGAGATTTTAGAAAAAGAAAAACAGCCCAAGGAGGGCTGCCTGAATTAACTTAAATCGCAAACAAGTCATTCAAATTCTCAGCCAAGGTTGGGTGAGTGAAGATTTGTTTTGTGAAGTAAGTGTAAGGAATCTTGTTGTCCATAGCAACAGTGATGATGTTGATGATTTCTTGAGAACCTTCTGAGAAGATGCTTGCTCCAAGAATTTCTTTTGTTTCAGTATTAACAACAGCTTTGAAAGCTCCTCGAAGGTCTCCGTTTACGTGACCGCGAGGCATTGTTGCAACAGGGATTTCCTTAACAGCGTATGGAAGTTTCAAATCAGCTGCTTGGCTTTCAGTCAAACCAACTTGTGAAAGTGCAGGTGTGATGAACATGGTGTTTGGCACATTGAGACGGTCTTCAAGTGTGTAGCTGCCATCTCCAGCAAGGTAGCTGTAAACAACACGGAAGTCATCAAGTGAAATGTAAGTAAATTGAGGGCCACCGTTGACATCTCCGACTGCAAAGACACCAGGAACGTTTGTTTGACAATGTTTGTCCACCTTGATAGCACCACGTTCAGTTAGTTCAATATCCGTATTTTCAAGATGAAGTGGCTCTACATTTGGTTTACGTCCAGTTGCGTAGAGAAGGGCGTCAAAACGGTAGGTTTCATTTTCAGTCACAACAAGAACTTGGTCACCATCGTTTTTGATTTCAGTAGTATGGATGTTTTGAAGCAGTTCAATGCCGTCTTCTTCCATGTATTGTTTAGCAAGAGCAGCAATAGAAGGTTCTGCGCGAGGCAAGAAAGTGTCCATTGCATCTAAGACTGTTACCTTGCTTCCGAGTTTGTTGTAAAGACCAGCAAACTCAAGACCAATGTTTCCACCACCAAGAATTCCGAGTTTTTCTGGTAATTGTTCCAAGTTTTGGATACCTGTTGAGTCAAAGACATTCTTGCTGGTCGCAAGACCTGGAATTGATAAAACGTTTGAAACAGCACCAGTGTTGATAACAATTGTTTCAGCTGTTAGTTCTTGTTTTTCGTCACCTGCTTGAATTTCGATGACCTTGTTTGAAACAAAGTGGGCTTCGGCATCAATGATATCAACTCCAGTACCAGCGATCGTAGCATAGTTTTTACCATTGAGACGACTGGTAATCGTATTTTTTGTTGCCATAACCTCGTCAAATGACAAGTCCTTTTCTGCAGCAACTAACAAGGTTTTAGTTGGAATACAACCAATGTTGATACAAGTTCCACCGTACATAGCCTTGTTGCGCTCGATAAGGGCAACTTTTTTACCAGCTGAAGCTAGTTTCCCAGCAAGAGTTTTACCTGCCTTACCAAATCCAATAACAATTAAATCGTATGTTAACATTTTTAAATCCTCCTGTTTGATTTCATTCTAGCACAAGAAAAAAATAATTTCACAAATCTGCTACGGAAAAAAATATTGGACTAAATTAGTCTTACGAAAGCTTTTGAGAATCAAGTTCAAAAAATAGAAAAATCGTTTACATGATTTAATCAGAGGGTCTGACTATCTTTTAACCATTTCTTGTGTTATACTAGATAAGTTGCAAAGAAAGCAGTACTTTTCTTTTGTGGAAAAGAAGCAACACGATCTTTCATAGAAGATATGAAAATACGTCATGAAAAGAAAAGTATAAACTAAGCGCTATAGGGTGGCTTCGCACCACCTTTAGAAAGAAGAAAAACGTGAAATTTAATGAATTTAATATTTCTGCTGATTTGTTAGTAGAAATTGAAAAAGCAGGATTTGTAGAAGCAAGTCCTATCCAAGAGCAAACTATTCCTTTGGCTCTTGAAGGAAAAGATGTTATCGGTCAAGCACAGACTGGTACAGGGAAAACAGCAGCCTTTGGCTTACCAACCCTTGAAAAAATTCGTACAGAAGAAGCAACTATCCAAGCTTTGGTGATTGCCCCAACTCGTGAACTAGCTGTCCAAAGTCAAGAGGAACTCTTCCGTTTTGGTCGAAGCAAGGGAGTCAAAGTTCGTTCAGTCTATGGTGGTTCAAGTATTGAAAAACAAATCAAGGCTCTTAAATCAGGGGCTCATATCGTAGTAGGAACACCAGGACGACTTCTTGACCTGATTAAACGAAAGGCTTTGAAATTACAAGATATTGAAACCTTGATTTTAGATGAAGCAGATGAAATGCTGAACATGGGATTCCTTGAAGACATTGAAGCCATCATCTCTCGTGTTCCAGAAAATCGTCAAACTTTGCTCTTTTCAGCGACTATGCCAGATGCTATCAAACGTATTGGTGTTCAGTTCATGAAAGAACCTGAGCATGTGAAGATTGCTGCAAAAGAATTAACAACAGAACTAGTTGACCAGTACTATATCCGCGTTAAGGAACAAGAAAAATTTGATACCATGACTCGTCTCATGGATGTTGATCAACCTGAGTTGTCTATCGTCTTCGGTCGTACTAAACGTCGTGTGGATGAGTTGACTCGTGGGCTTAAAATCCGTGGTTTCCGTGCAGAAGGGATTCATGGAGATTTGGACCAAAACAAACGTCTTCGTGTCCTTCGTGATTTTAAAAATGGCAATCTTGATGTCCTCGTTGCAACAGACGTTGCTGCTCGTGGTTTAGATATCTCAGGTGTGACTCATGTCTACAACTACGATATCCCACAAGACCCTGAGAGTTATGTTCACCGTATCGGCCGTACAGGTCGTGCAGGTAAGTCGGGTCAGTCTATTACCTTCGTTTCACCTAATGAGATGGGCTATCTCCAAATCATCGAAAACTTGACTAAGAAACGTATGAAAGGTCTCAAACCTGCAAGTGCAGAAGAAGCATTCCTAGCTAAGAAGCAAGTAGCTCTTAAGAAAATTGAACGTGATTTTGCTGATGAAGCTATTCGTGGAAACTTCGAGAAATTTAGCAAAGATGCCCGTAAATTAGCAGCTGAATTCAGTCCTGAAGAATTGGCTATGTACATTCTTAGCTTAACAGTTCAGGATCCAGATAGTCTTCCAGAAGTTGAGATTGCACGTGAAAAACCACTGCCGTTTAAGCCATCAGGTAATGGCTTCGGTGGTAAAGGCAAGGATGGTCGAGGAGGTCGTCGTGGAGATGACCGTCGTGATCGTGACCGCCGTCGTGACAATCGTCGTGGTGAACGTCGGGATGATTTCAAAAAAGGCAGTCGCAAAAACGACCGCTTTGATAAGGAAAAACGTTACCGTAAGGACAACAAAAAACCTCGCACAACATCTAGCGAAAAGAAAACAGGCTTCGTTATTCGTAACAAGGGCGATAAATAATAAAAAAGCGGTTCACTGTGGTGGATCGCTTTTATATATAAGGAGACCGAGAGTTACGTAAAAATCAATACTAGAAGTGATATCTATATATTTGTTATCTTGTAATATTATATTATCAAAAAATGGAGGAGCTGTCAACAAGAAAATTGAAAAAAATATAAAAAATTGCAAATGTAAGAGAATTGCAATGCAATAAGCAATTTTCAGATAATTATTGAAATAAAGACAGTTTTGTGATATAATGGAAGCGATTATATGCGAGGTAAAAAATGGCACATTTATTAGAAAAAACGAGAAAAATCACATCTATCTTAAAGCGTTCGGAGGAGCAACTACAGGATGAACTTCCCTATAATGCCATTACACGTCAATTAGCCGATATCATCGACTGCAATGCTTGTATCGTCAATAGCAAGGGGCGTTTGTTGGGCTACTTTATGCGCTATAAAACAAACACCGATCGTGTAGAGCAGTTCTTCCAAACAAAGATTTTCCCTGAGGACTATATCCAAGGGGCAAATATGATCTACGATACGGAGGCCAACCTCCCTGTGGAACATGATTTGACTATTTTCCCAACTGAAAGTCGCTCAGACTTCCCAGATGGTTTAACAACTATTGCTCCAATCCACGTTTCTGGGATTCGATTGGGTTCTTTGATTATTTGGCGAAATGACAAGAAATTTGAAGATGAGGATTTGATTCTTGTTGAGATTGCTAGCACTGTGGTTGGTATTCAGCTTTTGAACTTCCAACGTGAAGAGGATGAGAAAAATATCCGCCGTCGCACAGCAGTGACTATGGCGGTCAATACACTTTCTTATTCTGAATTGCGTGCAGTCTCTGCGATTTTAGCAGAACTAAATGGCAAAGAAGGACAATTGACAGCTTCAGTTATCGCAGATCGCATCGGTATTACTCGTTCAGTGATTGTCAATGCTCTTCGGAAGCTCGAATCAGCAGGGATTATTGAAAGTCGTTCATTGGGTATGAAGGGAACTTATCTAAAAGTTTTAATCCCAGATATTTTTGAAGAAGTGAAAAAGAGGGACTATTAATGGCTAAGGCTTTAATTTCGATTGACTATACAGAAGATTTTGTAGCTGATCATGGAAAATTGACAGCAGGAGCTCCTGCTCAAGCAATATCAGAAGCAATCAATCAGGTAACTAGATTAGCATTTGACCGTGGAGATTATATTTTCTTTACCATTGATGCTCATGAGGAAAATGATGTCTTTCATCCAGAAAGTAAACTATTTCCCCCTCATAATCTGATTGGGACTAGCGGGCGTAATCTATATGGTAAGTTAGCTGAATTTTATCAGGAACAGGCCCAGGATAGTCGTGTTTTCTGGATGGACAAACGTCACTATTCAGCTTTTTCTGGCACAGATTTGGATATCCGTCTGAGAGAGCGTCGCGTGGATACAGTTATCTTAACAGGTGTTCTTACAGATATCTGTGTATTGCATACGGCTATCGATGCCTATAATCTTGGCTATCAGATAGAAGTTGTCAAGCCAGCAGTCGCATCCATTTGGCCTGAAAACCATCAGTTTGCTCTTGGACATTTTAAGAATACATTAGGAGCGAAACTCCTTGATGAAAATCTAGTTGAAATCAAAGAATAATGTATTCAAAAAAACTGAAAAAAATCTGAAAAAAGTGTTGACAAAGTTTGTGAAAGTTGATATACTAGTAAAGTAATCGAAGCGGGGATGGCGGAATTGGCAGACGCGCAGGACTAAGGATCCTGTGACCGCTTTAGGTCGTGAGGGTTCAAGTCCCTCTCTCCGCATAGGAAAAGAGTTAGCTTCGGCTAGCTTTTTATTTTTTGAAATAGGTATAGTGAAAAACATACAAGATAGTTTTTTGTATGTTTTTTGTTTTCTTTTAAAAAGTGTTACAATATAGATAGAAAAGAAGGAAAAGAAATCAGTATTAAAAAATATAGAGAGTAGTGTAGAAAAGTTTAATCTATCCTAGTTTATAACGGTTATTATCGGGAAAGCTTTCATAGTTAAAGACTTGTATTCCCTAATTTAAAATAGGTATTTCAAAAATGTAAAGGAGGATTACGATGGTTAATGAACTTCAACGAATCATAAGTGCCTTTATTCAAATTCTCTTTATTATTTTACTACCTTCTATCTGGTGGTTTCTGACTGTGAGGGGGAAAGTCCCATTTATAGAATGGATTGGTTTAAAATCTATTAAAAGGGTTAAAGATTCTGATCTGATCTCATGGATAATTGGTGGATTTCTCTTATTTACCATTTTTTATATGTTTGTCTTTCCTCTAACACGTAGTATAGAAACGGCTACTTCGGCTTTTTCTGGTATGGGCTATAAGGCTTTACCAAGTATTCTAATTTACAGTATTTTGCAAACATCTTTGCCAGAGGAACTGCTATTTAGAGGATTTCTACTGAAACGAATGGCAAATCACATGCCGTTTGTCTTTGCAAATACGATACAGGCTATCGCTTTTGCATTGCTTCATGGAGTATTATTTACTTCAGTAGTAAGTTTAGAAGTCACTTTTTTCATTATATTTTTTACTGGAGCAATAGCAGCTTATCTTGGTTTTGTTAATGAAAAGAAAGCAGGAGGATCCATTTTACCAAGTTGGCTCATACATGCACTAGCTAACATCCTGTCTGGTTTAGTTGCTGCATTTTCTCTGTTTTAATCTGGGGGATTTATAAATATAAAGTCAGTAGAAATACTGGCTTATTTTATTTCAAAAATTTTTCTTATTTCATAAACATTTCATATTTGGATATTATAATAGTCTTACAAATATGGAGGTGCTATATGAATCCCACTCAAAGAGCTTGGGCTTACGTCAGCAGAAAACGACTGAGAAGTCTCATATTATTCCTGATTCTATTTGTCTTATTGGCAGGAATATCGGCTTGTCTGACGCTTATGAAGTCCAACAAAACAGTAGAAAATAATCTCTATCGCTCATTAAATACGTCTTTTTCTATTAAAAGAATAGAAGCAGATCAGACCTTTCAACTGTCTCAACTAGACGAGCTTAAAAAGATAAAAGGTCTTGAGGAGATTTCCCCAGAACTTGAGACAATAGCTAAGTTAACTGACAAAGAAGTCGTTACTGGAGAACAAAGTATCCAAAGGGATGATTTGACAGAGGCTGAAAAAAATCTTATCAGTTTGATTGCATTAGAAGACTCTTCCAAGGATGTTTCTTTTACAAGTTCCGCCTTTACCCTTAAAGAAGGAAGACACCTAGAAAAAGGAGATAGTCAGAAAATCTTAGTCCATGAAGAATTGGCTAAGAAGAATAACCTAAAACTTGGGGATAAGATTAGCTTAAATCCTGGTCAAGTAGAAGGAAATAGTGGACAAAGGCTAGACTATGAAATCGTAGGTATTTTCTCAGGTAAGAAGCAAGAGAAATTCACTGGTCTTTCGTCAGATTTTAGTGAAAACACGGTCTATACGGACTACGAAAGTAGCCAAAGTCTTCTTGGAAATAAGGAAGCTCAAGTTACTGCCGCTCGTTTCTATCTAGAAAATCCAAAAGATATGGATAGGATCATTCAAGAGGTTGAAAAGTTATCCCTGGAAAACCAAGGTTATCAAGTTGAAAAGGAAAATAAGGCTTTTGAACAAATCAAGGATTCAGTTTCGACCTTCCAAACCTTCTTACAAATTTTCCTCTATGGTATTATGATTGCTGGTGTAGGAGCGCTGATCTTGGTCTTGTCACTTTGGTTACGAGAGCGAGTCTACGAGGTTGGTATTTTATTAGCACTAGGAAAAGGAAAAATAGCAATCTTTAGCCAATTCTGTCTGGAAGTCATCATAGTTTCATTGGCAGCTATTCTGCCTGCATTTGTGGCTGGGAATGCCATTACTTCCTATCTCTTAAAGACTGTACTTGCAAGTGGCGATCAAGCTGCTCTACAAGATACGCTAGCAAAAGCAACGAATCTTTCAACAAGTCTTTTATCATTTGGAGAATCTTATATCTTCCTACTTATCATCAGCTGCTTGTCAGTTGCACTTTGTTTCCTATTTTTATTTAGAAAATCACCGAAAGAAATTTTATCATCCATCAGTTAATAAAGGAGAAATCATGACTTTACTACAATTACAAGATCTTACTTATCGTTACAAGAACACTGCAGAAGCAGTATTATATAAAATCAATTACGATTTTGAACCTGGTAAGTTTTATAGTATTATCGGAGAATCAGGAGCTGGGAAGTCAACACTTTTATCTCTCTTAGCAGGACTTGATAGCCCAGTCGAAGGTGCTATCTTATTCGAAGGCAAGGATATTCGTGAACAAGGATATTCTTATCACCGAATGCACCATATTTCTTTGGTTTTCCAAAACTATAACTTGATTGATTATCTTTCTCCATTGGAAAATATCCGCTTGGTTAATAAAAAAGCCAGCAAGGATACCCTTCTTGAACTTGGTTTAGATGAAAGTCAAATCAAGAGGAATGTTCTCCAATTATCAGGAGGGCAGCAACAACGGGTTGCCATTGCTCGTAGTCTTGTATCGGAAGCACCAGTGATTTTAGCAGATGAACCAACAGGAAACTTGGATCCTAAGACTGCTGGGGATATCATCGATTTGCTCAAATCTCTTGCTGAGAAAACAGGCAAGTGTGTGATCGTTGTGACCCACAGTAAGGAAGTAGCACAGGCGTCAGATATTACACTTGAATTGAAGGATAAGAAACTGACTGAAACAAGAAAAAATAGTAACTAAAATTTTTAAACATATTAAAAACTGAAGTAAATCTAGAAAGGAATCTTATGTTACACAACGCATTTGCCTATGTCACAAGAAAATTTTTCAAGTCGCTTGTGATCTTTCTTATCATTCTCTTGATGGCTAGTTTGAGTTTGGTCGGCTTGTCTATCAAGGGTGCGACAGCCAAGGCTTCTCAAGAAACCTTTAAAAATATCACCAATAGTTTCTCTATGCAAATCAATCGCAGGGTCAATCAAGGGACTCCACGTGGTGCTGGGAATATCAAGGGTGAAGATATCAAAAAAATTACCGAGAATAAGGCCATTGAATCCTACATTAAACGAATCAATGCTATCGGTGATTTGACAGGCTATGAATTGATTGAAACGCCTGAAACCAAGAAAAATCTAACTGCAGATCGAGCACAACGTTTTGGAAGTAGCTTGATGATAACAGGTGTCAATGACTCTTCTAAAGAAGACAAGTTTGTGTCAGGCTCTTACAAACTGGTAGAAGGTGAGCATTTAACAAACGATGACAAATACCAGATTCTCATGCACAAAGACTTGGCTGCTAAACATGGCTGGAAAGTTGGCGACAAGGTCAAACTGAACTCCAATATCTACGATGCAGATAATGAAAAAGGAGCCAAGGAAACAGTAGAAGTAACGATCAAAGGACTTTTTGATGGACACAACAAATCTGCTGTAACCTACTCACAAGAACTTTATGAGAATACAGCTATCACAGATATTCACACAGCAGCCCAACTCTATGGTTATACAGAAGATACAGCTATTTATGGAGATGCTACCTTCTTTGTAGCTGGAGATAAGAACCTAGATACTGTTATGCAAGAACTAGGGTCGATCAACGGTATCAACTGGAAGATGTATAGCTTGATTAAGAGTTCATCTAACTATCCTGCCCTTGAGCAATCTATCTCAGGTATGTACAAGATGGCTAATCTTCTATTCTGGGGTAGCTTGAGTTTCTCTGTTCTTCTACTGGCTCTCTTACTAACACTTTGGATTAACGCCCGTCGTAAAGAGGTTGGAATTCTCCTTTCAATTGGTCTAAAACAAGCAAGTATTCTAGGACAATTTATCACAGAAGCAGTTATGATTGCAATTCCAGCACTAATTTCAGCTTACTTCTTAGCAAACTATACTGCTCGTGCCATTGGAAATACAGTTCTTGCAAATGTCACATCAGATGTGTCTAAGCAGGCTAGTAAGGCAGCCCAAGCCTCTAATCTTGGTGGTGGTGCAGAAGTCGACGGCTTTAGCAAGACACTTTCAAGTCTGGATATTTCCATTCAACCTTCTGACTTTGCCATCATCTTTGTACTTGGCTTAGTTCTAGTGGTACTAGTTATGGCACTTGCTTCAAGCAATCTCCTCTTTAAACAACCAAAAGAACTCTTGTTGGATAGTGAATAAAAAACCTGCTACCTATTCTCACTCAAATGAGATATAATATAGGTAGCATTTTTGATAGAAAAGGATTTATATGAAAATTCTAATTGTAGAAGATGAGGACATGATCCGTGAGGGGCTTAGTGACTATTTGACGGATTGTGGCTATGAAACCATTCAGGCAGCAGATGGTCTTGAGGCCTTAGAACAATTTTCCAATCACCAAGTTGCCTTGGTTCTCTTAGATATTCAAATGCCGAAACTCAATGGTTTAGAGGTTTTGTCAGAAATCCGTAAGTCTAGTCAAGTTCCAGTCCTCATGTTGACAGCCTTTCAGGACGAAGAATATAAGATGAGTGCCTTTGCTGCATTGGCGGATGGTTATTTGGAAAAGCCTTTTTCCCTATCTTTGTTAAAAGTACGAGTGGACGCCATCTTTAAACGTTATTATGATACTGGTCGTATTTTTACCTATAGGGACACCGAGGTAGACTTTGACAGCTATAGCGCCAAAGTGGCTGGTCAAGAAGTTGCAGTGAATGCAAAAGAACTGGAAATTTTAGACTATCTGGTTAAAAATGAAGGTCGAGCCTTAACACGGTCGCAGATTATCGATGCTGTATGGAAGATGACAGATGAGGTTCCTTTTGACAGAGTGATTGATGTCTATATCAAGGAACTACGGAAAAAATTGGATTTAGACTGTATTCTTACCGTGCGCAATGTTGGTTATAAATTGGAGAGAAAATGAGACGTTCAGGTTTATTTAAAAAAATTTTTATCTATACCTTCTCGGTATTTTCTACCTTGGTCATTTGTTTGCATTTGGCCATCTATTTTCTCTTTCCTCCGACCTATCTCAGTCACCGTCAGGAGAGCATAGGGCAAAAGGCTACAGAAATCGCCCAGTCTCTCCAAGGCAAAGATAGTCAAGCTATTCAGGAAGTCCTTGAACTTTATTCTAAAAGCAGTGATATTAAGGGAGCTGTTAAGGGAGAGATGACTCAGGATAAGTTGGAAGTCAATGATAATCTTCCTATTGATAAACAACGACAGACGGCTTCCTTGGTCATCGAGGAAAGAGAAGTCCAATCTAAGGATGGTCAGACCTTGACCATACAGTTTATTGCTTCTATGGATTTGCAGAAAGAAGCAGAAGATATCAGCCTGCAATTTCTACCTTATACTCTGTTGGCTTCCTTTCTGATTTCGCTCCTAATAGCTTATATCTATGCGAGAAGCATTGTAGCTCCAATATTGGAAATCAAGCGAGTAACTCGGCGAATGATGGATTTGGATGCAGAAGTTCGCTTGCGCGTGGATTCTAAGGATGAAATTGGCGATCTCAAAGAACAAATCAATAGCCTTTATCAGCATCTCTTGACGGTGATTGCAGATTTGCATGAGAAGAACGAGGCCATCCTCCAGCTGGAAAAGATGAAGGTGGAGTTTTTACGAGGAGCTTCCCACGAACTGAAAACACCTCTAGCTAGTCTAAAGATTCTTCTGGAGAATATGAAAGCCAATATTGGACGCTATAAAGATCGTGACCATTACCTTGGAGTTTCTCTAAGAATTGTGGATGATTTGACTCACCATGTCCAGCAAATCCTATCTCTTTCTTCAGTGCAAGAATTGCGAGACAAAAAGGAAAAAATCAACCTTCTTGAAATGACAGATTTTCTCTTAAAGGATTATAATTTATTAGCCAAAGAGAGAAAAATTACTGTAGAAAATCAACTCACTGACCAACAAACTTATCTAAATCCTTCGGTACTAAAGCTGATTCTTTCCAATCTTGTCAGTAATGCTGTGAAACACTCTGTTCAAGGAGGCTATCTAAAAATTGGAGCAAAAGATGGTTGGGTCTTTATTGAGAACGCCTGTACACCTGAGGAGCAAGATAAGTTTGAACAATCCTTTACGGTTTCTAGTCGACAAAGTAAGGGAGCTGGCTTGGGACTCTTCGTCGTCAAAAGTTTATTGGAAAACGAAGAAATTGACTATTGCTTTGAAAGACATGATGATCACTTGGTATTTTATATGAACCTGCCTGAGAACAAGGATTAGACCAAATGGGAAAAGGTTTACATATCTGAAAATAGAAGAAATTCAATCGAAACCACGGGAAAAACTAGCTTTTTTTGCTAAAAAGTGATAAAATGAACAATGTAAATGGGATGTCCCATAAAAATATACAGGAGGCCTGATAAAATGGCAATCGTTTCAGCAGAAAAATTTGTCCAAGCAGCTCGTGACAACGGTTATGCAGTTGGTGGATTTAACACAAACAACCTTGAGTGGACTCAAGCAATCTTGCGCGCAGCAGAAGCTAAAAAAGCTCCAGTTTTGATCCAAACTTCAATGGGTGCTGCTAAATACATGGGTGGTTACAAAGTTGCTCGCAACTTGATCGCTAA
This sequence comes from Streptococcus sp. KHUD_014, assembly GCF_051106275.1. Classification (GTDB taxonomy): domain Bacteria; phylum Bacillota; class Bacilli; order Lactobacillales; family Streptococcaceae; genus Streptococcus. The sequence goes on along the minus strand of NZ_CP193666.1, from coordinate 1,454,173 downwards.
CCTTGTTGAATCAATGGGTATCACTGTACCAGTAGCTATCCACCTTGACCACGGTCACTACGAAGATGCACTTGAGTGTATCGAAGTTGGTTACACTTCAATCATGTTTGACGGTTCACACCTTCCAGTTGAAGAAAACCTTAAATTGGCTAAAGACGTAGTTGAAAAAGCACACGCTAAAGGTATCTCAGTAGAAGCTGAAGTTGGTACTATCGGTGGTGAAGAAGACGGAATCATCGGTAAAGGTGAATTGGCTCCAATCGAAGATGCTAAAGCAATGGTTGCAACTGGTATTGACTTCTTAGCAGCTGGTATTGGTAACATCCACGGTCCTTACCCTGCAAACTGGGAAGGTCTTGACCTTGACCACTTGCAAAAATTGACAGAAGCTCTTCCAGGCTTCCCAATCGTATTGCACGGTGGATCAGGTATTCCTGATGAGCAAATCCAAGCAGCTATCAAACTTGGTGTTGCTAAAGTTAACGTTAACACTGAATGCCAAATCGCATTCGCTAACGCAACTCGTAAATTTGCTCGTGACTACGAAGCAAACGAAGCAGAATACGACAAGAAGAAACTCTTCGACCCACGTAAATTCTTGGCTGACGGTGTAAAAGCTATCCAAGCATCAGTTGAAGAACGTATCGACGTATTCGGTTCAGAAGGTAAAGCTTAATTAGGCTATAGATAGAAAATCTCGCTACGGCGGGATTTTTCTTGTATAATGAATCTAGGAAATGTCATACGGAGGCAATGAAAAGATGAAATTCAAAGAGAGAATATTTAGTGGTGTCATTGATCGGCCGGTGGGGTTTGAAGATTCTTTTGGGAATGTCTATCCGATTAACTATGGCTACATACCTGAACTGATGGGGGGAGATGGCGAAGAGCAAGATGTTTATATTGTTTCCCATGATCGGCAACAACCTCTGGAAGTCTTTACTGGAAAGTTGGTTGCTATCATTCGACGTCGTGATGATATAGAAGACAAGTGGGTTTTAGCTCCCTTGGATGAGAAGGTTAATAAAAATTTGATTGCAGAGCAGACCTATTTTATGGAGCAGTATTTTGATTCTTGGATTGAAATGGTGGAGGAGAATAATGATTCAAGTAAGGGAGGTTATAAATAAGGATGAAAAACCTTTCTTACGGCAAAAATTCTAACTGATTTGCAAAGTTGTTTGGAATTCATGAAACCTCCGGAGCATATATTGATGACTCTTTAATTGCAATTTTAGCTACACTAGGTTCATTTGGAAAGCTTGTTGACATTCGATTGCTAGCGATTATAGGTTTTTCGATGTTTAGGTGTGAGAAGATTACAATACTTGTCAGTAAAGGACATGTGAAGAACGTAAGTTTAGAAGAAATGATTAAGAGATTTAATCAGCTATGCTCAAGAAGGTAAAGCATAATCTAGCTTAACCATATTCATAAAAAACCTGCCCATTGGGTGGGTTTTTTGTGTTTGAAACTATAGAGAATATGTTGGGGAAGAATCTATCTAAAGTTGCTAAAAGAGTCTAATTTTTGTACAATAATGCTATGAAAAAACTAAAAAAATGGAGTCTTGGCTTTCTTAGTTTCATTCTTTTGTTTTTAGGGGCAACATTCATCTTTCATCGTATCAGTTTGGAAAAGGAACAAGCCTCACTAACACCTGTGGGACAGCAAGTTCTTGTCAATGGGCATCAAATGAATGTTTACGTTCAAGGTGAAGGATCTGAGACGATAGTATTTCTTTCAGGTGCAGGTATTGCTTCACCTATATTAGACTTTAAGAATGTGTCGGATTCCTTATCAAAAAAATATAAGGTAGTCATCGTGGAGCGGGCTGGCTATGGTTGTAGCGAGGATAGTAATCAATCCAGAGATGTGATGGAAGTTTTGTCTGAGACACGTCAAGCTCTATCACAAGCAAATATAACAGGACCTTTTATCATTCTGTCTCATTCCATGGCTAGTCTTGAAAGTCTGGCTTGGCAGGAAAAGTATCCTGATGAAGTGAAATCCTTGGTTGGTCTGGATTGGGCATTACCAGCAAGTTATGAGGATTTAAAGGATAATCAGGCCTTGCTTACTGTGGCTTATTGGAGCAGTAAGATTGGCTTATTACGCTATTTCCCTGAGTCCTTATATATAAAAAATCCAACTCTGACTGAAGCTGAACGACAACAATATAAATTACTAGCATATAAGCAGTTGATATCACAAGCCATGCTTCATGAATCCCGTTTGGCAAAGGAAAATGCCAAGAAAGTTTCCTCTAGCATCAATCCGAAAATTCCCACCTTATTACTGGTTTCTAACGGTGAAGGCACGACCTTTAGCCAATCAGAATGGCAGCATTATGCAGAGACATTTGCTAGTGGCCAGTCTAATGTTCAAGTCATATATATGGATGCGCCTCACGAACTTTATCACTATCAAAATAATGAACTTGTTTCTCGAATTGAAGATTTTTTAACAGAGTAACTGTGATTTAGAAAGTTATTTTGAACTGATGCCAATAATTGAGAGGTGACATTTTATGAAGAACACTTACATTGTACTCCGTCATGCTCATTCAAGATTCTCGAGTGATGATTTGAATAGAACTTTATCGGAAAAAGGATTTTCTTCTCTTGAACAGCTGGAGTTTTTAAATGCTTGTAAAATAGATTACTTTATTTCAAGTCCTTATAAGCGAGCTTTTGAGACAGTAAATAGTTCTCCCGTTCAATTTGATAAGATAGTACTTGATAATCGTTTACGTGAAAGAAAATTATCCTCAAGATTTATTGAAGATTCTAAGTTTGAAGAAACGATTCATTATTTATGGCAAAATCCAGATAAATCACTTATTGGAGGTGAGTCTAACCGAGAAGCATTAAAGAGAATCTTAGATTTATTTGAGGACTTGGAAAAAAGATATTCAGATAAAACGATTTTGTTAAGTTCTCATGGGAATTTACTAGGAATCTTAATCAATCATTTTGATTCAAGTTTTGATTATAAAAAATGGGAACAGATGACTTTTCCAGACTGTTTTCTAGTTGACAAAGATGAGAGTGTGAAAAGAATTATGCCAGATACTTTTAGATAATCATTTAGCTCAATCTATGTGATTTTTATTTTCTGTTATTGTAAATAGAATAGAAGGGACAATAGCCATGATACTCGATCAGTCCTTGCAAGCCTACCTACATGAAGTAGATGATGTTCTTGTAGCTTGGGAAGAAAAACCAAGTGGAAATTATGAGGTTGAAGCTCAGTTGCTTGCAGCTAATTACCATAAAAATAGATCTCGTATTCTTGCATTTATACTGCCTCATTTACAAGAATTTTACGGGTATTTCACAGATGAAGAAGCTACTGAAAAATTGGGTAAACCCATCATCGAGCCAGAAAGACAAACCGTTACTTTCTGCGATCAAACTTTTGATGATATTCATATCTTTTCTTTTGACTATCAGGGGCAGGCATTTGAGAGTCTGGAGAATTTTGCCATTGATGGTTAAGGTTTGTTTTCAGTTTTAAAAAGAAGGAGAGAGACTGATGAGTACTGCTGATTTTGTCTTTATTGAGAGTAAAGACCCCATATTCCTAGATTTACAAGCCTTTTGTACTGCTTTGAGAGAAAAATTCCCAGGTATTTTGATCAGAGAAAGGACGAATCCTGAAAAAGCTTACTCGCTTTCTTGGGATTATCAAAGTCCTCAGCTTACTTTGGAAAGTTCACTGAGTAGCAAGAAAAATGTTTTTGTGATTGATTACTTTGATTCAACGAACAGGTTACAAGATTATTCCTCCTATATCATCTGGCTTCGGAAATGGTTTCCACCCGAAGAGAAAGTTTCCTTTTGTGATGAAGGTTATGAGTATGTGTTTGAACTTCCTAGTGATTTATCCCAGAAAGAGTTAGAAAACTACTTACGAACAAGGTTTGATGAGTGAAGAAGAAGTTCGAAAACGAATAATGATATGGAAAAGTTGAAAAGGAGAATCAGATGCTTACTAAAGATGATATGTTAGTTGCTTTGCATGATGCAATTACTGAAGACCAAGAATTTGAGTTGGCAGACGAGATTGTAGATGCCATGGAGGCTTACCCTCAACCCTTTGATTTGGTTGACCCCGTCTTAGACTTTATTTCCAAGCATCCAGAAGTAGATTTTGGAGCTCCAGGTGAGTTGGTTCACTTTGTGGAGAGATTTTATCATCAAGGCTATGAGGAATTATTGATGGAGTCAGTTCTAAAAAGTCCAACTGTGCATAACATCTGGATGCTTCATCGATGCTATAATGACACTGATCCAAATCTAGTCCGGAAGATTCAGACTTTAGTTGGAGAACTGAAGAAGGATAAGACTCTTGATTCACAAGTAAGAAGCATGATTGAAGACTTAACTTGGTAGAGGAGAGGCTGGGACAAAAGTCCTAGCCTCTCAATTGTCTTTGGATTTTCGAGCAAGACGCAGTGGTTGAGTGGGCTCTACTACGCTGATTTCATCAGCTTTTATAGCCCTACTCAACTGTGCGGAGGTGGGACGACGAAATCGAATTCTAACGAATTACCGATTTCTGTCCCACTCTCTTTTATCTTTTCTTAGAGATTCAAATTTTTGATATAAATTAACACTTGTTTTCCTTAGACATTTGCACTACAATAGGGTGTTATTAGGGCTTTCTTTCCTTATGTTGAAAAAGAAGTCAGTTTTTTTTGGTATTTTAAGGGAACTATCAAACCAGAATTTTGGATTAAAACTATTATTTTAAGAGAAAAATCTCCAATTTCATAAATTTTAGGCAAACGCTTGCATTCTATTTTTTATTGGACTATAATAGGTTGGTATAAAGCCTTCTGTAATAATAGAAGGTGTAGAAAGTAAGGATTTAGAATGTTTGTAGTCAAAAACACAATGTTGCTATTCCTTACGATAGGGAGATAGATATGGCAATGATAGAAGTGGAGCATCTTCAGAAAAATTTTGTTAAGACTGTTAAGGAACCGGGATTGAAGGGGGCATTACGCTCCTTTATTCATCCTGAAAAGCAAACCTTTGAAGCGGTCAAGGATTTGACTTTTGAGGTACCAAAGGGGCAGATTTTAGGCTTTATCGGAGCAAATGGTGCTGGGAAGTCGACAACCATCAAAATGCTGACAGGAATTTTAAAACCGACATCTGGTTTCTGTCGGATTAATGGCAAGATTCCCCAGGACAATCGCCAAGATTATGTCAAGGATATTGGGGTGGTTTTTGGACAACGTACCCAGCTATGGTGGGATTTGGCGCTTCAAGAAACCTACACGGTTTTGAAAGAGATTTACGATGTGCCAGATTCGCTCTTCCATAAGCGCATGGACTTTTTGAATGAAGTCTTGGATTTGAAAGACTTTATCAAGGATCCCGTGCGAACTCTTTCACTGGGACAACGGATGCGAGCGGACATTGCAGCTTCCTTGCTTCACAATCCCAAGGTTCTCTTTTTAGATGAGCCGACCATTGGTTTGGACGTTTCGGTCAAGGATAATATTCGTCGGGCTATTACCCAAATCAATCAGGAGGAAGAAACTACCATTCTCCTGACCACTCATGACCTGAGCGACATTGAGCAACTTTGTGATCGGATTTTTATGATTGATAAGGGCCAAGAGATTTTTGATGGAACGGTGAGCCAACTCAAGGAGACCTTTGGTAAGATGAAGACGCTCTCCTTTGAACTGCTACCAGGTCAAAGTCATCTCGTTTCTCACTATGAAGGCTTTTCGGATATGAGCATTGATAGACAAGGGAATAGCCTCAACATTGAATTTGATAGTTCTCGCTACCAGTCAGCTGACATTATCAAGCAAACCCTGTCTGATTTTGAAATCCGCGATTTGAAGATGGTGGATACGGATATCGAGGATATTATCCGTCGCTTCTACCGAAAGGAGCTCTAAGATGGTCAAATTGTGGAGACGTTATAAACCCTTTATCAATGCAGGTGTTCAGGAATTGATCACCTATCGAGTCAACTTTATTCTTTATAGGATCGGAGATGTTATGGGTGCTTTTGTGGCCTTTTATCTCTGGAAGGCTGTCTTTGATTCTTCGCAAGAGTTTTTGATTCAGGGCTTTAGTATGGCAGATATCACCCTCTACATCATCATGAGTTTTGTGACCAATCTGTTGACCAGATCTGATAGCTCCTTTATGATCGGGGAGGAGGTCAAGGATGGCTCCATTATCATGCGTTTGTTGCGACCAGTGCATTTTGCGGCTTCTTACCTCTTTATGGAGCTTGGGTCAAAGTGGTTAATTTTTATCAGCGTTGGATTTCCATTTTTAAGTGTCATTGTTTTGATGAAAATCGTATCTGGGCAAGGGATGGTAGAAGTGCTGGGATTAACTGTCCTTTATCTTTTTAGCTTAACTCTGGCTTATCTGATTAACTTTTTCTTTAATATCTGCTTTGGATTTTCAGCCTTTGTATTTAAAAATTTATGGGGTTCCAATCTACTCAAGACTTCCATAGTGGCCTTTATGTCTGGAAGTTTGATTCCCTTGGCTTTCTTTCCAAAGATTGTTGCAGATATTCTGTCCTTCTTGCCTTTTTCATCCTTGATTTATACCCCAGTCATGATCATTGTTGGGAAATACGATGCCAGTCAGATTGTCCAGGCGCTTTTACTCCAGTTTTTCTGGCTTTTAGTGATGGTGGGCTTGTCTCAGTTGATTTGGAAACGAGTCCAGTCCTTTATCACCATTCAAGGAGGTTAGTATGAAAAAATATCAACGCATGCATCTGATTTTTATTAGACAATACATCAAACAAATTATGGAATACAAGGTGGATTTTGTGGTTGGTGTGCTGGGAGTTTTTTTGACTCAAGGCTTGAATCTCTTGTTTCTCAATGTCATCTTTCAACACATCCCATCCCTAGAAGGCTGGACTTTTCAAGAAATTGCCTTTATCTATGGTTTTTCATTGATTCCCAAGGGCTTGGACCATCTCTTTTTTGACAATCTCTGGGCACTGGGGCAACGCTTGGTGAGAAAAGGGGAGTTTGACAAGTATTTGACTCGTCCTATCAATCCTCTCTTTCACATCTTAGTTGAGACATTTCAAATTGATGCTTTGGGGGAACTTTTGGTTGGTGGTATTTTACTAGCAACAACAGTGACTAGCATTGCTTGGTCTCTTCCTAAAATTCTACTTTTCCTAGTTTGTATTCCTTTTGCGACCTTGATTTATACTTCTTTGAAAATCGCGACAGCCAGTATCGCTTTTTGGACCAAGCAGTCAGGCGCTATGATTTACATTTTCTATATGTTTAATGACTTTGCCAAGTACCCGATTTCCATTTACAATTCGCTCCTTCGATGGTTGATTAGCTTTATCGTGCCATTTGCCTTTACGGCCTACTATCCTGCTAGCTATTTCTTGCAGGACAAGGATGTAATCTTTAACATCGGAGGTTTGATGTTGATTTCTCTGGTTTTCTTTGTCATTTCCCTTAAACTTTGGGATAGGGGGTTAGATGCCTACGAAAGTGCGGGTTCTTAAGTTGAATACTATCAAAGCCTTGTCTCAAGACAGGCTTTTTTAACAGAGATGAAAATTTCTTGACACCTATTCTTAGAGTGCTATACTGTAAGTGTAATCGCCGATTTAGCTTATACTCTTCGAAAATCTCTTCAAACCACGTCAGCTTCACCTTTCCGTATATATGTTACTGACTTCGTCAGTTCTATCTACAACCTAAAAGCAGTGCTTTTAGCAACCTGCGGCTAGCTTCCTAGTTTGCTTTTTGCTTTTCATTGAGTATTAGTTGCTAGAGCAAGGCACTCGTAAAGCCTAGGTCACAGGTGAACAAATGACTGAGGATTTGAAAAAAATTTTTTGATATGTAGAAAATAACCGTTAAGCCTAGTTCTTATCGGTTATTTACTTTGTTTAATAGTATTATTGCATCAATTATGTCTGTCTTTGTGGTTCTAGTAGTGGTTCAACTTGATTGCTACTATTTTTGATGGTGTGAATGTGCTGATAATGTATCTCAGTTAAGTACGAAATTTTTATATCATTTTTAACAGACGTTAAAAATAAAATTAATAGACCTTAATTTTTCTTGACTTAAATTTTTTTAATTGATATACTATTTTTCAGAGAGCTAACAATTATATATAAATGTACTACTCTATTTCCTAGATAATACTTAGTAAAACTTTTTATAACAAAGGCTAGCAAAGTTAAAGTTTTCTATCTATTGGAAGTTAAATAAATATGTAAGGAATTAAAATGAAAAAAAGTACAGTATTGTCACTAACCACAGCTGCAGTTATTTTAGCAGCATATGTCCCTAATGAGGTAGTTTTAGCAGACACATCTAGCTCTGAAGATGCTGTAACTATCTCTGATAAAGAAAAAGTAGTAGATAAACAAAAAGAAAACAAAGAAAAACTTGAAGATGTTCATAATGCTATAGAAACTTCAAAGGATACTGAAGAGAAGAAAACAACAGTTATTGAGGAAAAAGAAGTTGTTAGTAAAGAATCTGTGATAGACAATAAAACTAACAATGAAAAAACAACAATCAAAAAAGAAGATTCCAATCAATCCAAAGAAGATAGAGCGGACTCGTCTGCAAGTAAAGACCCAGAAAGTCCCCAAAAAGAGAATAAACTTGTCTATATTGCTGAATTTAAAGATAAAGAATCTGGAGAAAAAGCAATCAAGCAACTATCAAATCTTAAGGATACAAAAGTTTTATATACTTATGATACGGTTTTTAATGGTGTTGCAATAGAAACAACTCCAGATAATCTGGACAAAATTAAACTAATAGAAGGTATCTCATCGGTTGAACGATCACAAAAAGTACAGCCAATGATGAATCATGCTAGAAAGGAAATTGGAGTTGAAGAGGCAATTGATTACCTAAAATCTATCAATGCACCATTTGGGAAAAACTTTGATGGTAGAGGTATGGTCATTTCAAATATCGATACCGGGACAGATTATAGGCATAAGGCCATGAGGATTGATGATGATGCTAAAGGCTCAATGAGATTCAAAAAAGAAGACTTAAAAGGTACTGATAAAAATTTCTGGTTGAGTGATAAAATCCCTCATGCGTTCAATTATTATAATGGTGGTAAAATCACTGTAGAAAAAGCTGATGATGGAAGCGATTATTTTGATCCACATGGAATGCATATTGCAGGGATTCTTGCGGGGAATGATACTGAAAAAGATATTAAAAACTTTAACGGAATAGATGGAATTGCTCCTAATGCACAGATTTTCTCTTATAAAATGTACTCTGACGCAGGATCTGGCTTCGCAGGAGATGAAACAATGTTTCATGCTATTGAAGATTCGATCAAACACAATGTCGATGTTGTTTCGGTATCATCTGGCTTTACAGGAACAGGTCTTGTAGGTGAGAAATATTGGGAAGCTATTAGAGCGTTAAGAAAAGCAGGCATTCCAATGGTTGTAGCTACGGGTAACTATGCGACTTCTGCTTCAAGTTCTTCATGGGATTTAGTGGCAAATAATAATCTGAAAATGACCGACACTGGAAATGTAACGCGAACTGCAGCACATGAAGATGCGATAGCGGTCGCTTCTGCTAAAAATCAGACAGTTGAGTTTGATAAAGTTAACATAGGTGGAGAAAATTTTAAATACAGAAATATAGGGGCATTTTTCGATAAGAATAAAATCACAACAAATGAAGACGGTTCAAAAGCTCCTAGTAAATTGAAATTTGTATATATAGGCAAAGGTCAAGACCAAGATTTGATAGGATTGGATCTTAAGGGCAAAATTGCAGTAATGGATCGAATTTATACCAAGGATTTAAAAGATGCTTTTAAAAGAGCAACGGATAAGGGCGCACGCGCCATTATGGTTGTAAATACTGTCAATTACTACAATAGAGATAATTGGACAGAGCTTCCAGCCATGGGATATGAAGCGGATGAAGGGACTAAAAGTCAAGTATTTTCAATTTCAGGAGATGATGGTGTAAAGCTATGGAACATGATTAATCCTGATAAAAAAACTGAGGTTAAAAGAAATAGTAAGGAAGATTTCAAAGATAAATTGGAGCAATACTATCCAATTGATATGGCCAGCTATAATTCTAATAAACCGAATGTAGGTGACGAAAAAGAAATTGACTTTAAGTTTGCACCTGACACAGACAAAGAATTGTATAAAGAAGATGTCATAGTTCCAGCAGGATCCACATCTTGGGGACCGAGAACAGATTTGCTTTTAAAACCTGATGTCTCAGCACCAGGTAAAAATATTAAATCCACTCTCAATGTCATTAATGGGAAATCAACTTATGGTTATATGTCAGGGACTAGTATGGCAACTCCAATCGTGGCAGCTTCTACTGTTTTGATTAGACCAAAGTTAAAGGAAATGCTTGAAAGACCTGTATTGAAAAATCTTGAGGGAGATGACAAAATAGATCTTACAAGTCTTACAAAAATTGCCCTACAAAATACTTCACGACCTATGATGGATGCGACTTCTTGGAAAGAAAAAAGTCAATACTTTGCATCACCTAGACAACAGGGAGCAGGGCTAATTAATGTTGCCAATGCTTTGAGAAATGAAGTCGTAGCGACTTTCAAAAACACAGATTCTAAAGGTTTAGTAAACTCTTATGGTTCTATTTCTCTTAAAGAAATAAAAGGAGATAAAAAATATTTTACAATTAAGCTTCACAATACATCAAACAGACCTTTGACCTTTAAAGTTTCAGCATCAGCAGTAACTACAGATGCTCTAACTGACAGACTAAAACTGGATGAAACATACAAAGATGAAAAATCTCCAGATGGGAAGCAAATTGTTCCAGAAATTCACCCAGAAAAAGTCAAAGGAGCAAATATTACATTTGAGCATGACACTATTACCATAGGAGCAAATTCTAGCTTTGATTTAAATGCGGTTATAAATGTTGGGGAGGCTAAAAACAAAAATAAATTTGTAGAATCATTTATTCATTTTGAGTCAGTGGAAGAAATGGAAGCTCTGAACTCCAACGGGAAGAAAACAAATTTCCAACCTTCTTTATCGATGCCTCTAATGGGATTTGCTGGGGATTGGAATAAGGAACCAATCCTTGATAAATGGGCTTGGGAAGAAGGTTCAAAATCAAAAACAATGGAAGGTTATGATGATGATGGTAAACCAAAAATTCCAGGAACCTTAAATAAGGGAATTGGTGGAGAACATGGTATAGATAAATTTAATCCAGCAGGAGTTATACAAAATAGAAAAGATAAAAATACAACATCTCTAGATCAAAATCCAGAATTATTTGCTTTCAATAACGAAGGGATCAACGCACCATCATCAAGTGGTTCTAATATTGCTAAAATTTATCCCTTAGATTCAAATGGAAATCCTCAAGATGCTCAACTTGAGAGAGGATTAACACCTTCTCCACTTGTATTACGAAGTGCAGAAGAAGGAATGATTTCAATAGTAAATACAAATAAAGAGGGAGAAAATCAAATTGACTTAAAAGTCATTTCGAGAGAACACTTTGTTAAAGGAATTTTAAACTCTAAAAGAAATGATGCAAAGGGAATCAAATCTTCTAAGCTAAAAGTTTGGGGCGACTTGAAATGGGATGGACTCATCTATAATCCTAGAGGGAAAGAAGAAAATGCACCAGAAAGCAAGGATACCAAAGATCCAGCTACTAGGATAAGAGGTCAATTTGAACCGATTGCGGAAGGTCAATATTTCTATAAATTTAAATATAGATTAACTAAAGATTACCCATGGCAGGTTTCCTATATTCCTGTAAAAATTGATAACACAGCCCCTAAGATTGTTTCGGTTGATTTTTCAAATCCTGAAAAAATTAAGCTGATTACAAAGGATACTTATCACAAGGTAAAAGATCAATACAAGAATGAAACTCTATTTGCGAGAGATCAGAAAGAACATCCTGAAAAATTTGACGAGATTGCAAACGAAGTTTGGTATGCAGGCGCCGCTCTGGTTAATGAAGACGGAGAGGTTGAGAAAAATCTTGAAGTAACTTACGCAGGTGAGGGTCAAGGAAGAAATAGGAAACTTGACAAAGACGGAAATACCATTTATGAAATTAATGGTGCAGGAGATTTAAGAGGAAAAATCATTGAAGTCATTGCATTAGATGGCTCTAGCAATTTCACAAAGATTCATAGAATTAAATTTGCTGATCATGCTGATGAAAAGGGGATGATTTCCTATTATCTAGTAGATCCTGATCAAGATTCATCTAAATATCAAAAGCTTGGCGAGATTGCCGAATCTAAATTTAAAAATTTAGAAAATAGAA